>NZ_JBHXCS010000008.1:0-140773 GCF_042725215.1 Corynebacterium sp. NPDC060344 | reverse complement strand
GTGGACGGTTAGACGTGGTCGACCACGTCTAACTGTCCACCCCGCGTCTTTTTGGCCTCCCCGCCGGCCAGATACCTACGTTCCGGCCTCCCCCGCGACTTTTTGGCCTCCCCCGCCGGCCAGATACCTACGTTTCGGCCAGGTACCTACGTTCAAACGTGAGTATCTGGCCGAAACGTAGGTATCTGGCGCGTGGGTGGCGCCATCGACCACTCGCGCGCTACTTGCGGGGGCGGACGGTGACTTCCTCCACGATGCAGTCTTCCGTCGCGTCGACGCACAGGCGCACGGCGGACGCGATCGAATCGACGTGGACGTACCTGGAGCCGTCGTAACCGTCGGCGCCCATGATCTGCACCTGCATGTCGGTGTCCACGCGACCCGGGTGGACGGAGGAGACGCGGATGCTGTCGCGCTCCTCCTCGCGAAGAGCGTCGGTGATGGCGCGCAGCGCGAACTTCGACGCCGAGTACAGGCCAAGGCCCGGCCCCGACTTGTACCCGGACCCGGAGTTGATGGCCACGACGGTGCCCCGCGCCGCTCGCAGTGCGGGCAGCAGGCGGCGGGTCAGATCGACGACGGAGACGACGTTGATGTCGAGCAGGCGCGACCACTCGTCGCGATCGGCGTCGGCGACGGTGCTCTTCGCCCAGATGCCCGCGGAATGGACGAGCACATCGAGGTGCGGGGCAGCGTCGGCACCGCCGCCTTCTCCCTCCGCCCCGCCGGCCTCGCCTCGCACCTCGCCGGCGCCCGCGCCGCCACCGGCACCCAGCCCCGCCGCCTCGATCGCGGCGGACAGCGCCCCGGGGTCGGTGACGTCGGCGACGAACGCCTCGGCGGACGGCAGCTCGGCGACAACGGCCGTCGCGCCCTCCTCGGTCGTCGCGCCGACGAGCACGTGGTGGTCGCGGCCGAGGTCGAGGGCGATGGCGCGGCCGATGCCTCGCGACGCCCCCGTCACCAGCGCAATCGGGCGCCCGCCGGACCGCGCCGCCGCGCCTCCCACGTTCGCGCCCACGCCTACTTCACCGGCTTCGGCGCGGCGCTGCCGGCCTGGTCGATGGGGGTGATCTGCAGGAAGTCGATGTTGACGTGCGCGGGGCGGGTGGCCACGAAGGTGATCACGTCGGCGACGTCGTCGGCGGTCAGCGACTCGACGCCGTCGTAGACGCGGTCGGCCTTGGCGGCGTCGCCGTCGAAACGCACGAGAGAGAAGTCGGTGTGCACGCGCCCGGGGTCGATCTCGGTGACGCGGACGCCGTCGGCGGCGATCTCCTGGCGCAGCACCTCGGTCAGCGCGCGCTCGCCGTGCTTGGCGGCGTTGTAGCCGGCGCCGCCGGGATAGTTCTGGCGGGCGGCGATGGAGCCGATGGTGATCACGGCGCCCTTGGCGGCCTTGAGCGCGGGCAGCAGCGCGCGGGTGACGCGCAGGGTGCCCAGGACGTTGACCTCGTACATCCAGCGCCACTTGTCTTCGACGGCGCCTTCGACGGACTCCATGCCCAGTGCCCCGCCGGCGTTGTTGACCAGCACGTCGCACGTGCGCACCTCGGCGGCCAGGGCGTCGACGGCGGCTTGGTCGGTGACGTCGAGTTCCATGACGGTGGCGGTGCCGCCGGCGTCGGCGATGCGCCGGGCGACCTCGCCGAGCTTGTCCACGCGCCGCGCGCCGAGCACGACGTCGTATCCGGCGGCGGCGAGTGCGGTGGCGGTGGCGGCGCCGATTCCCGAGGATGCCCCGGTGACCACTGCGACGGGGTTGCCCATGTTGTCCTCCTGCTGATTCGTGCTGCTGGTTCGTGCTGCGTGTCGTCGGTCCGGTCCGGGTTGCGCCGGAACGGGCTTCACGTCGTTCCTACCAGCGTTGGCGGGTGCGGGTCCGGCAGTTGCTTGACGACGACCACGCCCACCCCATCCGCCGTCAGAGCGAGGTGACGCCCTCGGCGATGACGGCAATGGCCAGCACTACGAACACGGCACCGGAGACGGCGTCGATCCATGGCCCGGCGCGGTGGAGCTTCTCGGCGAATCGCCGCAGGCCCAGGCCCCAGGCAACGCAGCCGAACCACGCGATGGCGCAGGCGGCGAGCACCACGACGATGAGCAGCTGCGGCGCGAACCCCATCCCCGGGGTGATGAACCTGGTGAACACCGCCCCGAAGAAGATCACCGCCTTGGGGTTGGACAGGTTCGTGAACAGCCCCTGGAGGAACGCACCGCGCACGCCGGGGAGGGGGCGGAGGGAGGGGAGGGAGGCGTCGTCAAGTACGTGCGGGGACGGGGACCGCAGCTGCCGCACGCCCGCCCGCAAGGCGGAGAAGCCGAGCCAGAGCAGGTACGCGCCACCGGCGATCTGCAGGGCCGCCAGCAGCGGCGGGGCGGCGGCGAGCAGCGCGCCCAGACCCGCGAGCGTGAGCACCAGCCACACCACGATGCCCGCGACTATGCCCGCCGCGGCCGCCAAACCCCGCGCCCGCGACCGCGTGGCGATGCGCGCCAGGCACAGCAGATCCGGCCCCGGCGAGCAGATCGCGGCGAACCAGACGCCGATCAGCGCGGCGAAGGAGGTGACGGTCATGGGGGAAGGGTAACGCCCCGGGCCCGGCGCTCAGCCGCCGACGCCGAGCTGCGCGGCGATGGCGTTTTTGGCCATGCCCCACTGGACGTCGCGGACCTTGCCCCAGGAGCCGTGGTCGGCGTCGTGGAGGATCCGCAGGTCCACGGGGTTTCCGGCGGCGCGGGCGGCGTCGGCGTAGGCGGTGGCCTGCTCGACGGACACGACGCTGTCATTGCGGCCGTGGAGCACCGTCAGCCGCACGCCGGGGTCGATGTGATGGACGGGCGAGGCGTCGCGGTAGCGGTCGGGGTACTGCTCGGGCGGGCCGCCCAACAGCGGCACGATGTGCTTGTCGCCGGCGCGGAACGCCATGGCCAGGTCGTAGACACCGCAGATGGCCACGCAATTGCGCAGGGGGAACAGCGGGCGCGAGCCGGGGACCTCGGGCGGCAGGGTCGCGCGGCCCGCGGCCCACGCGGCGAGGTTGCCGCCGGCGCTGACGCCGGTGACGGTGACGCGGTCGAGGTCGATGTCCACGCCGGCCTGCCCCGCGAGCTTCGGGATGTAGTCCATCGCCGCCGCCACATCGACGTACGTGTGCGGCCAGCCGCCGCCGTGGCCGCCGCCGGAGCCGCGGTATTCGATGTTCCACACCGCGATGCCGCGCTTGGCCAGGTCCGCGGCCATGTGCCCGGTCGACGCGGCGGTGGAGAAGCCCGACCAGCCGCCGCCGTGGATCATCACGGCCAGCGGCAGCGCGCCGGTTTCGGTGTCGGGCGGCAGAAACAGGTCCCCGACCTGCCGTTCGTGCCACCCGTAGGAGTGCCGCGTCGCCCCGGCCGCGCCGGCGTCCTTCGCCGAAGCCCAGCGCGGGGCGTCGCATCCGGCCAGGCTCCCGAGGACGGCGCCGCCGGCGGCCAGGCCCATGAGCTTGACGACGGTCCGCCTCCCCACTCTCGGCCCTCCCCTCCCCTCATGGCGGGTGCCCGTCATGAGGCCCCCGGAGCGGCGGGGCCGGAGTCTCGGCCGGTCGCGGAGGTGCGGGCGATCAGCGCGCGGATTTCGGAGGCGACGTCGTCGGGGCGGTGGCTCATCACCATGTGGGGGCACGGCGCGAGGATCACTTCTCGGAGCGAGTCCGCACCGCCCGCGAGGCCCCTCCACGTGCGCAAATGGGCGGCGCGGCCCGGAAGGTCGGCGACGAACTCGGCGCTGACATCCGACGCGGCATCGGCATCGGAACCCGCCCGCCACAGCACCCGCTTCGGCACGGCAACGACGTCGGTGACCGCCGTGACGCACTTTTCCGCCGGATCGGTGCTGTTGGCCGAAACCGCGCCGGTGACTGGAGCAGTGTCCCCGGGCCGCAGGTCCCGCAATTCCCGCAGTTCACGGGCCCACCGGCCGAAGACGGCGTTCTCCAGCAGAAGCGACGGCAATTCACCGCGCCGCATCCCCGGCACCGCGCGGCGCACCAGCGGCTCCGACACCAGGCCGACGACGTGCGACACCGTCTCATACGGCGCAAACGGGCGGCCGGCGTCCTCGACGACGGAGACGTCGATGAGCAGCACGCCATCGACCAGCCCGGGATTGGCCCGCACCGCCGCCTCCGCCAGGAACCCCGCCGCCGAATGCGCCGCGAGGACCACCGGCGACGCCCCTGCATCACGGCACCGGCGCAGCTCGTGGACGATGCGGGCGACTTCATCGGCGAACTCCGGCACGTCGCCGAGCCGGTGCCCACGCCGCCGTCCCAGCCCGGGCCGCTCCACGGCGATCCAGGAGATGGGGGCGGATGAGGGGGCGTGGGCGTCGTCAAGCAAGGGCCGTTCGAGGCCGGCGACGACCCCGGCCCACTTCCTCGCCGGGACCCCCACCCCACCGGCCAGCACCACCGCCGGAGCGCCCGCGCGCAGCGGCGGCGACGGCGGCAGACCCGCGGGCGTGCGGGGGCTCATCGGCGCGGGCTCACTTCTCGTCGCGGACGAACGGGAACGCCAGCGACTCGCGGATGGTCGCGCCCGTGATCAGCATGACCACGCGATCGACGCCCATGCCCAGACCACCGGCCGGGGGCATGCCGAACTCGAGGGCGCGCAGGAACTCCTCGTCGACCTGCATCGCCTCCGGATCACCGCCGGCGGCCGCGAAGGACTGCGCCTCCAGGCGGGCGCGCTGGTCCAGCGGATCCGTCAGCTCGGTGTAGGCGGTGCCCAGCTCGACGCCCCACGCCACGAGGTCCCAGCGCTCCGTCACCGTCGGATCGGTGCGGTGCGTGCGGGTCAGCGGCGACACCGACAGCGGGAAGTCGGTGTAGAAGGTCGGGAAGGTGGTCTGGCCCTCGACGAGGTGCTCGTACATCTCCAACGCGATCTGCCCGGAATCCCAGTCGGCGCGGGCGGGGATGTCCAGCCGCTCGCACAGGGCGCGCAGGTCGGCCTCCGGGGTGCGGCCGTCGAGATCGGGGACCTCGATGCCCGCCGCACGGATCGCCTCGGTGACGGCGCCGAACAGGGTCTTGACCGGCCAGTCGCCCGAGATGTCGACGAGGTTGCCCTCCGGGTCGCGCACCACGCACTCGCCGTTGGCCGCGATCGCCGCGTCCTGGATCATCTTCTGGCAGCGCAGCCGCATGGTCTCGTAGTCGTCGTGGGCCGCGTACGCCTCGAGGATGGTGAACTCCGGGTTGTGCGTCGCGTCGACGCCCTCGTTGCGGAACACCCGGCCCAGCTCGAAGACGCGGTCGATGCCGCCGCACATCAGGCGCTTGAGGTAGAGCTCCGGCGCGATGCGCAGGTACAGGTCCATGTCGTAGGCGTTGATGTGCGTGACGAACGGCCGCGCGTTGGCGCCGCCGTGCACGCGCTGCAGGATGGGGGTCTCGACCTCGAGGAAGCCATCGCCGCCCAGCGACTGGCGCAGCGACCCCAGCACCGCCGACCGGGCCTTGAGCACGCGCCGCGAGTCGTCGCCGACGGCGAGGTCGACGTGGCGGTTGCGGGCGCGGGCCTCGGGGTCGCGCAGGCCGTGGACCTTGTCGGGCAGCGGGTGCAGCGACTTGGCCTCGATGGCCCAGCGCGCGCCCATCAGCGACGGTTCGCCGTTGCGCGAGGTGCCGCGCTCGCCCTCGACGAAGACGAGGTCGGCCAGGTCGATGTCGCCGAGGCGGTCGAAGCTCTCCGCGCGATCGCGCTCGAGCAGCACCTGGCATTCGCCGCGGAAGTCGCGCACGCGCAGGAACACGACGCCGCCGAAGTCGCGGCGGGCCATCACGCGACCGGCGATGGACAGTTGCTTTCCGACGGCCGCCGGAGCGACGTCCGCACACGAATCCGCGGGGGCATTGCCCACCGTCCACGGATCGACGCCCTCGTCCTTCATGCGGCGGGCGGCGCCGATGCGCACGCCGGTCTGCTCGGGGACGCGGCGCTCGGGCAGCCGGGTCATGCCTGCCAGGATCTCGGGGACGGCGGCGTAGGCGGCGACGGCGCCCGGGGTGCGGTCGACGGTGCCGGTGAAGTCGCGCAGCGCCGACCACGTGGGCCACGGGATGAAGCCCTCGGCGATGCCGGAGGCCACGGCGACGCGGCCGACGGAGCGGGGCGACTCGTAGCAGAGGTAACGCGGGCGCCACTCGGGGCCGTAGCGGTCGTTGGAGCGGTAGAGGGTCTCCATCTGCCAGAACCGCGACAGGAAGACCAGCAGCAGGCGCCAGGTGCGGCGCACGGGGCCGACGCCGAGCTCCTCCTCCGAGGCGAAGACCTCGCGGAATACGGCGAAGTTGAGGCTGATGCGGCCGACGCCGACGTCCTCGCCCTCGCGGCACAGCTCGGAGACCATCAGCTCCACGCTGCCGTTGGGGGCGTCGGGCGAGCGGCGCATCAGGTCGAGGGAGGCGCCGGTGCGGCCCCACGGGGAGAAGCTGAGCAGGGCGACGCGGCGGCCGTCGACGAGCGTTTCCACCAGCAGGCAGTCGGCGTCGGCGGGGTCGCCCAGGCGGCCCAGGGCCATGGAGAAGCCGCGCTCGTCGGTGGTGTCGCGCCAGGCGTCCGCGTCGTCGGACACGGCGGCGAGCTCCTCGGCGGACAGGTCGCCGTGGCGGCGGATGCGCACGGTGGCCCCGGCGTTGCGGGCGCGCTGGACGGCCTGGCGGATGGCCTTGCGCTCCGGGCCGGTCAGGCGGAACGTCGAGGTGTCCAGCACGGCCTCGTCGCCGAGGTGGAACTCCATCAGCCCGTGGCGGCGGTAGGCGCGGGCGCCTTCGCCGGAGGCGCCCATCACCGCAGGCACCCAGCCGAATTCCTCGGCGCGCGACAGGAAGGCGGCGATGGCGGCGTCCCACTCGTCGGGGTCGCCGACGGGGTCGCCGGAGGCCAGCGCGACGCCGACCTCCACGCGGTAGGTCACCGCGGCCAGGCCGGAGCCGGCGTAGACCACGGACTTGTCGCGGCGGGTGGCGAAGTAGCCCAGGGAGTCGTCGTCGCCCCAGCGGGCGAGCAGCGCGCGCAGGGCGGTCTCATCGTCGGAGGTCAGCGCATTGCGGCCCGACTGGGAGCGCAGCAGCACGTAGACGGCGACGACGATGACCACGGCGCCGAAGACGCCGAGCACCACGTCGACCCACGTCGGCGGCCGCCCGGTGAACGCGCGGGCGTCGACGAGCGCCAGGCCGACGGTCTTGTTCAGCGCCCACCAGAAGCGCTCGGCCTCGGGCAGCGCGGCGCTGCGGCCGCCACCGGGGAAGGCGGAGACCAGCGCCCAGCCGGCCAGCACGGCGATGACGGCGCCGATGGCCCACGCGGCCAGCGCCCGCCAGATGGCGCCGGGCCGGACGCGCGCGCGGAACTGCCGGTGCGCCAGGACCACGGCCAGCAGGATCGCCGACTGGATGAGCATCCCCAGCGCGAACAGACCGACGATCTCGATGTCGTCGACCATCGGCGAATCCGCCCACCACAGGCCCAGGATGTAGGCGTTCATGGCGATGACCACCACGGTCATGACCACCGCGATCCACCAGGCCAGGCGTTTGCGGGCGAAGATCCCGCCGGCGAGCAGCAGCAGCGACACCGCCCAGGCCAGCGACGTTTCGGGCACCGGCAGCAGCACGGTGTCCAGGATGATCCGCAGGTTGAGCAGCGGCCCGCGCCAGGCGGGCACGAGGCTGAAGGCCAGTGCGACCAGGGCGTTGATGGTCAGCAGCCACCCGTACCAGGTCGGGGTGGCGTCGATGAACCGTCGGGCGACGGTGGGTTTCATGGTTCGATCCTCGGATACGGGGGTCGGCCGGGCCCGCTCCGACTGCGGGTCGGCGGGTCGGCGGGGACCGGAAACGGCGGCTACGGCGGGGTGCTATGCCCGTACGGGCATCTCGCTGCCGAGGGTACATCCAAATGAGGGTGCGCCTGCGCGGATCAACCCCAACGCCTATAAACCTTCGTCGGCGAAATGTGATGGTCCGGGGCACTGCGCGGCCGCGGGCCCACCCCCGCACTTGATCGATGTTCGATTCCGGTGCCGTCCACGACCACTCACGGCCGCCGACAGCGTCAGCGCAGCAGCCCCAGCAGCGCGTCCTTCGCGGCGCGCCACTGCGGGCCCGCGAGGTCGCCCCAGGAACCGTGGGAGGCGTCGTCGAAAAGACGCATGACGACGGGCCGGCGCGCCCGCCGCGCCGCCGCCTCATAGGAGATGGCCTGCTGGACCTCGACGACGGTGTCGTTGCGCCCGTGGAGGATGACGGTGCGCACGCCCGGCGCGAAACGGGCGATGGGCCCGGTGTGGCGGTAGCGGTCCGGGAACTGCTCGGGCGTGCCGCCGAGCAGCGGGCGGATGAAGGGATCGCCCCAGCGGAAGGCGCGGGCGAGGTCGTAGACGCCGCACATGGCCACGCAATTGCGGATGGGCAGGACGGGATCTGCGCCCGGCGCGCCGTCGGGAAGCGCGGACCTGTTGGCCGCCCACGCCGCCAGGCTGCCGCCGGCGCTGACCCCCGTCACCGCGACGCGGCCCAGATCCAGCGGGACCGTGGACAGCCCGGCCACGTGCGGGATGGCGTCGATGGCGGCGGCGACGTCCTGGTACGTCCGCGGCCAGCCGCCGGCGCCGCCCGTGCCGCGGTACTCGATGTTCCACACCGCCACGCCGGCCGCGGCGAGGTCGTCCGCCTGGTGCGAGGCGTTGTCGAGGGTCGAGGAGTCCATCCAGCCGCCGCCGTGGATCATGACGACCAACGGGATCGGGCGCGACGCGGCGGGTGGCAGCTCATCGGGCGCGCCCTCGACGAGCTCCGGCGGCAGGTGGAGATCGCCGAACTGCCGAGGGTCCGGGCCGTAGGCCATGCGCAGCCGGGACGGCGACGCCGAATCCAGCAGCACCGGGCGCATGTCCGGCGCGCGGGTGATGGACGGCGGCTGCGACCGCCCGGACATCGCGGCCGAACCTGCTGAGTTTCCGGCGGAGGTTCCGGCCGTTCCGCCCGCACCGTCGGCCCCGCCTGCTCCGGCGCCTTCACCGTTGCCGGCGACGTCGATGACCCGACCCGTGACGACCCCCGCCGTGGCACCCACGGCCGCCAACCCCAGCAGCTTCAACATGCTGCGGCGGTTGCGGATCGTCTTTCGCTGCCTCACGCGGGATGCCTCCTCGTGCGCCTCCTCCGGGCGCGTTTCTCCAGGACGAGGTTACCGGCGGCGGGACCGCCTGTGAGGGATTAACCGGCGGCGCGATTACCGGCGGCTCGACAATGCGGCGTAGCCCCGCGCCTGGATCTCCAGGTGCCGCGGCCACATCCGCGCCGTCCACTCCGGCAGATCATGGGCGGCGTCCTCGGCGGCGTACTGATTGCCGTGCAGCTCGAACTGAAGGTCCCGCCGGCGCTGCAGGATCTCGTCGGCGCCGGTCGCGGCTCCGGTTCCGGTCCCGGTCCCGGCCCCCTCCCCCGGCGCCGCATCGCGCGCGGCCTCCAGCTCGACGGCCGCGCGCAGCACCCGCCGCCCGGTCGTGCGCAGCACCACCGCCGCGCCCCTCGGCAGCAGCACCCACAGCACCACGATCGCCGCGCCGCAGCCGACGGCGACCTCCGCCAGGCGCGACAGCACCGTCTCCCCCAGCGGGTCCGACAGCGAATCGCCCAGCAGCAGCGCCAGCGGGGTCGTAGCCACGCAGGTCAGGGCGTAGTTGCGGGGGACGAAGACCTCGGCGAAGAACTGGCAGACCATCAGCACCAGCAGCACCCCGACCGGCCCCGGCTGCACCGCGTGGACGGCCGCGAACAGCAGCACGCCGGCGATGGAGCCGAGGAACCGGTGCAGCCCGCGCACGGATCCGGAGATCCGGTCCGGGCCCTTCTGCAGCACCATCACCGCCGAGACGATCGCCCAGTCCGGCCTGGTCAATCCCATGGCCACCGAAGCGGTGCCCACCACCACCGACGCGACGGCCACCCGCGTCGCCGCGACCCCGGCATGCGACCGCAGCCCCGCCGAGCGCATGATCCGGTAGCGCCACGACGGCCTGGCCAGCGGCGCCATCGCCGTGTGCGGGCGGGCCGACTCCGCCTCGGCACTCTCCGCAATGCCCTGCTCAGCACTGTCCCGCACATCAGTGTCCCGGCCATCACTGCCCCGCACATCGGTGTCCCGGCCAGCACTGCCCTGCCCAGAACTGCCCCGCCCATCGCCGACGAGGCGGACCATCGTCTCGCGCATGGCCATCGCACGCTGCGCCAATTCCCGGCGGGGACCGTCGAGGACGACTCCTCCACGGACGGCGTCGGCGTCGTGAAGCGCCGCCCAGGCCGCATGCAGCGCCGACGACGCCCGGTGCCGCCGGCCCGGATCCGACGGCGACGCGGCGAACTCCGCGACGGCCCGCTCCGCCCCGGCGACGGCATCGCGCTCCGGCGCCATCCGATCGACGAGCGCCCCGGACATGCCCACCACCAGCGCCGACAGCGCACCCAGGCCGACCAGGCCCGCCACCGTCGCCGGCGGCACACCGGAACGCCCCGTCAAGGTCACGGCACCGGCGACCATGACGAAGAAAAACGCCCCCGGCGGCGGCAGGCGCAGGGCGTTGGTCAGGTAGACGAGCAGCGTCGCAAAGCAGGACGCGAAGGCGACCGTGCCCAAAAGCGGCCACCGCGCCCCCGACTCCCCGATCGCCCCGTAGACCCAATGCCCCGTCAACGACCCCAGGAACGCGCCCGCAACCAGCACCGCACCGGCCACCGCGATGACCTTCGCGCGCGCCCGGTAACCGTGGCCCTCGCCGTAGATGACCGCGCACGCGCCCGAGGCGATGAGCAGCATCGCGTCGGCGTGCCCCGACCCCCACGCCAGCAGCGCCGGCACGAACAGCGCGATCGCCGCCCGCGCCGCCCCCGGCCAGCGGCGGCCCGGGAACTTCGAGCCGATCAGCAGCCGCAGCGGGTCGTGTCGCGACGGTGGAAGGTGATCTGCCATCCCACGATGATAGGCCCGCCCCCGGACCCGCCCGATTCCGTGATACGCGCCACACCGGACCGCGAAGCTGGGATACTCGCATACATGTCCACCACCTCGTCCAGCCCCGAGACGACCTCCGCGTACCCCACCCTGCTGTCGCCCATCCAGGCCGGCACTCTGACGCTGCGCAACCGCGTCATGATGGGCTCGATGCACACCGGCTTCGAGGAACGCACCCGCGACCTGCCCAAGCTCGCCGCCTACCTCGCCCGCCGCGCCGAAGGCGGCGCCGCACTGCTGGTCACCGGCGGCTACGCCCCCAACGTCGAGGGCTGGCTGCTGCCCGGCGGCTCAATGATGGCGTCCAAGCGCATGGCCGACAACCACCGCCGCGTCACCGACGCCGTCCACGCCCACGGCTCGCACGTGGTGCTGCAGATCCTCCACGCCGGCCGCTACGGCTACCACCCGTTCATCCGCTCGGCGGAGACGTCGCAGTCGCCGATCACCCCGTTCAAGGCCCGCCGCATGTCCGGCTTCGACGTCGAGCGCACCATCCGCGCCTACGTCCGGTCGGCGAAGCTGGCCCGGCGCGCCGGCTACGACGGCATCGAGATCATGGGCTCGGAGGGCTACCTGCTCAACCAGTTCCTGGCGCGGCCGACCAACCGCCGCACCGACGAGTGGGGCGGGTCGGCGCGGCGGCGGATGTCGCTGCCCATCGAGATCGTCCGCCGCATCCGCGCCGAGGTCGGCGACGACCTCATGCTGCAGTACCGCATCTCGCTGCAGGACCTCGTCGCCGACGGCCAGACGTGGGCGGAGACCGAGGAGCTCGCCGGCCGCCTGGTCGATGCCGGCGTCGATCTGCTCAACACGGGCATCGGCTGGCACGAGGCGCGGGTGCCCACCATCGTCACCTCCGTGCCGCGCGCCGCGTTCGCCGACCTGACCGGCCGGCTCAAGGCCGCCGTCGACGTCCCCGTCTGCGCGTCGAACCGCATCAACGATCCGGGCGTGGCCGAGGACATCCTCGCCTCCGGCAAGGCCGACATGGTGTCGCTGGCCCGGCAGATGCTCGCCGACCCGGATTTCGTGAACAAGGCCCGCGATGGCCGCGCCGACGAGATCAACACCTGCATCGCCTGCAACCAGGCCTGCCTGGACCACACCTTCGCCAACAAGAAGGTTTCCTGCCTGGTCAACCCGGTCGCCGGCCGCGAGCTGGAGCTCACCCCGCGTCCCGCGGCCACCCCGCGGCGGGTGGCGGTCATCGGCGCGGGCGTCGCGGGCCTGGCCTTCGCGGAAGCCGCCGCCGTCCGCGGGCACGACGTCGAGGTTTTCGAGGCCTCCGACGCCATCGGCGGCCAGTTCCGCATGGCCGCCGCCATCCCCGGCAAGGAGGAGTACGCCCACACGCTGCGCTTCTTCTCCCGCCGCCTGGAGGTCCTCGGCGTCCCGGTGCATTTGGGCCATCGCGCCACGGCGGACCAGCTTTACGACGACACCGCCGGCTCCGATTCCGCCGGATCCGACTCCGGCGCCACGTCCTCCCCGAGCCCCGTCGACGAGGTCGCGCGCCCCTTCGACCACATCGTCTATTCGGCCGGCGTGGTCCCGCGCATCCCGGAGATCCCGGGCATCGACCACGAGTCGGTGATCCCCTACGACGATCTGCTGTCGGGCCGCCGCACCGCCGGGGCGACGGTGGCGGTCATCGGCGCCGGCGGCATCGGCGTCGACGTCGCCGAGTACCTGACCCGCGAGCCGAACCAGTCGCTGGAGGAGTGGCGCCGCGCGTGGGGCGTCGTCGATCCCGCCGACGTGCCGGGCGGCGTGGGCAAGCCGGAGAACGAGAAGCCCCTGCGCGAGGTGCATCTGCTGCAGCGCAAGGAGTCGTCGATCGGCAAGGGCCTGGGCAAGACCACGGGCTGGGTGCACCGCGCGGAGCTGAAGAAGGCCGGCGTCCACCAGTACGTCGGCGTCACCTACGACCGCATCGACGACGACGGCCTGCACATCACGGTCGATGGCGAGTCGCGGGTCCTCGGCGTCGACAACGTCATCGTCTGCACCGGCCAGGAGTCCGATCGGTCGGGCCTGGGCGCGGGTGCGCAGGATCCCCGCATCCACGTCATCGGCGGCGCCGACGTCGCCGCGGAGCTCGACGCCAAGCGCGCCATCCGCCAGGCCGTCGAGCTGGCCGCGGAGTTGTCCCGGTAAACGATTGCTTGACGACGGACCGCGCCCCCGCCATCCGTCGTAAAGCCTCTTTTTAGAGCGGGTACCTGTCGACGTAGACCCGGCGCTCCAGCGGCAGCCGGCCCGGATCCTTGGGCGCGCCGGCCGGGCGGCCCACCGCGAGCAACAGCGCGACCGAGACGTCGCGGGCGGCATCGTCGGCGCCGAGGGCCCGCTTCAGGGCGGCCTCGTCGAAACCGGTCATCGGGGAAGTGGCCCAGCCGCGGGCCTCGGCGGCGAGCATGGCGAAGGACGCGGCGATCATCGCGTCGCGGATGGCGTACTCGCGGGAATGGCCGAGGTCGCGGCGGGCCTTCTGGAAGCCGGCGATCTTGCCGCGCTTCTCCGCCGCGAAGGCGTCGTCCCAGCGGCCCGAGTCGAGGTACTGGGCGGCGACCTCGTCGAACGTGTCCTCCCAGCCGTCGGGCTCGGCGATGAACGCGAGGATCAGCGGCGCCTCCAGGACCTGGCGCTGGCTGCGGGCCGCGGCGTGGACGGCGGCGCGGACGTCGGGGTCCTCCACGCGGACGATGGCGCGGGCCTGCATGTTGAACGCCGACGGGGCGGTCATGACCAGGTCCAGGAAGTCGGCGACCTCGTCCTCCGGCAGCGCTTCGGGGAGGAAGTCGCGGTGGGCGCGGCGGCCGCGGAGCATGGCGGCGAACTGGTCGCGGAACGCGGCGGGTGCGGTCTGGGTTTCGGTGGCGCGGTCTGACATGCACACCACTGTAGATGACATGTCAACACACGCTGACCCCGACTGCGCCGGTTCCCAACCCCCACGAGTGTGCGGTACGGCCCCTCCAGCGCACACTCGTCAAATGTGCAGCCCCGCCAGCGCCCACGAGTGTGCGGCACGGCCCCTCCAGCGCACACTCGTCAAACCTGCAGCCCCGCCAGCGCCCACGCGACCAAGATTTCGCCCACCCTCGCCGCCGCCCTCCTGGTCTCGTGCCACAGAGATACCAACGGCGCGTCGATAACTGCGTTTCCCCAGGTCGCGATTTTCACTGGCACCCTGAGGGCACGAAACCCCGCCGAGGAGTGGGCGGTGGGCGTCGTCAAGCAAAAGCGAAGCCTCAGGAACGGCGCTCGACGACACCCTCCAACTCCAACAGCGCGCGCTTCATCGACTCTCCGCCCCCGTACTTGCCGATCCCACCCGACGCCGGCACCACCCGATGGCACGGAATGAACATGGCCAGCGGGTTCGTCGAGCACGCGGTGCCCGCGGCGCGCGCGGCCTTGGGGAAACCCGCGAGCTCCGCCAGACCGCCGTACGTGACGGTCGCGCCGAAGGGGACGTCCGCAAGCGCGGTGAGGGCGCGGCCCCGGAAACCGTCGCCCAGATCGACGTCGAGGGGTACGTCGAAGTCGCGACGATCGCCGGCGAAATACTCGGCGAGCTGGCGCGAGGCCTCGTCGAGGATCGCGCGGGCGTCCGGATCATCCTCCGGGCCATGCGGCGCGACGCGGCCGTGGAGCGACACCTCCACCAGCCCGCGGGGCGACGCCGCGAGCCCCAGCGGGCCGAGCGGGGAATCGAACACTGCCGTAGCCATGGGTTCAGGGTAGGTGCGCGGGGGCGGGGGCGTCGCAAAGTACTACCAGCGCTCCGCAAAAGCCCAGGTCGCGTTCTTCGGGGGCCGAAAAATGTGCACTTTGCGACGGCTACGCGGTAGCCCGCCCGGCACCTAGGTGAGGGCTACGCGGCGACGGTCCGCCCGGCACCTGCGCGAAAGCTACGCGGCGACGGCCAGCCAGATTGCGATGTGGTGCAGCGTCGCGGCGATGATCGTCGCGGCGTGGAAGACCTCGTGGAAGCCGAAGAAGCGGCGCGACGGATTCGGCCACTTCAACGCGTAGACCAGCGCGCCGAGCGTGTAGATGAAACCGCCGACGCCGAGCAGAATGGTCACCGCCGGGCCGAGGCCGGTCCACAGATTCGGGATCTCCCACACGACCAGCCAGCCCAGCAGCAGATACACCGACACCCCCAACCACCTGGGGTGATTGACCCACACGACGTTGAGCAGCACCGCGAACAACGCACCCGCCCAACACAATCCGAGCAGCAGTGCGGCGCGTTCGGGCGGCAGCGCCATCACCGACACCGGGCCGTAGGTGCCCGCGATGAATACGGCGATCATGGCGTGGTCGGCCCGGCGCCACATGAGCACCGCGGACTCGCTGCGCCACGGGCCCAGGTGGTACAGCGCCGAAACGCCCATCGACCCGATGAGGCACAGGACGTACAGCGCGGACATCCACGTTGCGATGCCCGCGCCATGGTCGACGGCGGTCACGACGATCAGCGCGATGCCGGAACCGAGGAATCCCCACGTCGAGCGTTCGTGGAGGACGCCGCGCAGCAGCGGCCGCGGGCCGCGGTCGAAGCGCGGGCGACGGCGGCGGCGCAGCGGCACGTTCGGGCGCGCCTCCCGCTCATCCGAGGACAGCGGCGCGGCGGTCGCACCCGCCGCTCCTGCCGCCGCCCCCGCCGCCCCCGCGGGCTCGTGAGGCTTCAGATCCATGCGCGACGGCCCGCCGACGGTGGCCGTGGCGTCCGCGTCGTGGGCGTCGGAGGCGTCAGATCGCATGACCGCAGCTTACGCCCGCGCACTCCTCCGAGCGCGGCTTTGCGGGGGAAGGCGGGCGGCTCCCGCACGTACCATCGGCGCATGCCCGACGACGACGCCCGCCCTTCTCCCGGCCCCCTCCCCGGCCCCGATGGCCGCCCGCGCACGCCGTGGGCGCTGGGCAATGAGCGCCTGCTGGCCTATTACGACACGGAGTGGGGCGAGCCGATCGTCGATGAGGCGGGCCTCTTCGAGCGCCTGAGCCTCGAGGCGTTCCAGTCGGGCCTGTCGTGGGACGTCATCCTGGCCAAGCGCCCGGCGTTCCGCGAGGTCTTCCACGGTTTCGATCCCGACCGGGTCGCCGCGATGGGCGACGCCGAGATTGCCGCGGCCCTCGCCGACGCCCGCATCGTGCGCAACCGCGCCAAGATCGAGGCGGCGATCGGGAATGCGCGGGCCGTCGTCACGCTGCGCGACGCCGGCTTCGAGCTGCCGGGCCATGTCCGGGATGCTTTGCGACGTGCCGGCCTCCCCGCCCCCGCCCGCGGCCTCCCGGCGCTGATCTGGTCCCACATGCCGGCGGCGACGCCGCGGCCGACCACCGCCGACGAGGTCCCGACGACGTCCCCCGAGGCCGCCGCGCTGGCGAAGGCGCTGAAGAAGCGGGGTTTCCGGTTCGTCGGGCCGACGACGTCGCATGCGCTGATGGAGGCCATCGGCATGGTCGACGGCCACCTCGCCGGCTCCTGGCGCCGCGGCTGCTCCGGACTGTGGGAGGAGTAGGGACGGGCAGCCGGCGAATCGCCGCGTAGCCCCCAGCCACTCCGCGGGCAGGCGACACCGCCCCGCACCTGCGCCCCACCGCCGCCCCAACCGGCTCCCACGCCGGCATCGGACCCCACGCCGGTCCCGACACCGCCACCCGAACGCCTAACCCACCTCGAATGGCTTAACCCACCCGCTCTAACGGGTGGGTTAAGCCATTCGAGGTGGGTTAGCGAGGCGGACGAGCTGAAAACGCCGGGCGTCGTCGAGCACGCGCCCGGCTCGGGCCTAAACCTTCGACTCGAACCACTCGATGAGCTCGTCCCACTCCTTCTCGTGGCCCTTGCGGAAGTACCCGCCGTAGCCGACGCCCTGGCCGCGGGCGGGGCGCGCCTCGCGCTTCTCCACGCCCGCCGACCCGGTGAGGCGGTCGGTGATCAGGTCGGCCGAGGACTCCTCGGTCCAGTAGTCGTCGGGGATGCGGATGGACAGGAATGGCTGCGTCGCGCGGGCGAAGCGGGCGTCGAAGTCGAATTCGCCGTCGGAGAAGAAGTAGTCCTTCTTCCGCGCCCACGACGCCCACTGGCGCATGACGCCGATCGGCGGCTCGGACGTCAGCTTCCAGCCGGAGGCGGGGATGTGGCCGGTCAGCGTCGCGGAGATGGGGCCGATGATGTTGAACAGGGTGAACGCGCGGATCTTGCCCACCAGCGACGGCACCTTGGAGATGCGCATGCCGCGGCAGTTGACCAGCGCCGCCGCGTCGAAGGTGCCCTCGGGGCCGGCGTAGGCGATGCCGTGGCCGCCGACGGCGTGGCCCAGGGCGTAGTGCGGCACGCCGTCGAACTCGCCGTGGGCCCAGTCGATGACGCCGCGGACGTCCTCGGTGATCCAGTCGGACATGCGGATGCTCTCGTTTTCCGGGTCGGACTTCATGCCGGACCGTCCGGTGCCGCGGTAGGCGTAGGTGACCACGGCGAAGCCCTGGTTGGCCACGTATTCGGCGAAGCGGTGGTAGAAGCCCTCGGGCACGCCGGTGCCGCCGTGGACGGTGATGACGCCCCGGATCGCCTCGGGGTCGTCCTGCGGCCGGAAGGCGGTGCCGCGCAGCAGCAGGCCGTCGGCGGCGGGGATGATCACGTCCCGGCGGGGCCGGGGCGAGGACTCCTGGGGGCTGGTCTCGGGGTACATGTCGTCCTTCCCTGCCCCGGTGGCGGCGGGGCGCGCGTGGCTTAGTCGTGTGGCCTGTCGTGGGCCGTTTCCGCCCGCGAGTCTATGGCCGGGTGAAGCCGGTCACAGGGGTTTCGCGCAATTCGGGTCAACGGGGTTGCTTTGCGACGTCCCCTCCCCCGCGTCGCCCGCCCCGCACCCCGGGAAGGGGCCGCAGGGCGTTTCGGCGGGGGCCGCCGGCGGGGCCGTCAGAGGTCGACGTCGTCGTACGCCCGCTCGTCTTCGATGGGCTCGAGATGCGAGGCGATGTGGACGCCGGGGAAGCGGTCGCGGAGGTCGTCCTCCATGGCGTGGAGGATGTCGTGGCCGTGCTCGACGGACCATTTGCCGGGCACGAGGAGGTGGAACTCGATGAACTCCTGGCGGCCGGAGACGCGGGTGCGCACCTCGTGGACGTCGATGTTGCGGGCGGGGTCGCGGTGGGATTCGAGGATGCGGTCGACGTCGGCGCGGTCGGGGGCGTCCATGGCCTTGTCCATCAGGCCGCCGCCGGCCTCCATGAGCAGCTTGTACCCGGTAAACAGGATGTTCAGCGCCACCAGCAGCGCGATGACGGGGTCGAGCCACCACCACTGCGTCAGCCACACCAGCAGCACGCCGAGGACGACGCCGCCGGAGGTCCACACGTCGGTCATCAGGTGCTTGCCGTCCGCGGTCAGCGTGATGGACTTGTGGTCGCGGCCGGCCTTGAGCAGGATCAGCGCCACCACGAGGTTGACCACCGACGCGCCCACCGCCAGCAGCAGGCCCACGCCGACCTTCTCGATCGGCTGCGGATCGAGCATCCGGCCGATCGACGCGGCGATGATGAAGCCGGAGGCGACGAGGATCATCGCCCCCTCCAGCCCCGCCGAGAAGTACTCGGCCTTGGAATGGCCGAACTCGTGGTCACTGTCCGCGGGCTTGGCGATGACCTTCAGCACCACCAGCGCGACGACCGCCGCAACGAGGTTGACCAGCGATTCCGCGGCGTCGGAAAGCAAACCGACGGACCCGGTGATCAGGTAACCGGCGACCTTCATGACGATGGTGATGATGGCCGCGGCCACCGACAGCCAGGCGAAACGACTCAAATCCCGCATGCCGCGCACTCTACTCCGCGCCCCGGATCCCGCCCCGGTTCGCCTGAGGCAGTCCGAGCCGGCCCCCGCGGCTAGTCGAACTTGTGGAACGCCAGCGAGTTGTCGCGCATCACGCGCGGCATCTCCCACTCGCCGAGGACGTCGAGGATGACGTCGACGTCGCTGCGGTCGAACCGCCGCGCGGCGTGAGTGCCCGGCAGGTCCGTGCCGAACATCAGCGCGCGCGGATTGGCGGCGTGGATGCGGCCCAGCGCGTCGGCGACGGGGAACTCCAGGCGGCCGAAACCGCTGGCCTTGACCTGCACGCCCTCCGCGGCCAGCTCGACGACGCGGTCGATGCCCTGCGCCGACATGCCCAAATGGTCGATGGCCACCGCCGGCAGATCCGGCAGCAGATCGGCGACCTCGGGGCGGGTGGCGACGTCGAAGTACACCTCCGTGGTCCAGCCGGCGAGGTCGTGGACCTTGCGGGCGAGGTTCTCCAAGTCTCCGACGGCGATCTCCTGGCCCTTGAACAGGTTGAACCGGATCCCGCGGATGCCCTTCGCGTCGAGCTCCAGCACGCGGTCGGCCCCCAGGTCCGCGGTGCCGGTGATGATGCCCACGAAATTGCGCCCCTCCTCGCGCCCAAACCCGCGCGAGCGGGCCTCCAGCTCGAGTTCCTCGAGGGCCTCGACCAGCGTTTCCTCGCGGGTCTGCGACGATCCGCCCACGACGACGCCGCCGACCACGCGCGACCACCGGTCGGCGTCGGCCATGCGGTCGGTCAGCTGCAGGTACCGGTCCACGGTGAACGGGGGCGGCGCGAAAGCCTTGTCCGGCTGCAGGTCACGGGCCCCGATGATGTGGAAGTGGCTGTCGATGATGTCCATCACCCCCCGATACTACGTTCGCCCGTGAACGTCGCACCCCGGCCCGGGCCCCCGGTGGAGGGGAGGGTGGCTGGCATGCTTGGGGCCATGACCGGCCAGGCTTCCTCGGGTTCCTTGCTTTTCGACGTCCCCTCCATCGGCGCGGGCCTCCCCTTCACCGCGGTCGCGGACGATCTGGGCGCCGCCCTGGATGGTGGGCCGGGCGGCTCTCAGTCTGGCGCTGCGGGCGGAGGGAACGTCGCGGTCGTGCAGGCTCCGCCGGGCACGGGCAAGACGACCGTGGTGCCGCCGGTGGTGGCCAATCATGTGGCGGCGCGGGCGGGGGAAAGTGCGCGTCCCGGCCGCGTCATCGTCACCGCTCCCCGGCGCGTGGCGGTGCGCGCGGCGGCGCGGCGGTTGGCGGAGCTGGCGGGCGTCGAGCTCGGTGGCGCGGTCGGCTACACCGTGCGCGGCGATCGGAGGGTTTCACGGGAAACATCGGTGGAGTTCGCCACGCCCGGGGTGATCACCAGGCGACTGCTTCGCGACGGCGACCTGCCCGGCGTCTCCGCCGTCGTCCTCGACGAGGTCCACGAGCGCAACCTCGATTCGGACATTCTGCTGGGCATGCTGCGGGATCTGCGGGAGCTTCGCAGCGACCTCACCCTCGTCGCCATGTCCGCCACCGTCGATGCACCGCGGTTCGCGGGTCTGCTGGGTGCGCCCGGCGCGCCGGCGCCGATCGTCGCGGCGGATGCGGTGCTCCATCCCTTGGAGATGCGGTGGGCGCCGGCGCCGGTGCCGCGGCTCGATCATCGCGGCGTGACGTGGGACTTCCTCGATCATGTGGCGCGGACGGCGGCGCAGGCGCTCGACGATGCGCCCGGGCGTGGCGACGTCCTCGTCTTCGTTCCCGGCGTCCGCGAAGTCGAGCATGTCGTCGGCGCCCTGCAGAAGATGGGGCTCGGCAGCGGAAGCGGCCAGGAGCGCAGCGGTGCGAGCCGCGGTGCCGGCAGCCGCAGCGAAAGCGGCGGCGATGGCCGTGGCGTGGAAGTCCTCGCCCTCCACGGCCAGTTGCGCGCCGGCGAGCAGGATCGCGTCGTCCGCGGCGGTTCTCCCGAGGGGCCGCGGCGGATCATCGTGTCCACGGCCATCGCGGAGTCGTCGCTGACGGTGCCGGGGGTGCGCGCCGTCGTCGACGCGTGCCTGTCGCGCGGGCCGCGCCTGGATCTGGCCCGGGGGATGTCTGGGCTGGTCACGACGTCGTGCGCCAAGTCATCGGCCGAACAGCGCGCCGGCCGCGCCGCCCGATTGGGCCCGGGGCTGGCGGTGCGGTGCATCGGCGAATCCGAGTGGGGCGGCCTCGATGCGTGGCCGGCGCCGGAGATCGCGGTGGCCGACCTGACCCGCGCCATGCTCGACGTCGCCGCGTGGGGAACGCCCGGCGCGGTGGGCCTCCCGCTTCCCGATGCTCCCCCGCCCCGCCACGTCGCCGCCGCCCACTCGACGCTGGCCGCCCTCGGCGCCATCGATCCAGGCGACGACTCCGCCGCCACCGACACCACCACCGCCGCCACAGCCGCCACCGTCCACATCACCGACCTGGGCACGGTTCTCGCGGGGCTGCCCGTCGATCCGCGTCTCGGCCGCGCGCTGCTGGCCGGCACGTCGGTGCTCGGTGCGAAGCGGGCGGCGGATGCGGTCTCGCTTCTCGACGAATCCCCCCGCGGCGACCTCACCCGTACCTCCGGCGGCGGCCGAAACTCAGGCGGCCGTGATGGCGGCGCGGGAGGTCGGGGCGGCGGCAATCGCTCCGCCGCCGACTCCTCACGCCTCAAACGCCTTGCCGAGGACCACTCCGCGGCCGTCGCCGCCATCGCCGAGACCATGCCGCCGCTGCCGGACCCCGTGCCCACCCGTTCCATGGCCGACGCGATTGCGCTGGTCACAGCTCTGGCGTGGCCGGATCGCATTGCCAAGAGGCGCTCGGCGAACTCCGACGAGTATCTCTTCACCGGCGGCACCGCCGCCTCCGCCCCTCCGGAACTGCGCGGCCATGACTGGCTCGCCGTCGCCGATGTGGGCCGCGCCGGGGGCCGCCTCGCCGGCCGCGCGGGCGCCGTCATCCGCGCCGCCGCCCCCGCCTCCCGCGATCTCGCACTGTGGGCCGCGGCGGGGTTGGCGAGCGAAGGGGTGGAGGTTAGCGTCGCAAAGCCCAATGCCGACGCGAAACCCAAGGTCACCGCCCGTCGGCGCGAGCTGCTCGGCGCGATCGAGCTGGGCGCGCACCCGCTGGCGCCTGATGCCGAGCAGTGCCGGCGGGCGTGGCGCGAGCTGTTCGCGAAGGACGCGGGGGCGTTGCGCACGCACGTCGGGTTCGGCAAGGAGGCGGATGCTTTGCGACGCCGCCTCGCCCTCCTCCACCGCGAAATCGGTTCCCCATGGCCCGATGTGAGCGATGACGGGTTGGCCGGTCGGGCGGAAGAATTGCTCGGTGCGGCGATGGCGGAGACGTCGCCGAAGCCGATCGGCGTCGATCAGCTGCGCGGCCTGCTGCCGTGGCCGGAGGCGGCGCGGCTGGACGAGCTCGTGCCGGAGCGGCTGGAGGTGCCCAGCGGTTCGCGCATCCGCGTCGACTACCCGCAGGTGGGTGCGGAGCAGGCCGCGGCGGGGTCAGCGGCACCCGACGATGGGGCCGCCGCCCGTGCCCGGGAGCAGGCCGCGCCACCGGTGCTCGCGGCGAAGCTGCAGGAGTGCTTCGGGCTGGCCGACACCCCTGCTCTGGTCGATGGCCGAGTGCCCGTCCAGCTGCAGCTGCTGTCGCCGGCCGGGCGTCCTTTGGCGGTGACGCAGGACCTGCGCAGCTTCTGGGATGGCCCGTACACGCAGGTCAGGGCCGAGATGCGCGGGCGCTATCCCAAGCACCCGTGGCCGGAGGACCCGTGGACCGCACAGGCGACCAAGCGCACCAACCGGCGGAAGTAGGCGAACCACGGGAACTACCGCGTTCCGTCCGGTGCGTCTCGCATCGCTTTTCATTGCGCGCACCGGCCATTTGCGCAAGGTTAAGCCTTTTCCTTGCGTGCACCGGTCAGATGCGCAAGGTTAAGCCTTATCCTTGCGCCGGCCGCTAGTCGTCGTTCTCGGCGGCGTAGGCCTCGGCGTCCATGAGCGGCCCGGCCTCGGTGACGCGGACCTCGTAGATCCAGCCCGCGCCGTAGGGGTCGTCGTTGATGACGGCGGCGGAATCCTCGAGATCCTCGTTCACCGCGACGATTTCGCCGGACACGGGCGCGTAGATGTCGGACACGGACTTGGTCGACTCGACCTCGCCGCACGGTTCGCCGGCTTCGGCTTCGGCGCCGACCTCGGGCAGTTCGACGTAGACGATTTCGCCGAGCTGGTCGGCGGCGTACTGGGTGATGCCGACGCGCACGACGTCGCCGGCGCTGACGTCGGTGGAGTTCACCCACTCGTGCTCGGCGGAGTAGAGGTAGTCGGTGGGCAGGCTGGCCATGGTGGTTCCTCCTGGTGTGGGCCCCGTCGGGGCGGTTGGTTCGATTGTTGCGGATCTTCGGCGGCCGCGCCCGGTTTCGACCGGGCACGGCGCCGCGGCGGTTACGTGCGCTTGTAGAACGGGGGCTTGACGACGACGTACGGGAAACCCTTCCCCCGGATGTCCACCGTCACCTCGGCACCCTCGATGGGCGTGGGCTTGGCGGGGTCGTCCCCGGTGAGCAGCCCCGCGTCGACCCCGGCCTTCGCGTCGACGTAGGCCAGGGCGATGGGGTGGCCGAGCGTCGGCGAGAGGGCTCCGGAGGTGACTTCGCCGATGGGGTTGCCGTCGGCGTCGACAAGCGGATAGCCGGACCGGGCGGCGCGGCGGCCCTCGCCGGCGAGGGCGATGAGCACCTTCGACGGCCCGGATTCCTTCGCCGCGACGATGGCGTCGCGGCCGACGAAGGACTCCTTGGACTTGGTCGCGGCGAGAACGCCCAGGCCGGCGTCGACCGGCGTGACCTCGAGGGAGAGCTCGTTGCCGTACAGCGGCATGCCGGCCTCCAGGCGCAGCGTGTCGCGGGAGGCCAGGCCGCAGGGCACGGCGATGGGGGCGGTTTCGGTGGCATCCGTGGAGTCGGCGGCTTCGGCGGCTTCCGACGCGGCGATGCGCTCGGCCGCGGCGAACACCTCGTCCCAGGTGGCGCGGGCGTCCTCGTTGGGGACGAAGATCTCGAAGCCGTCTTCGCCGGTGTAGCCGGTGCGGGCGAGCATGACGAAGATGTCGCCCTCGTTCCTGGACAGGCCCCCGACCGCACCGTTGGCGGCATCCTCGGCCGCGTTGGACGTCGACCCGGACCGGATGACGCCGAGCATCGCCGCGTAGTACGGCAAGCCGGCGACGGTCGCGCGCTCGCCGTTGGCCTCGGCCTCGTCGTCGAGGCCGGTCGAGGGCAGCACGATCGCGGCGACGATCTCCTCGGCGCGCGGGCCCTGCACCGCGATCAGCGAGGTCCAGCCGGTCTCGTCGCAGATCTCGCACTCGAAGGGATCCTTCCGGCCCTTCCCGCGGATCTCGTCCCACCGCTTTTCCAGCTCGGCGACGACGGCCGGGGCGTTGCCCGCGTTGGGCACGACCAGGAACTCCTCCTCGCCGAGGCGGTAGACGATGAGGTCGTCGATGATCCCGCCATCCTCGGCGCAGATCATCGAATACTTCGCCTTGCCCGTCGGCACCGCGGAGATCCGGGACACCAGCGCGTGATCCAGCAGCCCCGCGGCACGGGGGCCGGTCACGCGGACCTCGCCCATGTGCGACAGGTCGAAGACGCCGGCGGACTCGCGCACCGCGCGGTGCTCCTCCAGCTCCTTGCCGTACTTCAGCGGCATGTCCCAGCCGCCGAAATCGGTGAAACGGGCGCCGAGCTCGGCGTGCAGATCATGCAGCGCCGTGGTCTTCGGGCCGGCGAACTCGGCGTCCTCGGGACGCAGCGGGACGACGTTACTCATCGTCGGACTCCTTCGAATCAATGTCGAACGCCTCGATCGGCGGGCAGGAACACATCAGGTTGCGGTCGCCGTAGGCGTTGTCGATGCGCCGCACCGGCGGGAAGTACTTGTCCGCGCGCAGCGCATCGACGGGGAACGCCGCCTTCTCGCGGCTGAACTTCCCGCCGCCGACGGCGTCGTCGAAATCGCCGCGCAGCAGAGACGCCGCCGTGAACGGCGCCGCCCGCAGCACGGACTCCTCGGCGGTGACGTCGCCGGCGATGACCTCGTCGATCTCGGCGCGGATGGTGCGCATGGCCTCGATGAACCGGTCCAGCTCGCCCTTGTCCTCCGACTCCGTCGGCTCGACCATGAGCGTGCCGGGCACGGGGAACGCCAGCGTCGGGGCGTGGAAGCCGAAGTCCATCAGGCGCTTGGTCACGTCCTCGGCGGTGATGCCGGACTTCTTGGCCAGGTCGCGGACGTCGAGGATGCACTCGTGGGCGACCAGCCCGTTGTCGCCGACGTAGAGGGTCGGGAACGAATCCTCCAGCGCCTTCGACACGTAATTGGCGTTGACCAGCGCCATCCGCGACGCCTCGGCCAGGCCCTCGGCGCCCATCATGGCGATGTAGGTCCACGAGATCGGCAGCACCCCGGCCGAGCCGTAGCGCGCCGCCGACACGGGGCGGCCGGGCACGTCGGCGGCCGAGTCGTCGTCAAGCAACTCGCCGGACAGCGGGTCCGACGGCAGGAAGGGCACCAGGTGCTCGGCGACGCAGACCGGGCCGACGCCCGGCCCGCCGCCACCGTGCGGGATGGTGAAGGTCTTGTGCAGGTTCAGGTGCGAGACGTCGCCGCCGAACTCGCCGGGCTGCGCGAGCCCCACCAGCGCATTGAGGTTCGCGCCGTCGATGTAGACCTGCGCACCGGCGGCATGGACCTTCTCGCAGACCTCGCGGACGTGGCCCTCGAACACGCCGTGCGTGGACGGGTAGGTGATCATGATCGCCGCGACCGTGCCGTCGTGCTTGGCCAGCTTCGCGTCGAGGTCGGCCAGATCGATCGAGCCATCATCGGCGTTGGCCACGGCCACGACCTTCAGGCCGGCCAACGCCGCCGACGCCGCGTTGGTGCCGTGGGCCGACGCCGGGATGAGCACGATGTCGCGGCCCTCGTCGCCGTTGGCCACGTGGTAGCGGCGGATGGCCAGCAGCCCGGCGAACTCGCCCTGCGACCCGGCGTTGGGCTGCACCGACACCTTCGCGTAGCCGGTGATCAGCGCCAGGCGCTCCTCCAGGTCGGCGATGAGCTCGAGCCAACCGGCGGCCTGGTCGTCGGGCGCCATCGGGTGGATCCCGGCAAACTCGGGCCACGTGATCGGCTCCATGGACACCGCGGCGTTGAGCTTCATGGTGCACGACCCCAGCGGGATCATCGTGCGGTCCAGCGCCAGGTCGCGGTCGGACAGGCGGCGCAGGTAGCGCATCATCTGCGTCTCGGAGCGGATGGTGCGGAAGATCGGGTGCGCCAGTATGTCGTCGGTGCGCAGCAGGTCCGCCAGCGGCCCGGCTTCCGGGGTCTGCTTTGCGACGGTGCCCGCCACCTCCTCTTCGCCCACCCCATCAGTGTCGGCCGGGCCGCCGGCGATGGCCGCGACCAGGGCGGCGACGTCGGCGTCGGTGGTGGATTCGCCGATGGACACGCCAACGACGTCGTCGGAGACGCGGCGCAGGTTGAAGCCGGCCTCCACGGCGGCGGCGAGGACCACGTCGGCGCCGGAGCGCGCGGAATCGGCGCGGGCCGAGACGTCGACGGCGATGGTGTCGAAGAACGTGCCATGGACCGGCGCGAATCCACGGTCGGCCAGCAGCGACGCCAGGGCGGCGGCGCGGGAGTGGATGGCCGCGGCGATTTCGCGCAGGCCCTCGGGGCCGTGCCACACGGCGTAGAAGCCGGCGCACACGGCCAGCAGCGCCTGGGCGGTGCAGATGTTCGACGTCGCGCGGTCGCGGCGGATGTGCTGCTCGCGGGTCTGCAGGGCCAGGCGGTAGGCGGGGTTGCCGTCGGCGTCGACGGAGACGCCCACCAGGCGGCCGGGCAGCTTGCGCTGCAGATCCTCGGTGCAGGACATGAAGCCGGCGTGCGGGCCGCCGAAGAACAGCGGGACGCCGAAGCGCTGCGCCGAACCGACGGCGATGTCCGCGCCCAGCGAGCCCGGCGAGGCGATGAGCACCTGCGCCAGCAGATCGCACGCCACGGTGACCAGGCCGCCGGCCTCCTTCGCCGAGGCGATGGGAGCGGCCAGATCGCGGACCTCGCCGGTGGTGCCCGGGTTCGACAGCACGACGCCGACCAGCGGCACGGCGGTCTCGGCTGCGCCGTCATCTCCGCCGTGCACCCCGGTCGCCTCGGCCAGCGCGGCGGGGACGTCGTCGCCGATCTCGGCGATGCGCACGTCGATGCCGGCGGCTTCGGCGCGGGCCAGCGTGACGGTCAGGCTCTGGCGGTGCAGCGCGGCGTCGAGCAGGATCACGCCGCCCTTCTTCGCCGCCTTCGCGTTGCCGCGGGCCATCATCTGGACGGCCTCGGCGACGGCGGTGGCTTCGTCGAGAAGCGACGCGCCCGCCACCGGCAGCCCCGTCAGGTCGGACACGGCGGTCTGGAAGTTGAGCAGCGCCTCCAGCCGGCCCTGCGAAATCTCCGGCTGGTACGGCGTGTAGGCCGTGTACCAGCCGGGATTCTCCACGACGTTGCGGCGGATGACCGCCGGCGTGACGGTGTCGTAGTAGCCGGCGCCGATGAGCTGCTTCTTCAGCGTGTTCTTGGCGGCGAACCCGCGCAGCGCCGCCAGCGCGGCGGTTTCGTCGAGGGCGTCGGGCAGCGGCGTCGGCTCCGCCTGGGCGATGTCGGCGGGCAGCGCCGCCGCGGCGAGCTCCTGGGTGGAGCCGTAGCCGAGGAAGTCGAGGATCTCGGCCGTCCCGGCGGGGTCGGGGCCGATGTGGCGGTGGACGAAGGCATCGTGCGGTGTGGCCATGAACTGGGCTTTCCGGTCGCGGGGCAGGGGAGATCGCCTCCCCGCTCTGTCGACGGTGCCTGAGAGCTTTCGCCGGCGCGCGCCGGTTTTCTCCTTCGGCGGTCACGGCGCAGACGAGTGCGCGCGACTCTTTCCAGAGGTGCCTCGCTGCGACGGTGCTGGTGCCTGAGAGTGTTCCGGGGAGGAATTGCCCCTACGGCGGCCGGGCGTGGCGCTCCGGCCTCTCCCGCCGCAGCTGCTGGCGGCGTATGCGGTTGTGGCGTGCGGGGCGGCGTCGGCCGCCGCCCTCGTTGCCCCCGCGATATTACCCGCGTCACACTCCGTGGCCGGGGGTTTCGGGTGTGAATTCCTCGTTACGCTTTCGGCTGGTGGCCGACGGGCTTTGCGACGGGACCGTCGTCAAGCCCATCCGCCCCATCCCTGGCATCCGCCGCCCGCAGGGCGCAGACGATGAGCGCGACGAAGGCCAGACCGCCGAAAATGCCCTGCAGATTGCCCCACACCCACTCGGCCGGGTTGAGGGCGAAGCCCCACGGGTTGCCGGGGAAGGTGTCGTACGGCGCGAGGAAATGCGCGACGTAGAAGCCGGCGGCGAGGAGGATCTGCCACGGGCGGCGCAGCGTGAAGATCAGCGGCAGGAAGATCATGGTGATCGACCAGTGGTGGCTGACCGTGTACGGGCCGACGAAGCAGACCGCCAGCGCCACGACCGCCAGGGAGGCGACGCGCAGGCCGCGCTGCTCGAAGCGGAAGGCGGCGACGCCGGCGAGGACCGCGCCGAGGACGAAACAGCCCATGACGATGATGTTCAGCGCCGGGTCCTCGAGGGTCGCCCGCGCCAGCAGGCCGGACAGCGCCTGGTTGGCCTCGTAGGTCGGGGCGCCGCCGCGGTTGCCCTCGAAGAATTCGTCGGTCCAGAAGTAGATGGACTCGTCGAAACGCATGGCGAAGCCGATGGCGACCGTGACCAGGAACCACAGGAAGCTGGTGAGCACCGCGCGGTAGTCCTTGCGCACCAGGAAGACCAGGGCGTAGGCCGCCGGGGTGATCTTGATGCCGGCGGCGACGCCGATGCCCAGGCCGCGCAGCTTCTTGGGCAGGAAACCCAGGACGTCGGCGACGACGAGGACGGCCAGGAACACGTTGATCTGGCCGAAGTTGATGTTCTCCGACAACGGGTCCATGAGCAGCGCCGGGCCCAGCAGCAGCGCCGCGATCAGCGCCGGGGCGGGCATGCGCAGACGCTTGGCCACCATCCACAACATCGCCCACACCGCCGCGATGGTGGCGGCGGTCCAGATGATCTGCAGCGTCACCGGCCCCGCCCACGTCATGGGGTAGAACAGCAGCGCCGCGAACGGCGGATAAATGAAGCGGTAACCCGAGCGGGTTGGGAAGTCCTCCGAATACAGGTCCTGGCCGCGGCGCAATGCCCAGCCGGCGTCCTGGAAGACCTCGACGTCCATCATGTAATACGTCGCCGCGCGGTACATGTGGAAGCCGACCACGGCGATGGCGAAGATGGCGCCGACGACGGCGATGAGGCGTCGCGACCGTTCCGGCAGCGCGATCAATCGATCCTGGAGCATGAATCGAACGTACCGCACCGCCCGGATCGCACCCGGGTGGCGGCGGCGGTGACGGGACGGTGGCCGACCGCTCCGGCCCGCGATGGTCGGGCGGGGGCGGATCGGCGCGGCGGTAACCTCGGGGTCATGGAGCACAACGAGCACGCTTCTCCCGCCAGCCCCGCGGAGGTCACCGCCCGCCATGACGCAATCCGGGCGCGCATCGACGACGCCGCCCGCGCCGCCGGCCGCGACCCGTCGGAGATCCGGCTGCTGCCCGTGAGCAAGACGGTGCCCGCCGAAGCGGTGCTCGCCGATTGGCCCGCGCTGCGCGACGCCGGCTGCCCGACGCTCGCCGAGAACCGCGTGCAGGAGGCGTCGGCGAAGGCGGAATTCTTCGCCGCCGCGGCTGCTGGAAGTGACGCTGCCGGTTCCTCCGACGCCGGCACCGCAGCCTCTTCCGCCATCACTCCCCTCCCGAGTTGGGCGGTGATCGGCCCGCTGCAGACGAACAAGGCGGGCCAGCTCGCCGCCTTCGCCGACGAGTTCCAGGCGCTCGACCGCCCCAAGGTCGCCGCCGCCCTCCAGCGTCGCCTGGCCGACGCCGACGCGCCCGCCTCCGCCCCGAACTCCTCCGCCGAACTCTCTCCCGGAATCACCGGCCGCACCCTCGACGTGCTCATCCAGGTCAACACGTCGCACGAACCCCAGAAGGCGGGCATCGCGCCGGAGAACGTGGAGGCGTTCGTCGCCGACTTCGGCGAGGACGGCCCCTACCCGAATCTGCGCCTGCGCGGCTTCATGACCATGGCCATGATCGTCGACGCCTCCTCCCCCAACGGCGACGACGACGTGCGCCGCTGCTTCGCCACCCTGTGCGAACTGCGCGACCGGCTCGCCCCCAACGCCCCCGACGGCGTCACGCTGGACGAATTGTCGATGGGCATGTCCGGTGACTTCGAGCTCGCCATCGCCGAAGGCGCCACCACCGTCCGCGTCGGCCGCGCCATCTTCGGCGAACGCCCGAAGCCGTAGCGCCGCACCCCGGGTTCCGGCCGGTCGGGTTGGCGACGGGCCGTCGTAAAGCAATGCCCCGCCCGGTACCCTGAAAACCATGAACGACACGGCAGCCCCCAAGTTCACCTGCTCCCGCCGAGGCTTCCTGCTCGGCACCGCCACCACCGCCGCCGGCGCCCTCCTCGCCGCCTGCGCGCCCGGCTCCGACGTCGAACGCGTCGCGGCCACCGACGTCCCCGTCGGCGGCGGCACCATCGTCGGCGACTACGTGGTCACCCAGCCCGAAGAAGGCGTGTTCAAGGCATGGTCCGTGCGCTGCCCGCACCAGGGCGGCAGCATCAACGCCGTGCGCGACGGCGTCATGATCTGCCCCGACCACAACTCGCACTTCGACATCGCCACCGGCGACGTCGTCTCCGGCCCTTCGCGCCAGCCCGCCGGACCCGCGAAGATGGCGGCGGAGGACGGCGAGCTCGTCGTCGGCTAGGCGGTCTTGCCGCCCGCCCCGCGGCGCCGGATGCCGCTCGTGCCCACCAGCGCGGCGGCGCCCGCGAGGACGAACAACCCCACCAGCCAGCCGATGAGCACCCCCCAGCCGCCCCAGTCCAGCACGTGGCCGGAGAACCACCCGACCACCGACGACCCGAGGTAGTAGCTGAACAGGTACATCGAGCTGGCCTCCGCACGGTCGGCGGTGGCGATCAGCCCCACCGACGACGACGCCAGCGAGTGCGCCACGAAGAACCCGCCCGTGAACAGCGCCACGCCCAACAACAGCGTGACCAGCCACGGGGTCGCCGTCAGGGCCAGGCCCGCGATTCCCGCGGCGATGGCAGCGAGCATTGCTTGACGACGCCCCAAGCTCCGCGCATACGCCCCCGCCCGCGCAGACGACCACGTGCCCGTGAGGTAGAGCAGGAAGACCATGCCGGCGACCGCCGCCGAGAGGCCGAACGTGTCGCCCAGGCGGAAACCGACGTAGTTGTACAGCGACACGAACGCGCCCATCGACAGGAACGCCAGGGCGTACAGGCCCACCAGGCGCGGATTGCCCAGGTGGCCGACGATCGCCCGGAACTCGCCGCCCAGCGTCAGCTTCTTCGGCGTGAAACGGCGCTGGCGCGGCAGCAGCCACACCGTGGCCAGGGCGAAGGCGAGGGCGACGAGGGAGGAGGCGACCGTCGCCACGCGCCAGCCCCCGAACTCCAGCACCACCGACGGGATGATGCGGCCCAGCAACCCGCCGACCGTCGTGCCCGCCACGTACAGGCCCATGATGCGGGGCACGTGATCGGGGTGGACCTCCTCGGAGACGTAGGTCATGGCCACCGCCGGCACGCCCGCGATGATCAGCCCCTGGGCCAGGCGCAGCGCGATGAGGGACGCCGCGCCCGGGGCCAGCGCCAGCGTGAGGCCGAGTACCGTGGCCAGCACAGCGCCGATGAGGATCAGCGGGCGGCGGCCGAAGCGCTCCGACAGCACCGACACGGGGATGACCGCGCAGGCCAGGCCGCCGGTGGTCGCCGAGACGGTCAGCGCGGCGGTGGCCGGGCTGATGGCCAGGTCCTGCGTGAGCACCGGCAGCAGCGCCTGCGTCGCGTACAGCGCCTGGAAGGAGGCGATGCCCGCGAAGAGCACCGCGACCAGCGCACGCCGGAAGCCGGGGTCGGCGGGCGTGAGGCCCTCCGGCGGCGGGGCCGGGATCGCGGGAGAGGGGTGCGCGTTGCTCATGCCCGCCATGGTGCGCCGCGGTCTCCGATACGTCCAATGCATTGGGGGGCGCGTTGTGTTGCGCGCTTGACATAGGCGGAGGTGGGCTACCGTGATTTCATGCTGCCCACCGACCTGGATTGGTTTCTCGACCTCGCCCGCACCGGCCACATGGGCGATTCCGCGGCGAATCTGGGCGTCCCGCAGCCGACTCTGTCGCGGCGTCTGGCGCGGCTGGAGGCGACGCTGGGCGCCCGGCTTTTCGACCGCCACGGCCGCGGCCTCGAGCTGAACACCCGCGGCCGCGCATTCGCCGACGCCGCCGCCGAGGCCACCGGTGCCCTGCGCGCGGGTGCCGCCGAGGTCGCCCGTCTGGTCAATCCGGACCACGGCCCGGTGCGCCTGGACTTCATGCATTCGCTGGGCACGTGGATGGTGCCGGAGATCCTCCGCACCGCCCGCGCGACCAGGCCCGATGCGGCGATTTCCCTGCATCAGGGTGCCGCGCGCCTGCTCGTCGAGCGCGTCCTCGCCGATGAGGCGAACCTCGCGCTCGTCGGCCCCCAGCCCCCGGAGTCGCTCGGCGGCGGCGCGCTGGAGTGGACGCCCCTGGCTCGTCAGCGCCTGGCCATCGGTCTGCCCGCCGATCATCGCCTCGCGGGTTCGACCGCGCCGTTGCGCCTGCGGTCGGTGGCCGACGATCCGTTCATCGCGATGCTGCCGGGGTACGGCACGCGGTTGTTGCTGGATTCGCTTGCCGACGCCGCCGCCTTCCGCCCCCGCCTCGTCTTCGAATCGATGGAGCTGACGACCGTCGCGGGCCTGGTCAGCGCCGGTTTGGGAGTGGCGTTGCTGCCCATCGACGACCCTTTCCTCTCCGTGACGGGGGTCGTCCTGCGCCCGATTGCCCCGGCCGCCCATCGCGAGCTGGGCATGATCCGCCGGCGCGACGCCGACATGACCCCGCCGGTCGCGGCGCTGTACGACGACGTCGTGGCCCTCGCCGCCTCCGATCGTTGGGCCCAGCAGTAACTCGGCCCCAAAAACCCCTCGCCACCCCTCCCCGCCGCCGCCGTCAGTTCCCCTACGCCGAACTCCCCTGCCCGCACGCACCGCCCCCTTCCGCAGCCGCACGCCCCACTTCAAACTCCCCCGCGTCTCCCCACTCCCCACCAAGCCCGCCGCCAACTTCCCCGCCCTCGCCGCCAAATCCCCCGCCCTCGCTCCCCCACGCCGAACTCCCCCATCACCGCCGCCAACTCCCCCGCGCCCGCTTCGCCCAACCAATTTCACGCGGTGAATGGCACTAACTGCCGACGCTTCGGCGTTTTCATGCAACGAAATCGCGGAAGCGTCGGCAGTTAGTGCCACTCACCTCGTGCAGCCCCCGCCTTCGCGACCGACTCATGCCAATCCCCGCCCCTTTGCGCCCGGCCGAACCGAAACCAATCCCCTCGCCAGCGACTCTGGGCAGCGCCGCGCCTTCACGGGCCGTTGAATTCAACTTCATCCCGTACGTGTGGCGGATCCTCGACGCGCACGGGACGAGATTGAATTTTTCGGGGGCCATTTCTTCAACTTCATCCCGTGCGCCATTCGCCCCGGCGCCACCTACGGGACGAAATTGAATCCGTGGGTCTGCGCCCACCAATCCGCACGCTTTCCGACGCCGTGACCTGCGCATATGCCGAGGCTCCGCACAAGGCCCTCAGCGCGCTTCAGCCACACGGGAGGTCACGCACACGGCTCCGACGGCGCTACGGGGCACACAGCGCACGCGGCCCAAAATCGCAGAGTTGAGGAGCGCGCCGACGATAAGGGAGCGCTCGACGACGCACGCATGGTGGCGGACGCATGGTGACAGACATGCGACACGCGGCCCGCGCTACTCGTACAGATAGCCCGTCATCGACAGCGATCCCATCGCGCGGCCCTCATCGATGACGCGCACGCCACGAGCTCCGCCGGCGCCCACACCTGCCCCGTCGGCAGCGTCGGATCCGCCAGCGCCCACACCTGCTCCGCCGGCAGCGCCAGCAGCGCCAGCACCGCCACCCTCACGCACCGCATCGCCCGCGGCGCCAGCGACGTAGGCCAGCGGCAGGAAGTGGTCGGGCGTCGGCACGGCCAGCCGGTAATCGCGGTGCCCGCGCAGGTCACCGAGCGTCGACGGGTCGCGGAGCATCACCTCGCGCGCGGCCTCGTCGAACCGGTCGGCCCAGTCGAAGCCGCCGCCGGGATTGCCCCAGTCGATGGCGCGCAGGTTGTGGACGACGTTGCCGGACCCGAGGACGAGCACGCCCTCATCACGCAGCGCCGACAGCTTCCGCCCCAGCTCAAGGTGGTAATCGAGCGGCTTCTCGGCGTTGATGGACAGCTGCACCACGGGCACGTCGGCGTCGGGCATGAGGTGTTTGAGCACCGACCACGTCCCGTGATCGAGCCCCCACGAGTCGCGGTCCTGCCCCACCCAGTCCGGCTTGAGCACGTCGCCGATCCGCTCGGCGAGTTCGGGGGATCCGGGTGCGCGGTATTCGACGTCGAAAAGCGCCCGCGGGAAGCCGTAGAAGTCGTGGATGGTCCGCGGGTCGGGCATGGCGGTGACGGCGGTCATGTTGCCGTACCAGTGGGCGGACACGGCGACGATGGCGGCGGGTTTGTTCCGCGCGAGTTCCGCGCCCAGTTCGGCCCATGCGCGCGAGTGGCGGTTGTCCTCGATCGCGTTCATCGGCGAGCCGTGGCCCAGGAAGAGGGCGGGCTGGCGGGTGGGGGCGGCCGTATTTGTTGTCATGTCACCTACTTTACGACGGTCAGCCCACAAACACCAGACCCGCACACCGAAGAGATGTGCGGGCCGGGGAAACGGGGACGCCCACCGGGGGTGACGGTGGGCGTCGTAAAACGAAAAAGGTGGGGCTTTAGAGCTGGTCGAGGGCCTGCGCCAGATCGGCGATGAGGTCGTCGACGTCCTCGATGCCCACGGACAGGCGGACGAGATCGGCGGGGATCTCCAGCTGCGTGCCCTCCGTCGACTGGTGCGTCATGCCGGCGGGGACCTCGATGAGCGACTCCACGCCACCCAGCGACTCGGCGAGCAGGAACTCGCGGGTCGACTCGCACAGCTTCGCCGCCGCCTCCGCGCCACCGGCCAGGCGCGCGGAGATCATGCCGCCGAAGCGCTTCATCTGGGACTTCGCCACCTCGTGGTTCGGGTGGGACGCGAGGCCCGGGTACAGGACCTGCGTAACCTCCGGGCGCGACTCGAGGAAGGCCGCGACCTTCTCGGCGTTGTCGCAATGGCGGTCCATGCGCAGGCCCAGCGTCTTCAGGCCGCGGGCGGTGAGGAACGCATCGAAGGCGCTCGGCGTGGCGCCGACGCCGCCGCGGAGGAAGTCGAGCTCCTCGTCCAGCGCGGCATCGTTGGTGACCACCGCGCCGCCGATGACGTCCGAATGCCCGCCGATGTACTTCGTCGTCGAATGCAGCACCGCATCCGCGCCCAGCTCCAGCGGGCGCTGCAGGTACGGCGAGGCGAAGGTGTTGTCCACGACGAGCTTCGCGTCGGCGCCCAGCTCGGCGTTGGCCTCCTTGACGGCCGCCGCGATGCCGGCGATGTCGCCGACGGTGAGCAGCGGGTTGGTCGGGGTCTCGATCCACACGACCTTCGTGTTCGGCCGGATCGCCGCGCGCACCGACTCGATGCTGCCCAGGTCCGCCACCGAGTATTCCACGCCCCAGTCGCCGAACATCGTGTCCACCAGGCGGAACGTGCCGCCGTAGGCGTCGTTCGGGATGACGATGTGCGACCCCGGCCGCAGGTACGCGCGCAGCAGGATGTCCGTCGCCGCCATGCCCGAGGCGAACGCCCGGCCGAAGCGAGCGCCCTCCAGCTCGGCTATCGCGCCCTCCAGCGCCGCCGACGTCGGATTGGCCACGCGCGTGTACTCGAAACCGCCGCGCAGCACGTTGACGCCGTCCTGCGCGAACGTCGAACTGGCGTAGATGGGCACGTTGACCGGCCCGTACAGCGAATCCGGGTGGTAGCCGGCGCGGACGGCCGCGGTGTCGAAGCGCCGCTCCGGGTGGGTGATCTCGTGGGTCGAGTCGTAGTCGGCGCCGTCCTTGGGGGCGTGGGACTGGTCGGCGTCGGCCTGGCTCATCTGCGATCTTCTCCGTGGTCGTGACTGGTGCGCGCCGCCGGTCGCCGCGGGGTGCGCGGCCGGCCGACGGCGTCGGGCTGCACGCCATTATGCCCTTAGACCAAGCTGTCTACAAAAGAACGCCGGAAACGCCGCGAGAATGCCCATTCGCCGTTAACGTGGGGCCATGACACGGGACGAAAACACTTCTGACCGCACCAACCACTCCGACCGCGCCCAGGCCGACGGCGCCCAAGCCACCGGCGCCGCCGCACCGGACCGCGCCGACCGCGCCCACGACATCGTGGTGTTCGGGGCGACGGGGTTCGTGGGCGAGCTCGTCGCAAAGCATCTTGCCGCCCACGCGCCGGCCGGGACTTCCATCGCATTGGCCGGCCGCGACCGGGACAAGCTCGCCGCCCTGCGCGACGACCTCGCCGGCGCGCCCGGGGCGACCGCCGCCGACTGGCCGCTGATCGTCGCCGACGCGTCCTCCGACGCCGACATGCGCGACCTGGCCGAATCCGCCCGCGTGGTGCTCACCCTCGTCGGGCCCTACGCCCGCTACGGCCACGCGCTGGCCCACGCCTGCGCCGCCGCGGGCACGGACTACGTCGACCTGACCGGCGAGGTCCTCTTCGCGCACGACTCCATCGCCGCCAACCACGAGCTGGCGCAGTCCACGGGCGCGCGCATCGTGCACTCGTGCGGGTTCGATTCGATCCCGTCGGACATCGGGGTGAAGGTGCTTCACGACGCCGCCGCCCAGGCAGGCGACGGCAACCTCGGAGAGACCACCCTCGTGGTCACCCACATGCGAGGCGGGGTGTCCGGGGGCACGATCGACTCGATGCGCCAACAGCTCAAGGACATCAAGGCCGACAAGGAGCGGGCGCGGATCGCGCGGTCGGCGTACTCGCTCAACCCGGGGATGGCCGGGCCGGGGCCGTCGCGGCAGGATGACGTGCCCATCGTCGCCCGCGAAGAGGTCTACGCCGGCGAGACCGGCGCATTCGCCCCCTTCTTCATGGCGCCGTACAACACGCGCATCGTGCGCCGCACCGCCTCGCTGCTCGACGCCGATGCCGGGCGCGCCGGCGTCGAGGGCGACCCCGGGCCCGACGGCGCGGGCATCGAGGGCGCCAACGTCAGCGGCGCCAACACCGGCGACTCCGCCGGCTACGGCGAGGGCTTCCGCTACCGCGAGGTGATGAACGTCGGCCGCGGCCTCAAGTCCGCCGCCCGCGCCCGCGGCGTCAAGGCCGGGCTGGGCGCGCTCATCGGCGGCATGGCGTTCGGCCCGACCGCGAAACTGCTGGACAAGAAGCTGCCCGCCCCCGGCGAGGGCCCGTCGGAGGAGAGCCGGGCGCGCGGCCGCTTCACCATCGACGTGCATTCGCTGACGCTGTCGGGCGCGCAGTGGGCCAGCCGCGTCGAGCTGGAGAAGGACCCCGGCTACGACGGCACCGCCATGATGATCTCCGCCGCCGCCCTGGCGCTGGCCTTCGACCGCGATCGCCTGCCGGACCGCGCGGGCGTGCTCACCCCGGCGGCCGGCATCGGCGACGCGCTGGTCGACCGCCTGCGCGAGGGCGGCATGAAGATCGACGCCCGGAAGGTGAAGTAACCACCATGGCCCTGCCCCGCACGTCCCTCACCCACGGCCCGAAGCTGCCGGCGGTCACGGCCGGCTCCGGCGGCGGCGGCAGCGTTGGTGGTGGCGGCGGTGGTCAGGCGCCGCGCGCGCTGGTCACCGGCGCGTCGTCGGGCATCGGCTGGGCGTGCGCGGAGATGCTTCGCGACGCCGGGTTCACCGTCATCGGCACCTCCCGCAAGGGCGTCGAGGCGCCGCACCCCGATGGCATCGGGATGATCGCCCTCGACATGGGCGACCCCGCCTCCATCGCCGCGGCCGCCGACGAGGTTCTGGCGGGTGGGCCACCATTCGTCGTCATCGCCAACGCCGGCGAAAGCCAGTCCGGGCCCTTCGAGGAGTTGCCCGCCGAGGCCCTGAACAGGGTGTTCCAGGTCAACGTGCTGGGCCAGGTGGATCTGGTGCAGCGGCTGCTGCCGGCTATGCGCGCCGCCGGGCGCGGCCGGGTGATCCTGGTCGGTTCGATGCTCGGCGGACTGCCGCTGCCGCACCGGTCGTCGTACGTGGCCACGAAGGCGGCGCTGCGCGGGTTCGGCCTGTCGCTGCGCGGTGAGGTGTCGCGCTTCGGAATCGGGGTGACGGTCGTGGAGCCGGGCAGCATCAACACCGGCATTTCCACTAGGCGCACCAAGTACGGCGCGGCCGAGGGCTCCCCCTACCGCGAGGACACCACCACCATGGTAAACAACCTCGACGCCAACGAGGCCAAGGGAATCTCCGCCGCCGACGTCGCCGCGACCGTCATGGAGGAGGTCGCCGCCGAGCGCCCGTTGCCCCTGGTCGCGCGGGGTTCGCGGGCCGGGTTGGTCGTGCCGTTGACCAGGGCGCTGCCCACGGAGGCGACGCTCGCCCTCATGCGCCGCGTCCACGGCCTGAAGTAGTCCCGCCGCGCCCCATCCCCCGCGGTCTCGTGACGAGGGGATGCCACCAATTTCGGCGACCTGCGGAAACGCAGTAGGCGACGCGGCGTTGGTATCTCCTCGGCACGGGGCCCTGAGGCGGCGACCGAATTGGCGACCGAATTGGCCGCCGTCACGGGCGATGCTCGAGGGCGCCGGTCACATGCGCCGGTCGTCGTCAAGCGTCTCGCTGCGGTGCTCGCGCAGCTCGATGCGGGGCCGCTCGTCGCGGGCGCGCTTGGCCTCGGCCTTCTCGCGCATCGATCGCCGCACCGCGAACGCCACGAACACGACGGCCGCCACCGCGCACAGCACGTAAATCACGGTGGAGAACCGGTCGATCCACTCGCCGACGATGTGCCACTGGTTGCCCAGCAGCACGCCCAGGTACACGAGCACGCCGTTCCACAGGGCCGAGCCCGCCGTCGTGTACAGCACGAACTTGCCCAGCGGCATCCGCTGCAGCCCCGCGGGAATGGAGATGATCGACCGGATGCCCGGCACCATGCGCCCGAGGAACACGGACGCCTCGCCATGCCGGCCGAACCAGTCGAGGGCCTTGTCCACGTCGGACACCTTGGCCAGCGGGATCTTGTCGGCGATCGCCCGCACGCGATCCGCGCCCAGCGCCGCGCCCGCCCAGTACAGCAGCAGCGCGCCGAGCACCGAGCCTCCGGTGGCCCACGCCACGGCGCTCCACCAGCTGAACTTGCCGGTCGTCGCGGTGAACCCGGCCAGCGGCAGGAACAGTTCGGACGGCACGGGCGGGATGATCGTCTCGATGAGGATCGCCAGCGCCACGCCCGGCGGCCCGAGCGTGCCCATCAGGGAGACGGACCAGTCGATGATCGTTTGCACGGGACTCCTCTTTCGTGGCGGCGCCATTGCGCGCGCGGCTTCGGGCACGGCACCGGGCACCGCGGCGGGGCGCTCTTTCGCAGTCTGGCACCCGAATCGAGCCGCCCGCAGTGATTTTCGCGCTTGCGGGGACTCCTCCACAACTCCCGCGCGCCGCCGATGGTTCCCGCACCCGCCGCCGGGGGTAGCGTGCGCACTACCGGGATACGGGCCCGCAGGCCACTGTATTTTCGCTGGTGGAGCGGTGGAATTGGGTCAGACGGGGCAACCGGGCCCCGCACCGGGATACGGAAGGACCCGCCATGGACACCATGCACGTACACGACACTTCGCTTTACGACGACGCCGAGCGGCGCGGGCACCAGACCGTCGCAAAGCAATCCGAGAGGCGCGGCAGCGGCGCCGCGACCCTGGGCGCGGCGCTGGCGCGGCCGAGCTACCTGTTTTCGAAATGGCCGTGGCTGGCGCTGGCCAACATCATCGTGGGGCTGGCGCTGGCGTCGGTGATCGGGTCGGTGATCCTGCCGCTGCTGGTGCTGAGCATCGTGCCGCAGATCCGGAACCTGGTGTGGCCGGGGCTGCTGCGCGTCGAGGTGTGGCGGCTGAGGCTCATCGACCGGCCGGGGGCGGATGAGATCGCGCCGCCGATCGACAGGCTCGCCGAGAAGGGCGGCACCCCGACGTTCGCGCAGTTCGCGCACCTGGCGCTGGTGGTGTTCCTGCTCATCCCGTTCACGGTCGGGGCGGCGTTCCTGCCGATGCTGTTCACCATGCTGTTCTCCCCGTGGCCCTTCTTCGACGGCACCCCCGTCGAGGCGCTGGGCAACGACGCCACCGACGCCGAGGTCGCGCAGGGCGTGTACGACACGTTCATCGCGCCGCTGCCGACGTGGGTGCTCATCGCGTGGGTCGTCGTCGCGGCGATCGTCTTCGCCGTCGCGCTGCTCTACGCCGCCGGCCTGTGGGCGTGGGCGACCGGGAAGCTGGCGCGGACCCTGATGGCGCCCGACGAGGGGCAGCTGCGCGCCGACGTCGACCGCCTCGAATCGGCGCGGTCCGACGTTCTCGACGCCGCCGCGATGGAACGCACGCGCATCGAGGGCGCCCTGCACGACGGCGTCCAGCACCGGCTGGTCGCGCTGACCATGAAGCTCGGCATGGCCGAGGCCGAGGACCCCGACGGCCCGACCGGCAAGCTCGCCGCCGATGTCCACGGCGACGTCGACGCCGTGCTCGCCGACCTGCGCCGCGTCATCCGCAACATCCAGCCGCGCGCGCTGTCCGAGCATGGGCTGCGGGCGGCGGTGGCCGATCTCGCCGCGGGCATGCCGATGCCCGTCGACGTCGACGTCCCCTCGGTGCGCATGCCGCGCCACATCGAGGAGGCCGCGTTCTTCTTCGCCTCCGAGGCACTGTCCAACGTGGCCAAGCACTCGGGCGCGAGCCGGGCGACGGTCGTCGCCGGGATCGACCCGGTCGCGGGAATCGGCGGTCATGGCGGCCATGGCGGCGCTGACGTCACGAGCGGTGCAGCCGGCGCGGTGCTCACGGTGACCATCGCCGACGACGGCCGCGGCGGCGCGGCCGAAGATCCCGCCGGGGCGCACGGCGCCGGCCATGGCCTGCGGGGAATGCGCCAGCGCGCCGCGGGCGTCGACGGTACCGTGACCGTGACCAGCCCCGACGGGCGCGGCACGACGGTGACGCTGACGTGCCCGACGCGGGTTCTCGAGGTCGAAAGCCCGACCACCCCGACCGGCCCGACTAACCCGGCCACACCGGCCGCCCCGACCACCCCGCTCCCCGAGGAGGATCAGCCCCGATGACCGCCGCCACCCCCGCGCGCGAGCCGCTGCGCATCGTCCTCGCCGAGGATTCGCCCCTGCTCCGCGCGGGGGTGGAGGCCGTTCTGGGCCGCGGCGGCCATGAGGTCGTCGCGGCGGTCGGCGATGGTGTGGCGCTCGTCGACGCCGTCCGCGCCACCGTCCCCGACCTGGTCATCACCGACGTGCGCATGCCGCCGGGCCATTCCGACGAGGGCCTTCGCGCCGCCGCGCAGATCCGCCGCGAGCGCCCGTCGCTGCCGGTGATCGTGCTGTCGCAGTACGTGTCGGTGGCCTACGTCGACGATCTCATGGCCGGCGGCGGCCGCGGCCTGGGTTACCTGCTCAAGGATCGCGTCGCGCACGTCCGCCACTTCCTCGACGCCGTCGGCAATGTCGCGGCCGGCCAGACCATCATCGATCCGGAGGTCGTCCGCGCGCTCGTCGGCGGTGCGGCGGCGTCGGGCCCGATTGCGCTGCTCACGCCCCGTGAGCGCGAGGTCCTGTCGCTGATGGCGGAGGGCCGCACCAATCACGCGATCGCCGACGAGCTCGTGGTGTCGGAGGCGGCCGTCCGCAAGCACATCGGCGGGATCTTCTCCAAGCTCCCGCTTGACGACGGTGCCGACCGCCGCGTCTCCGCCGTCCTCGCCTATTTGCGCTCGGAAGGCCGGTAGCGGGGCGCTACCCCAGCCGCTCCCACACCTCGCGGTACGCCGCGGCCAGCGACTCGACGGTCTCGTGCGCGTTGAGCCCGCTGGGGTTGGGCACGACCCAGGTTTCCGCGCCGCCGATCCCGCGCTCTTGCTTGCCGACGCCCACCTTCTCCCCCTCCGCCGTCGTCGCCCCGAATGCCGTGCGGAATGCCCCGATGCCGGCGACCATGACGATCTCCGGGCCGCCGCGCTGCTCTCGCTGTCGGGCGACCTTGTCCTCGAGAATGCGGCCGCCGTCGCGGATCTCGGCGTTCGACAACTCGCCGGCTCGCGCCGTCGCACGGGCCACCACGTTGGTGAAGCCGAGGCCGGCGGATTCGAGGTGGCGGAGGTCATCGTCGGAAAGCCCGTCCCGCGCATCGATGAGCCGGGGCGTGATCCCCGCGGCGTGCAGCGCCGGCCAGAAGCGGTTGCCGGGGCGGGCGAAGGGGGCGCCGACTTTGGCTGTCCACAGGCCGGGATTGATGCCGACGACGAGCAGGCGGCAGCCGTCGACGTTGATGTCGTCGATGACGGCGCCGCGGAAATCGTCGAGGTCCCCGCTCACCGGCGGCGCTCCTCCGCGCCGAAGAGCACTGCGCGGCCAGTGCCACCGGTGCGATCGGCGTCCTCACGGCGGGCAGCGATGGCCAGCTCCACGGTGCGGTCGAAACGGGCGCCCATGGCGGGCACGTCGGCCAACGGCACCCAGGCGACCTCGGTGTTCTCGCCGTCGGCGGGATGGGGCGCGGTGGTCTCCCCCGGCACCCCGGAATCCCCGGCGTCCCCCTGCGCCACGGCCTCTCCGGAAGGCACGGCCTCCCGCGCCAGGAACGCGTGGTCCAGGTACTGGGCGCGATCCCCGTTGGGGTACTCGATCTTTCGGGTGACCTGGACGGACAGGAGCTCGTCCACCTCGACGTGCAGCGCCGTTTCCTCGGCCACCTCGCGCACGCCCGCGACGTCGGGTTCTTCGCCGGGATCGACGATGCCGGTGACGGGCGTCCAGCGGCCGTCGTCGGCACGCCGCACGAGCAGCACTTCCTCGGCGCCGGCCTCGCCGCGCACGACGATCATGGTCACGCCGAGCAGCCACAATTCCGCGTGCCCGACGTGACGGCGCAATTCCACGATGAATTCGGGGGTCATGGCCCCCACGGTAGGCCCCGGCGCACGCCTGCGCTGTCGGGCCGGAGTCGGGCCGGAGTTGGTCCGGAGCCGGGCCAATCGGGAAGCCCAGACTGCCGAGCCCGCCCGCGCTACTCCGCCAGTGCGCGGATCTCCACGGTGTTGGCGCACGCCTCGGCGGCCTCGGTGGCCAGGTTGAGGGCGGCTTCGTCGCCGTCGGCCTGGATGATCCAGAAACCGCTGGGGAACGTGTCGGCGTCGAGGTACGGGCCGTTGACCACGGAGCCGTCGGGAAGCACGGTCTTGGCGGATTCCGGCGGCACCAGCCCGCCGGCGAGAACCCAGTGGCCGCGGTCCTGCAGGGACTGGTTGAATGCACCGACGCGCTCGAACGCGGCGTGCATGTCCTCGTCGGAGTCGTAGGGGTTGATGTCCCGTCGCCCGTGGACGCTCAGGAGATACTGCATGGCGTTCCTCCATTCCGGGGCCGGCGCCCGCTCGCCGTCTTGGCCGACGGCTGCGGGCGTGATCGCGCCGCCCCTGCATTTGCCTACGAAATGGTAACACCGGATCACCATCGGGGGCAGTGCGCGAATCCGCCCGGATCACCGATGATGGGGCCATGAGCACCGACCAGGCCCGAAATTCCGCCAACCCCGATGCGTCCGCCGATGCCGGCCGCCCCGCCGATGCGCGGGTGAATCTGCTCCGCGAGGGCGGCGCAATCTACAAGGCCCTGATCAAGGTCGCGGGCGAGTCGCGCCAGTACGCCGCCGACAGCGGCATCGACCGGGCGCTCGCCGAGTTGATCAACGTCCGCGCCAGCCAGCTCAACGGCTGCGTCGCCTGCCTCAACCAGCATCTTCCGCAGGCCCGCGAGGCCGGGGTGTCCGAGCAGAAGCTCGACCTCCTGCCGGCGTGGCGGGAGTCGGAGCTTTACGACGACCGCGAGCGCGCCGCCCTCTCCCTCGCCGAATCGCTGACGCTCATGCCGTCCCACGCCGAGCGGCAGCGCGCGTATTCGTTCGCCGCCCGGCACTTGGGCGACGCGGAGATCGCCGCGGTGGAGTGGACGGCCATCGCCATCAACGCGTTCAACCGCGTGTCCATCGCCAGCGGCCACCAGGTCCGGCCCCGCGACTGAACCGGGACTGAACCGGGGATTGCGCCGGTGGTGGTGGCGGGCTACCGCACCCACACCCACAGCATGGTGATGGTGACCACCGCCCCAACGAGGAAGTTCAGCCACAGGAACACGGTCCAGCCGCGGTGGGCGTCTTCGCAGTCGGCGTCGGTGATGGTCCAGAAGCGGCCCGCGTTGACGGCGTAGGTGGCGGCCGCGGCGGCGACGATCCACGCCGGCGCCGGCAGCAGAAGGAGGAGTGCGGCGGCGAGGGCGTACGTGACCGTCGCCAAGCGGGACGTCGCGCGCGCACCGAGGGCCGTCGCAATCGAGCTGAGACCACCCTCCCGGTCGGCGCGGACGTCCTGAACCGCGCCCAGCGCGTGGCTGGCCACGCCCCAGAGGAAAAACGAGGCGATGGCGACCCAGAAACCCCCGGTCAGGGAGTCGGGCGCCATGGCGCCGCCGACGAGCGCGGGGGCGACGAAGTGCGTCGACGACGTCACCGAATCGAGGAACGGGCGCTCCTTGAAGCGGAGGCCCGGCGCGGAATACGCCACCACCGCGAAGAGCGCGACCGTCAGCCACGCCGCCGACGCCCACGTGCCCGCGGCGTAGAGGTACACCGCGAAGGGGATGACCGTGATCGCCGACGCCCACAACAGCGCCGAATGCAGGTCCTTCGACAGCACCGCACCCTCGACGCCGCCCTTGCGGGGGTTGCGGATGTCGGACTCGTAATCGAAGACGTCGTTGATGCCGTACATCGCGATGTTGTACGGCACCAGGAAAAACACCGTGCCCAGCCAGAAGGCCAGGTCGAACCCGCCGCCGGCGATGAGGTACGCGGCACCGAAGGGGAAGGCCGTGTTCACCCAGCTGATCGGGCGCGAGGCGCCGAGCACGCTCAGGATCGTCCTCATGCGGGGTCCGCCTTTCGCGTGTCCGAAGTGGCGGTGCCGTGTTCTGTGGTGCCGCGTTCTGTGGTGCGACCCCGTCCGGCCCGCGCGTGCCCCGTCCAGATCGCGGGCACGGCGATGGCGGCGACGATGGCGTAGAGCAGGTCCTCCACGGGCATCACGCCGATGTACAGGCCGCTCATCCGGGCGTCGTCGTAGCCGACCAGACCGGCGAGGATCATGAAGTTGTCGAAGATCGTCGTCAGCAGCACCAGCACCGCGACGACGATGGCCGTCACCGCAAGCTGCCGGGGCGCGCTGCGGCGGCGCCACAGCCAGACGGCCAGCGCGAGGACGATGAACGGCACGCTGATGAGCAGGTACGTCATCGCGCCACCTCCCGCGACGCCAGGATCAGCCGCGCCCCCGACGTCAGGTTCATGGTCAGGTACGTGAGAAAGAACAGGAAAATCGGCTCCTCCAGCGGCATTTCGGGGGCGAGGACGACGCCGGTCATGAACGGCGACCCGCCGCGGAAGAACACGCCGGTCATGATCCCCAGCGCGTCCCACGCCAGGAACAGCGCGAGCATCACGGCGCTGACCGCCCACGCCCGCCGCGCGTCGTGGAAGAAGGTCAGGCGCCAGCGAAAGTCGCACAGCACCATGCAGACCAGCGTGGCCAGCAGGATGATCAGGTAGAGCCAGGGTTCGAGGGCGTCAGGAATCATGCGCGCCACGCCCCATCCGGGCCGCCGCCACGGCCGCCCGGCCGGCGATGGCGGCCTTCGTCGGGCCCGGCACGCGGATCCTGGTGGTGGCCACGAGCTGCGCCGGGGTGCCGCGCAGCCGCCGGGACAGCTCGGCGAACAGGTCGGTCGCGGCGAGCACGCCGGCGCGGGCGGCGCCGGGCAGCAGCGGGATGGCCACGCGCGCGTCGGCGAGGTCGGCGTCGATGTCGTCGAGAAGCTTGTCCTTGACCGGCTCGGTCAGCGCCCGCCCGTCGAGCTCGTCGAAATACGTGCGCCCGAGTTCGCCGGTGTCCTCGGCGAGGTCGCGCAGGAAGTTGATCTTCTGGAACGCCGCCCCCAGGCTGCGCGCACCGGCGACCATCCGCGCGCGATCCTCCTCGGACGGCGGGTTGTCCGCGAGGAAAATGGACAGGCACATCAGGCCGATGACCTCGGCGGATCCGTAGACGTACTCGTCGAGCGCCTCGTGGTCGTAGGTCGATTCGGTCAGGTCGCGGCGCATCGACCGGAAGAACGCGCGGACGTGCTCCTCCTCGATCCCGCAGCGCCGCACCGTGCCCGCGTACGCGTGCAGCACGGGGTCGGGGTGGAAGGGCATGGTCGGCGCGTGGAGCACCAGCGCCTCGTAGTGGTCGAGCAGCTCGCGGACCTGCACGGGCGTGCAGCCGGCTTCTTCGGCGGTGCCGTCGACGATCTCGTCGGCGATGCGCACCATCGCGTACAGGTTGCGGATGTCCTGCCGCTCCCGCGCGCCAAGCAGCCGCGTGGCCAGGGAGAACGACGTCGAGTACGTGCCGATCACCGTCGAGCTCGCCTTGCGGGTCATGCGGTTGTAGCGCGGGGTGAATCGCTTTCCGACGTCCCGGCGCCGTTTCTCAGCGGCCATGCTTCACCAGGCTCCCTTCGATCGAATCGGCGACGCCCGACAGCCCGGACGCCACCTCCCCGGGCAGATCCGCGGCGGCGATGGCGCGGCGCGCGCGGTCGAGGTACCCGCGGCCTTCGGCGATGACCTCGGCGATGACGTCGGCGTCGGCGCCGTCGCGCATGGTCACCAGGGTGGTCCGGCCGCGGGCGACGTCGCCGGCGGCGGTCTTGCCGGTGTCGGCGGTGGCACCGAAGACGCCGGCGAGGTCATCGGCGGCCTGGTACGCGCGGCCGAGGTTGCGGCCGATGGGCACCATCGCCTCCTCGTCGAGCCCGGCGACCATCGCGCCGAGCTGCAGCGGGGCCTCGAAGGTGTACACGCTGGTCTTCATCCAGCTGCTGTCGCGGACGTCGTCGCCGGTGGCGCCGGACGGGCGGGCGCCGTGGATGATGTCCATCATCTCGCCGCCCAGCGTCACCGTCATGGCGTTGCCGACGATCCGGAGCGCCCGGCGCGCACGTTCGTCGGAAAGCCCCGAGGACAGGATCATCTGCTGCACCCCGACCAGGGCCAGGTCGCCGGCGATGATGCCCATGGACGTGCCGTCGTGGGCCGCGGCATCGGCATCGGCACCGGCGGCGGCGAGCTCGTCGCGCACGGAGGCGTGGATGGTCGGCTCGCCGCGACGCAGGTCATCGCGGTCGATGATGTCGTCGTGGATGAGGAACGCCCCGTGCAGCAGGTCCACGCAGGCGCCGAGCAGGATCGCCGCGTCGGCGTCGTCGCCGTCGACGGGGCCCGCGGCGATGTGGACCAGCCGCGCCCGCAGGTGCTTGCCGCCCAGCGCCGCCCGGCCGATGCCGCCGAGGACGTCGGCGAGCAGGCCCGGCCGGTCGCCCGTCGCGCCCCTGATCTGGCCGTCGAGGACACCGCGCAGGAGCTCGACGGACGCCTCGGTCCGCCGGGCCACGCGATCGGCGGCGGTCCCGCCTGTTCCGCTCATCGCGTCATCGCCGCCGGCAGAAGGCCGCGGGCGCCGAGGCGCCGCGGCGGTTTCTGGTCGCGCCAATTGACGCGGATGGTGTGCGCCCCGCGCCGGAACCGGCGGACGATCTGCCGCGCGCCGACCAGCGCCCGCGGGTCCATGTCCAGCACCAGATCGGGCTGGAACCACACCGTCTCGTGCGGCCGCACGGCGAACGACAGGTGCATGTCCTCGTGGACCTCGACGTCGGAGAAGTCCACGCCGCCGCGCACCTCCTCCCACCAGGTCCGGCGGATGGAGTAGTTCGTGCCGAAGAACGGCTGATGCCCGAGCGCCGAACCGACGCTGGCGCGGTAGGCGCCGAGGTACATGGCCGTCGTCACGCGCCCCCACATCCCGGGCAGCTCGAAGCGCCCGGACCCGGTGACCCCGACGACGTCGCGCTGGCCGTGCGCCGGCCCGGAGTTGGCGTCGGCGGCGTCCCAGGCGGCGTGGAGGTCGGCCACGAAGTCCGCCTCCGGAGCCACGTCCGCGTCGGTGCGCAGCATGACGTCGCAGGTCGAAGCGTCGAAACCCGCCGCCGTCGCCCACGTGATGCCGCGGCGGGGTTCCTCCACGACGCGTGCGCCGAACTCGCGGGCCACCGCCGCGGAGTCGTCGGTGGAGCCGTTGTCCACGACGACGATCTCGTCGGCCGGGACGGTTTGCGCGGCGAAGGCCGCCAGGCAGCGCCGCAGAAGCTCGCCGTCGTTGAGGCAGGGGATGACGACGCCCAGCGTTCGGGATCGGGTCACTGAAGTCCTTTCGGGGGTGATGGTGACCAGCCTAGCCGTGTCACCCGGTGCAGGTGTCCGGCGTTCAACTCCGCGACTCCCGACAGAATTTCCTAGGATGTTTCCCATGGGAATGCTTCGCGTCGGGATCATCATGATGACGGTCTTCACCGTCTTCTGGTCGAGCTGGGCCTGGCCCCACCCCGACCCGGCATTGCGCATCTCCGGTTTCGCGCTCGCGGCAGCTGCGGTGCTGATGTTCGTGGTCTCGCTGGTGGGCGGACGCGGCAGGGCGTCGCAAAGCAAGGACAAACCCGTGCTTGACGACGCCCACCGCCCCCGCGACCGCCGCGGCGCCGGGAAAACCACCCTCATCGCGATCGCGGTGGAGGTCATCGCGATTTTCGCCGTCGTGCGCTGGCTCGGCGCCGTGAACCCGGATCTGATCCAGCCGGCCATCGCGCTCATCGTCGGCGCGCATTTCCTGGTGTTCCAGTTCAGCCCCGCGACCCGCGGCGGCGTGCACGTGGTGACCACCGTGCTCGGCGTGACCATCGGCGCCGTCGGCCTGCTGATGATCAACGGCGACCGGCCCGCCGACCTCGTCCACGCGCTCGTCGGGCTCGGCATGGCCGCCATCACCCTGGGCTACGGGGTGCTGTTCACCCGCGCAGTGCGCTGATCAGCTCGTCCTTGTTCATGGATGAGCGGCCCTCGATGTCCAGCTCGCGGGCGCGGTCGCGCAGGTCATCGACGGTCCAGTCCTCGTAGGAGCCGGACTCGCCGCCCTTGCGGCCGACCTTTTCCCGCGACGAATTCGCCGCGGCGTTGGCGATGCGCGCGGCCTTCTCCTTGCTGGCGCCGTCGTCGCGGAGTGCCTCGTAGACCTCCGGGTCCTTCACGGACGGGCCCGGATCTTCCCTCTTCCCCGAACCGCCGCCCGAGTTGCTGCGGGAGTTCTTGCTGCCCGAGTTCTTGCTGCCCGAATTGTTGCTGCCGTTGCCTGCCATGGTCGCGCTCCCCTTTCGGTGGCTTCCGCCGCCCGAGCACCGGGCGGCCGAGTGTGCGCGATGGTAGCGGGATCGGGCCCGGTGCGTGGGCGTGCCCGGCCCCGCCCGGCCCCTCCCCGGCCCCGTCCCGGCATTCGTTCGCCAATGCTCCGACCCGTTTTACGACATCTCGATAGAATGGCATTCACCTTTCCGACGAGAATCGAGGCCCGATGACCACCGCGGAACACGCACTCGTCACGCCCGCGCCCGACCCGGCCGGCCCGCCGACCCCGCGCGGCCCGGCCAGCGCGGCGCTGCTCGGCCTGCTGACCGGCCACGACGACCACACGCCGGCCACCATCGCCGCGATCGCGGACCACGTCGATGCCGCCCTGGCCGAATGCACCGGCGCCGCCAATTCCGGCACCACCGCCAACACCGGCGCCGCCAACTCTGACGCCAACATCTCCGCCGCCGACGACGCGCTCCTGCACCACGATGATCTGCAGCTGACGCTCTTCCTCCTCTATCTCCTCCATTACGGCCCGGCGCCCTACGTCACGGGCGACTTCGAGTGGGATCCGGATCTGCTGGCCATCCGCACGCGCATCGAGGACGCCTTCGAGCGCGTCCTCCGCGACATCGTCGACGTCCCCGACACCGCGCCGGACGGGAACACCTCCCCGACCAGCGGCGATCAATCCCCCGGCGCCTCGGTGACGGAGGCGCTGTTCGCGATGACGGATGCCGTCGCAAAGCCGAAGCTGGCCATGTGGGCCGGCCGCAAGGCGACCGAGAAGCAGCTGCGCGAACTGCTGATCCTGCGCACTATCTACACGCTGCGCGAGGCCGACCCGCACTCGTGGGCGATCCCGCGGCTGCGGGGGCGCGCGAAGGCGGCGCTGGTGGAGATCCAATCCGACGAGTACGGCAACGGCCGCCCCGGCCGCATGCACGCCGAGATCTTCGCCGGCACGCTGCGCGGGATGGGCCTGTCCGACGCCCCCGACGCGTACGTCGACCGGGTGCCCGCGATCACGCTGGCCTCGCTGAACATGATGAGCTTCTTCGGCCTGCACCGCCGCCTGCGCGGCGCGATCGTCGGGCACCTCGCGGCGTTCGAGATGACGTCGTCGATCCCCAACAAGCACTACGCCCGCGCTTTCCGACGCCACGGGCACGGAGACGACGTCACCTGGTATTTCGACGAACACGTCGAGGCCGACGCCGTCCACGAGCAGATCGCCGGGCGGGATCTCGCCGGCGGCCTGGCCGATGACGAGCCCGCGCTCGCCGGCGACATCCTCTTCGGCGCCGCCGCAAGCCTGCACATGGACGACCTCATCGGCGGGCACATGGACGCCGCGTGGTCGAGTGGGCGGTCCGCGCTGCGCGATGTCGCGGATGCGGCGAAGGGGGAAGGGGCGGGTGCGCGATGAGCGGGAGCTCCGGCGATGTGCCCGCCGATGTGGAGATGCCCGAGCACGAGACCGCCGGCGACGTACCCACCGATGCCGCCCGTGCCGGCGACGCGGGAGCCGTGATCACCGCCTGCCCGAACGGTCCGCTGCTGGTCCGGGGCGATTTCGCCATCGCCGCGGAGCCCGGCGCGGACCCCGAACGTGCCGAGCGCGCCGTCGTGGCGCTGTGCCGCTGCGGCGCGTCGAGCATCAAGCCGCTGTGCGATGGGACGCACAAGCTGATCGGCTTCACCACGGAGAAGTCCGGCGACACCTCCGGCGGGGCCTCCGAGCGGACGAGCCCCGACCGGCGCAGCTAGCCTGACGCGGCCTTCACCCCGGCGCGGCCCCTTTTCACGCCGGCCCCACCCCCGGGGCGGCCATTTTCACGCCGGCCCCGCATTCCGTAGCCGACGACTGCAGCCACACGATTTTTCCACCTGGGGTTTTACCGGCGTTCACTCGGCGTGTGGCTGCATTCGTCGAATTGGGACGCGTAGCGGGGACATGGTGGGACGCGTAGCGGGGCACATGGTGGGGACGCGTAGCGGGGCACATGGTGAGGCGGGTAGCTGGGCACGTGGTGGGTCCCCGACGAATGGCGGCCGGTCGCAGCCCACAGACCGCGACCGGCCGAGCCGCTAACTCGGGTCGAGGACCAGCAGCAGATCGCCGCCGGTGACCTGCGTGACGCCGGCCAACGGCACCTCCGTCACCGTGCCCGCGACGGGCGCGGTGATGGACGCCTCCATCTTCATGGCCTCGATGGTCGCCACCTGCGCCCCGGCCTCGACGACGTCGCCGACCTTCGCCGTGACGCTGACGGCACCCGCGAACGGCGCGGCGACGTGCCCCGGGTTCGACGGGTCCGCCTTGCTCACCTCGGCGATCTCCGGGTCAATCGAATGGTCGCGGACGTCGACCAGGCGCAGCTGGCCGTTGAGCGCGACCATCACCGTGCGCATGCCCTTCTCGTCCGGCCCCGAAATCGCCTCGAGCGTCACCAGCAGCCGCACGCCCTTGCCCAGCGAGATGACGTGCTCGCGCTCCGGGGTCAGCCCGTAGAGGAAATCGCGGGTGTGCAGCGACGACAGATCGCCGTACTTCGCGCGGTGCTGCAGGAAGTCCCGGGTCGGCCCGGGGAACAGCAGCCTGTTCAGCGTCGCGCGCCGGGTCGCCGAATCGGAACGGAGGGCCGCTGCATCATCGTCGGAAAGCTCCTTGATCCCCGCGGTGACCGTGCGCCCGCGCAGCGCCCTCGTGCGGAACGGCTCCGGCCACCCGCCCGGCGGCGTGCCCAGCTCACCGGCCAGGAAGTTGACCACGGAATCGGGGATGTCGAAGTTCGCGGGGTCGGCGGCCAGCTCGGCCGGGTCGACGCCCATGCCGACCATCGCCAGCGCGAGATCCCCGACGACCTTCGACGACGGCGTGACCTTGACCAGGCGCCCGAGGATGGAATCGGCGGCGGTGTACATGTCCTCGATGGCCTCGAAACGGTCGCCCAGGCCCAGCGCGATGGCCTGCTGGCGCAGGTTCGACAGCTGGCCGCCGGGGATCTCGTGGCGGTAGACGCGGCCGGTCGGGGCGCTCAGCCCGGACTCGAAGGGGCGGTACATGGTGCGGATGAGCTCCCAGTACGGCTCCATCGCGGAGATCGCCTCGAGCGGAATGCCGGTGTCGCGGTCGGTGTGCTCCAGCGCCGCGACCAGCGCCGACGCCGAGACCTGCGAGGTGGTGCCGGCCATGGAGGCGTCCGCGACGTCGACGGCGTCGACCCCGGCCTCCACCGCCGCCATGATCGTGGCCAGCTGGCCGCCGGCGGTGTCGTGGGTGTGCAGGTGGACGGGGAGGTCGAACCGCTCGCGCAGCGCCGTGACCAGCTTCGACGCGGCCGCCGGGCGCAGCAGGCCGGCCATGTCCTTGATGGCCAGGATGTGCGCGCCGGCGTCGACGCAGCTCTGCGCCAGGTCGAGGTAGTAGTCGAGGGTGTACAGGTCCTCGCGCGGGTCGGTGAGGTTGCCGGTGTAGCACAGGGCGACCTCGGCTACGGCGGTGCCGGTGGCGCGCACGGCCTCGATGGCCGGCCGCATCTGCTCGACGTCGTTGAGGGCGTCGAAGATGCGGAAGATGTCCACGCCGGTCTCGGCGGCCTCGCGGACGAACGCCTCGGTGACCTCGACGGGGTACGGGGTGTAGCCGACGGTGTTGCGGCCGCGCAGCAGCATCTGGATGGGGATGTTCGGCATCGCCTCGCGCAGCAGCCGCAGCCGCTCCCACGGGTCCTCGCCGAGGAAGCGCAGCGCGACGTCGTAGGTCGCCCCGCCCCACGCTTCGACGGACAGCAGCTGCGGCAGGGTGTGGGCGTAGGCGGGTGCGGCGGCGAGCAGGTCGCGGGTGCGCACGCGCGTGGCCAGCAGCGATTGGTGGGCGTCGCGGAAGGTCGTCGACGTCACGGCGACGGCGCGCTGGCGGCGCAGGGCCGCGGCGAACCCTTCGGGGCCTTCGTCGATGAGCACCTGGCGCCACCCGGCCGGCGGCACGTGGCGCGACGGGCCGTCGAACGGCGAGCGCAGCGGTTCGTCGAGCTTGTCGCCGGGGTGCCGGGGCAGCTTGGCGCGCGGGTCCGGGCCCGCCACGGGGTCGCCATGGGGCTTGTTGACGGTCACCTCCGCCAGCCACGTCAACGCCTTCGTGCCGCGGTCCGCCGACGCCTGTCCCTGCAGGAGCTCGGGGCGCTTCTCGATGAAGTCCGTGGTCACGTTGCCCGCCAGGAACTCCTCGTCGGCGACGACCGCGCGGAGGAAACCGATGTTCGTGGCGACGCCGCGGACGCGGAACTCGGCCAGCGCGCGGCGGGCGCGGCGGACGGCGGCCTGGTGGTCGCGGCCGCGGCAGATGAGCTTGACCAGCATCGAGTCGAAGTGCGGGGAGATCTCCGCGCCCGCGTAGATCGTCCCGCCGTCGAGGCGGACGCCGGCGCCGCCGACGGAGCGGTACGCGGAGATGCGGCCGACGTCGGGGCGGAAGTCGTTGGCCGGGTCCTCCGTGGTGATGCGGCACTGCATCGCCGCGCCCCGGATGCGCAGGCGATCCTGCGCGATGTCCAAGTCGGCGAGCGTCTGGCCCGCGGCGATGCACAGCTGCGCCTGGACCAGGTCGACGTCGGTGATCTCCTCGGTGACGGTGTGCTCGACCTGGATGCGCGGGTTCATCTCGATGAAGACGTGCTCGCCGGCGCGCTCGCCGACGGTGTCCACGAGGAACTCGACGGTGCCGGCGTTGACGTAGCCGAGCTCCTTGGCCAGCTTCACGGCGTCGCGGTGCAGCGCCTGGCGGATGTTCTCGTCGAGGTTGGGCGCCGGGGCGATCTCCACGACCTTCTGGTGGCGGCGCTGGAGGGAGCAGTCGCGCTCGAAGAGGTGCACCGTCTCGCCGGTGGCGTCGGCGAGGACCTGGACCTCGATGTGGCGCGGCCGCAGCACCGCCTGCTCGAGGAAGACGGTGGCGTCGCCGAAGGCGGTGGCCGCCTCGCGCATGGCGGCGCCGAGGGCGTCGGGAAGCGCCTCGCGCGTCTCCACCCGCCGCATGCCGCGCCCGCCGCCACCGGCGACGGCCTTGACGAAGATGGGGAACCCGATGTCCTCGGCCTGCTCCAGCAGCGCGTCGACGTCGTCGGACGGGTCGGTGGAGCGCAGCGTGGGGATGCCCGCGCGCTCGGCCGCGCGCAGGGCCTCGACCTTGTTGCCGGCCAGCTCCAGGACCTCGGCGCGCGGGCCGATGAAGGTGATGCCCGCGGCCTCGGCGGCGCGCGCCAGGTCCGGGTTCTCCGACAGGAAGCCGTAGCCCGGGTAGATCGCGTCGCACCCGGACTCGGTGGCCACGCGGATGATCTCGTCCACGTCGAGATAGGCGCGCACGGGATGGCCCTCGACGCCGATCTGGTAGGCCTCGTCCGCTTTTTGACGATGGATGGAGTAGCGGTCTTCGTGCGGATAGACCGCCACGGTCTTGATTCCGAGCTCGTAGGCCGAGCGGAAGGCGCGGATGGCGATTTCACCGCGGTTGGCGACGAGGATCTTCGTGAACATCAGTCTGTTTTCCATTCCTCCCCGGGGGCGGCGGGTCGCGCCGGCCGGGGCAGTGTTCGGGCGGGTGTGTCGGGTGCTTTGTCGGGTGCTTTTGACGGGTGCCGTGTGGGGTGGTGTTGGAGCCGTTCCCGCTCAGCCGAGCAGGATGACGTCGAGGCGGCGTGGCCCGTGGACGCCTTCGACGCGCTCGAGCTCGATGTCGGACGTCGCCGACGGGCCGGAGATCATGGTGATCGGCGCGGTCGGCTCGACCCGGGCGAGCGCCTCGGGGACGAGTTCGACGACGCTGCCCACCGGCACGACGCAGATGTGGTGGTCGGGCACGAGGCTGATCGCCCGGCGGCCCTCGTCGGCGCGGCCGGACAGGAAGATGGTCCCGGTCTCCGCGCACGACACCGTCGAGGAGGTCACCACGGCGTCGATGGTGTCGTTGAGCTCGCGGACGCCGAGCGGCTTGTCGACGTCCTCGGCGTGGAACCGACCGCCGCCGCCGGGGCCGTCACCGCCCGCGATTCCGCCGCCGGGCAACCACGCCGGGTCCAATCCGGAGGGGACGATGATGCGGTGGGTGTCGCCAAGCAAATCCTCCAACCTGCCCGGGAGCGACGCCGGGGTCTCGCGGAAAACGGCGGCCTTGTAGTCGAGCAGGCGGTCCTCGAGCATGTCCAGGATCGCGGCGCGCTCGAGCGCCGACCGCCTGCGGTAACCGCGCGGGACCTGCGGGGCCACGGGCGCATCGGCGAGGGCCGTGCGGATGCGGCCGAGGATGTCGTTCTTGGCGTCGCTCACTGCTGCTCCTCGTTTCCGGTGGTGCTCGTGTCGGTGGTGCTGGCGTTGGTGCTTGTGCCGGAGTTGGTGCCGGCCCTGCCCCCGTGCCTGCGCCACCAATGGCGGAAGGACTGCTTCGGCGGCGCGGGGATGTCGCGCTGGTCGGTCCATCCGGCGGCGATGCCCGGCAGGCGGCCGATGCGGCGGTCGCGGCCGGCGAGGATGCGCCCCAGCGGCAGGCCGCGCTCGAGCAGCGACATGCGGGAACCGGAGGACATCGCGGCGGACGCGGCCTTCATCATCAGGTCCATCTGCGACGGCACCGGCCCGCGGTCCGCCTCGACGGCCTTCGCGCGCAGGTGGACGAGGATCTCCGGGATGTTGATTTTGACCGGGCACACGTCGTAGCAGGCGCCGCACAGCGACGACGCGAACGGCAGCGACGCGTTTTCCTCCGACTCGATGCCGGTGAGCTGCGGCGACAGGATCGCGCCGATCGGCCCCGGGTACGTCGACCCGTAGGAGTGCCCGCCGGCGTGCTCGTAGACCGGGCAGACGTTGAGGCACGCCGAGCAGCGGATGCAGTGCAGCGCGGCACGGCCGACCTCGTCCTCCAGGACGGCGGTGCGGCCGTTGTCCAGCAGCACCACGTGCACGTCCTGCGGCCCGTCGCCGGGCGTGACGCCGGTCCACATGGAGGTGTACGGGTTCATGCGCTCGCCCGTCGACGACCGCGGCAGCAGCTGCAGGAACACCTCCAGGTCGGTGAACGTGGGCACGATCTTCTCGATGCCCATCACCGTGATCAGCGTGTCCGGCAGCGTCAGGCACATGCGGCCGTTGCCCTCGGATTCGACGACGGTGAGCGTCCCGGTCTCGGCGACGCCGAAGTTGGCGCCGGACACGGCGACGGTGGTGCCCAGGAATTTCTCGCGCAGGTGCAGCCGGGCGGCTTCGGCGAGGTCGCGCGGGTCGGAGGTCAGCGATTCGTCGGTGTCGGGCATCTCCTCGAGGAAGATGTCGCGGATCTCGTGCCGGTTGCGGTGGATCGCGGGCACGAGGATGTGCGACGGCTTGTCGTCGCCGAGCTGCACGATCAGCTCCGCCAGGTCGGTCTCGGTGGCGGTGATCCCCTGCTTTTCCAGGTGCGCCTCCAGGCCGATCTCCTGGGTGGCCATGGACTTGACCTTGATGACCTCGCTCGACCCCGTCTCCCGGATCAGCTTTGCGACGATGCCGTTGGCCTCCTCGGCGTCACGCGCCCAATGGACCGTGCCGCCCCGGGCGGTGAAATTGCGCTCGAATTCCTCCAGCAGCGCCGGGAGGTCGGCGGCGACGGTCTGCTTGAGGGCGGATCCGGCGTCGCGGAGCAGCTCCCAGTCGGGCAGCTCGCCCGCGACGGCCGCGCGCTTGCCGCGGATGGTGTGCGTGGCGTGGCGGATGTTCGCGCGCATCTGGGTATTGCGCATCTGCTCCTTCGCCGCCGCCGGGAAGGCGGTGGTGGCGTGGAGGTTGCCGTGCCCGTGGGCCGGGCGGGCGGCGGGGATGCCCAGGTTGATGGAGGTCATCGCGCACCCCCGAAGGCCGCGGCGAAGCCCGAGCGGCGGGCGGCGGCGAAGCGCCCCGCACCACCTGCTTTGCCCGACCTGCTGCGGCGCGGCGGATTCGGGATGGACAGCTCGACCGGGCCGGTGACGTCGAGCGGCTCCTCCCTGGTGGAGGCGAGGATCTCGGCGAGGTGGACCGCGCGGACCCCGACGTCGCGGCGGGCCATCGCACCGCCCATGTGCAGCAGGCAGGACGCGTCGCCGCCGGCGCACACCGACGCACCGGTGTCGACGATGTTGCCGATCTTCTCCTCGACCATGCCGCCGGAGACGTCCGGGTTCTTCATGGCGAAGGTCCCTCCGAAACCGCAGCACTCGTCGGCGTCGTCAAGCTCCCTGAAATCGATCCCGCCCACCGTGCGCAGCAAGCCGGCCTGGCGGTCCCCCAACCGCAGCAGCCGCATGCCGTGGCACGACGGGTGATAGGTGACCGCGTGCGGGAAATGCGAGCCGAGCTGCTCGGCGGCGTCGGTGATGCCCAGGACGTCGACGAGCAGCTGCGACAGCTCGTAGGTGTTCGCGGCGACCTCGGCGGCGCGCTCGGCCAGGCGCTCATCGCCGCCGGCGCGGGCCACCATGGGCTGCTGGTGGCCGAGCGAGGCGACGCACGAGCCCGAGGGGGCGACGGCGACGTCGTAATCGGCGGCCGAGAAGGCCTCGACGTGGTTGCGCACGACGGGCAGGGCCTCCGGCAGGTAGCCGCTGTTGACGTGCATCTGCGAGCAACAGCCCTGGCCGGCGGGGAAAACGACCTCGTGGCCGAGGCGTTCCAGGATGCGGACGGTGGCCAGGGCGACCTTCGGGTACATCGCGTCGACGATGCACGTCGAGAAGAGCGCGATTCTCATCGGACCTCCAAAGTGGGTGGGTTCGGCACGGCGGCGGGGCGGGGCTGGGACGGCGAGGCGGAGCGGAGCAGGCCCTCGGCCGGGCTGTGGGCGGCCTCAGCCCCCGCTGTGGCTGGCCTCGACCCCCGCTGTGGGCGGCCTCAGCCCCCGCTGTGGTCAGACCACACTAAACCAGTGAGCCACGTCACGCAAACTTCCGGGAAATTTCGTTTTGGTGCTTGATTTACGTGACCGCAGTCACATAGTGTCCTGTGGACTGACCACACGGAGTCTCGGCTCCGCATACAGAACCGGCCACCGCCTCCCCACCCGTTAGCGCGCGGACGGCCGCAGAAAGGACCGATACATGGACAATCTCGCCGTGCTGAGCTTCCTGGCTCTGCTGCCCCTGCTACTGGTGGGCGTCCTTCTCGCCGGATTCCGCTGGCCCGCCAAACTGGCCATGCCCGTCGGCTACTTCGCCGCCGTCATCGTCGCCGTCACCGTGTGGAAGATGAGCGTCACCGGCGTCCTCGCCGCGACGATCGAAGGCGTCATCGTCGCCGGAACGATGCTCTACATCGTCTTCGGCGCCCTCCTGCTGCTGTCGACGCTCACCGTCGGCGGCGCGATGGCCACCATCCGGGCGGGGTTCAACAACATCTCCGCCGACCGCCGCATCCAGGCGATCATCATCGGCTGGCTGTTCGGCTCCTTCATCGAGGGCGTCTCCGGCTTCGGTACCACCGCCGCCGTCGTCGCCCCGCTGCTGCTGGCCATGGGCTTCCCCGCGATGTCGGCCGTCATGGTCGGGCTCATCGTCCAGTCCACGCCCGTCAGCTTCGGCGCCGTGGGCACCCCGATCCTCGTGGGCGTGGCCAGCGGCCTCGGCGGCGACCCCGCCGTCGCACAGCGCGTGGAGATCCTCGGCGTGACCATGCCGGAGTTCGTCAACTCCATCGGCTTCTACACCGCGGCCATCCACACGATCGTCGGCGTGCTCATCCCGCTGATCATCGTCACCCTGCTCACCGGCTTCTTCGGCCCCGACCGCCGCTTCCGCGACGGCCTGGTCATCTGGCCCTTCGCCATCTACGCGTCACTGGCGATGACCATCCCCTACCTGCTCGTGGCCAAGTTCCTCGGCCCGGAGTTCCCCTCCATGTTCGGCGGCATCATCGGCCTGGCGCTGGTCATGTTCACCTCCAGCAAGGGCTTCCTCATGCCCGCCGACACCTTCCGTTTCGAGCCCCGCGAGAGCTGGCCGTCCCGCTGGATGGGCACCATCGAGCCGGCCGAGGCCACCGACGTCTCTTCCCGCATGAGCCTGACCCGCGCCTGGGCGCCCTACGTGCTCATGGCCGCTCTCCTCGTGGCCACCCGCGTCATCGCACCGCTCAAGGAGTGGCTGACCGGCCTGGCCATCCCCTTCGAGAACATCCTGGGCACCGAGGTCACCACCACCGTCCAGCCGTTCTACCTGCCGGGCTTCGTGCTCATCCTCACCTCCGTCTTCGCCTACGTGCTCCACCGCATGAACGGCGCGCAGATCCGCCAGACCATCGGCATTTCGGCCGGTCAGCTCGCCGGCACGGCGGCGGCCCTGATCTTCGCGGTGCCGCTGGTGCGCGTGCTCATCCAGTCCGGCCCCGCGCTCAACGAGTCCGGCCTGTCCAGCATGCCGGTCACCCTCGCCGAGGGCGCGGCCCTGGTCTCGGGCTCGGCGTGGCCGGTCATCGCCCCGTGGATCGGCGCCCTGGGCGCGTTCATCGCCGGCTCGAACACCGTCTCCAACCTGACGTTCTCGCAGTTCCAGTACTCCACGGGCGTGGCCATCGGCCTCGAGCGCCCGGAGCTGGTCGTCGCCGCCCAGGCCATCGGCGGCGCCGGCGGCAACCCGATCGCCATCCACAACATCGTCGCCGCGTCCGCGACGGTGGGCCTGCTCGGCCGCGAGGGCGATCTGCTGCGGCAGACCATCCTGGTGACCACCTACTACTGCCTCGCCGGCGGTGCCGTGGCCTACCTGTTCATCTACGGATTCGGCCTCAACCTGGGCACGGTCATGCTCGCCGCCCTCATCGTCACGCTGGGATTCATCGCCATGAAGCTGTGGCGCAAGGAAACCCCGGCCAAGGTCGCCGCCCGGGTCTGATCCGGGTAACCGGCCGTCACTCCCGCGAGGGGCGGTCGGCCCGGGCCCGGGCGCCGGGCCTAGAATCGACGGAAGTCGTTTCTGCCAGGAGGACCGCCCATGCCCGCGACCACCGCCCGCGCCTACACCGTCGTCCTCGATTGGCTGGAGGAGCGCCTCCGCAGCGGCAAGATCTCCGTCGGCGACAAGTTGCCGGGGGAACGGCAGTTCGCCGAGGACTTCGGCATTTCCCGGGCATCGGTCCGCGAGGCCATCCGCGTTCTCGACGCGATGGGCCTGGTGCGCTCGTCGACGGGCTCCGGCCCGAAGGCGGGCGCCGTCGTCATTTCGGAGCCGTCGGCGGCGCTGGCGTGGGCGCTGCGGATGCACGTGGCCACCCGGTCCCTGCCGGTCCGCGATCTGGTGCAGACCCGCCTGCTGCTGGAGACCCAGTCCGCCATCGAGGCCGCTTCCGCCCCCGATGACGATGACCGCGCCCGCACCCTCGCCCGCGCCGCCGAGCTTCTGGAGGTCATGGACGACCCCGACCTGCCGGCCGCGAAGTTCCACGCCCACGACGCCGAGTTCCACGTGCTGTTGGCCTCGCTGGCCGGCAACGTGGTCGTGGAGACGATCATGGCCTCCCTGCGCCAGGCGACCATCGGCTACGTGCAGGAAACGGTCTCCGGCCTGGACAATTGGCCCGAGATCAGCTGCGGGCTGCAGGACCAGCACCGCGAGATCCTCCAGGCCATCCGCGAGCGCCGCGGTGACGATGCCGCCGAGCTGCTGCGCCACCACATCACCTGGTTCTACGGCTTCAGCGAGAAGAAGGCCTAGAATTACGAGGGCCCGCGACCCCTCAGCCCCCGAGAACCCGTTGGCACCGACCCATCGATTCAATTTCATCCCGCGCGTGTCTCTTCCGAAGGTCGCGTACGGGACGAACTTGAAGAAAAGGGGGCCCAAGAGTTCAATCTCATCCCGTAGGCGGCTCCCCCGAAGGTCATGCACGGGACGTTCTTGAATAGTTTTTTCTCAGGTTCATCCCACGGAGGATTCCGCCTCGCTTGACGACGCCCACCGCCCCCGTGACCAGCGCAAACGAAAAGTCGACGCTGTGCGCCCCTCAGCGCCGTCGGCCGGTGCCGGAGTGCGTGCGGCGGCCCCTGTGGCGGCTGCGAGCCTTCTGACGTCACGGCCTCGATGGGCCCCGATCCCCGACGTCATTTCGCGGCCACCGTCCCGGGTTAAGGGACAGGATGTGGTGGAAAACCGCCCCCGAGACAGCGGAAAACCCCGGACTCTGTACGAATCCGGGGTTTTCCCGTGGTGGGCGAAGGGGGACTTGAACCCCCACGTCCCGAAGGACACTGGCACCTGAAGCCAGCGCGTCTGCCATTCCGCCACTCGCCCGTGGCAACGAGGAATACAATAACACCAGCAGTCCCACCGACACCAAACCCGCAGGCCACGTACCGTTTCCGGCCACCCTTGCGCACCCCTTCCGCAGGTCGCGCGCATGCCCGCGGCGCTTGCGACTTGGGGCTCCCGGGCCCCGCCGCCCCTATACTGGTGGGCGCACATACGCACGCACACGCGGGCGCCGCAGTCGCAGCCGTCACAGCGGTCACGGCGGGCGCGTCCGCACCCGATTGCCCGCGCCCGCCTCCCCCGGTTGGCTCGGGGGAAGGCGAAACGACCCGCAGATGGATTTTCTGGGACGCATCAGGAAGCTCGACAGCTCGCTGCAGCGCGGGCTGGACAATGGCTTCGCGCGCGTTTTCGGCGGCAAGGTCGTGCCGAATGAGCTGGAGGAATGCCTGAAGCAGGAGATCGAGGATTTCCTGATGCAGGATGCCGAGGGCCGCTACCTGGCCCCGAATGATTTCCGCATCGGCGTGAGCCCGAAGGATTTCGCCAATTTGTCGGCGGGTGGCCCGGAGCTGCCGTCGGAGTTGGCGGATCGGATGGGCCGCTATTGCCGCAATAACGGGTGGTCGATGTCGGGTTCGGTGTCGGTGCGCATTCAGCAGGTCGATGCGCTGCACACCGGCCAGTTGAAGACGGCCAGCCAGTTCACGGAGGGCTTCCGCGACGAGTCGGGGTTCATCGGGGAGGACGGTCAGGCGGTGTCGGCGGGTTCCCGTCCGTCGTCGCTTGACGACGGCCCCTCCACAGGTTCCGCACCCGCCCACCCGCAGGCCGCGTCGGAGCAGTTCGGCGGGGACGGCGCCGGTGATGCCGGTGCCGCCGCCGGATCCGCCGGAGCTGCGGGAGCTGGCGGTGCTGCAGCTGGCGCTGCAGCGGGCGCGGGTGTTGCAGGTGCCGCAGGAGGTGCAGGTGCTGGAGGCGCCGGCGCCGGTTCGGCCGATGCGTCCTTCGTTCCCGGCGGCGCGTCGGAAACCGAGGTCCGCTACCGCGATCCGGCGGAGGAGTACCCGGCGGAGCCGCAGGCGGGCGCCACCGGTTCTCCCAACGCCACCAACTCCCCCGCCGGCGCCTACGCCGACGAGGATTTCGCGGCACCGGATGGGGTGGCCGGGCCGTCGGAAAGCAAGGCCCCGACCACCGGCGACCGCCCGGTCCAGGTCCCGCCCGGACCGTCGTCGCCGGAGGAACAGCAGCTCACCGTGATGCTGCTGCTGCAGGACGGCTCTAACCGCACGTTCGAGGTCAAGCCCGGATCGAACATCATCGGCCGCGGCACCATCTCCGACTTCCGGCTCCCCGACACCGGCGTTTCCCGCCAGCACGCCGAGATCACCTGGGACGGCCGCGACGCCGTACTGGTGGATTTGCACTCGACAAATGGCACGATGGTCAACGATTCACCGATCGACAACTGGCTGCTCGCCGACGGCGACGTGATCTCCATGGGCCACTCGGTCATGGAAGTCCGCATCCGATAACCGGGCCGCACCCGGGCCACCACCGGCCCGGGCACCGGGAGGGCAACCACCCACCGGCCGGTACACAGGCGCCGCACGGCGCCGCGAAGAGGAGGTAAGTACGTGGAGGCGATCGTCTTCCTGCTGTCCCGCATCGCCGTCCTGGTCGTGCTGTGGTTCTTCATCTGGATGACCCTGCGCGCACTGCGGGCCGACGCCAACGCGGCATCCGGCCTGCGCCCGGTGCGCGCCGTCTCCGCGCCGTCGCTGCGCGGCCGCCCGTTCCAGCGCTCCCAGACGCCCCAGCAGCTGCTGGTCACCGCCGGGCCGCTGGCGGGGTCGCGCATGAACCTGGCCAACCAGCGGGAGATCACCATCGGCCGCGCCGACGACTCCGCCTTCGTGCTCAACGACGACTACGCCTCCTCGCACCACGCCCGCCTGATCCCCCGCGACGGCGACTGGTACCTGGAGGATCTTGATTCCCGCAATGGCACGTTCCTGAACGGCCAGCGGGTGGAACAGCCCGAGAAGCTCCAGCCAGGCATGGAGATCCGCATCGGCCGAACGACTTTGAGGTTGCAGCCGTGAATTATTCGCTCGATTACACCGCCATTTCGGATCGCGGCCTGGTCCGGCAGAACAACGAGGACTCCGCCTACGCGGGCCCCCGCCTGTTGGCGCTGGCCGACGGGATGGGCGGCCACGCGGCCGGCGAGGTCGCGTCGCAGCTGATGATCGCCCAGGTGTCCAAGCTCGACGCGGATCAGCCGGACGCCGATCTGCTCGATGCGCTGGCCATGGCCTGCGCGGAGGGCAATTCCTCCATCGCCGAGGAGATCGACGCCAATCCCGCCACGGAGGGCATGGGCACCACGCTGACCGCGTTGCTTTTCGACGGCGAGCGCGTCGGCCTGTGCCACGTGGGCGATTCCCGCGGGTACCTCCTGCGCGATGGTGAGCTGACGCAGATCACCAGGGACGACACCTACGTCCAGTCGCTGGTCGACGAGGGGTCGCTGACCGCGGAGGAGGCGTCGGTGCATCCGCAGCGGTCGCTGATCCTCAAGGCGCTAACCGGCCGGCCGGTGGAGCCGACGCTGAAGTACCGCGAGGTCCACGCCGGCGACCGGTACCTGCTGTGCTCCGACGGCCTGTCCGATCCGGTCTCCGCCGAGACGATCGGCGAGGTCCTCGCCGAGGGCACCCCGGCCGAGGCGGCCAACCGGCTCGTGGAGCTGGCGCTGCGCTCGGGCGGCCCGGACAACATCACCATCATCATCGCCGACGTCGTCGACGCCTCCGCCGACACCCCGGTCGAGCCGGCGCTGGCCGGTGCGCTGGGGTCGCTGGATTCGGAGGCTCCGCGGCCGAACACCTCCGCCGGCCGGGCCGCCGCGATGCGCCCGCCCGCCGAGCAAGAGCGCGCCGTGACGTCCGGGCCCGTGGACGAGCCGCCGAAGCAGCGCGGCCGCTGGCTGGTGGCGACGGTCGTCGTCCTGGCCCTGGCGGCCGCGGCGGCCGTCGGCGTGTGGGGCTGGCGCAAGAACGATTCGATGTACCACCTCGCCGTCGAGGACGGCGTCGTCCAGGTCATGCACGGCGCCCCCGGCAGCCTGCTGGGGATCTCCCTGGACTCGCACCACCAGTTCGTGTGCCTGTCCGACGACAACGACGTGACGCTGCCGGACCCGGCCACCGACCGCGCGGCACTGGACTGCCACCTGATGACGCCCGAGGACCTCGCACCGTCGGCTCGCGCGCAGCTCGATGGGCTGCCCGCCGACTCCTACGACGAGATCCGCGGTCAGATCGGCCGGCTGGCCGAGCAGGCCCTGCCGGTGTGCCTGACCGTGGCGGAGCGCCGCAACGACGGCGCCGAGGGCGGCGAGGGTCGCGAAGGCGCCGAAGGCGACAACGCCGGCAGTGCCGCCAATGCCGACAACGCAGACGATCCGGGCACCGGTTCCGAACCGGGGGTCAACTGCCGGGAGGTGCGCCGATGACCGCCACCCGCACGGAAACCCCCGCCCGACCGGGACGCGGCCGCGAGCTGGTCATGCTGCTGCTGGCCGGCGCGGTGACGCTGCTGGCGCTGATCTCCACCGAGCTCGGCCAGGGCAACACGGCGACCATCGAGATGCTGTGGATCCTCGGCGGCTTCATCCTCGTCTTCGGCGTGGCCCACATGCTGCTGCGCTTCTTCGCGCCCTGGTCCGACCAGGTGCTGCTGCCCGTCGTCGCCGCACTCAACGGCTTGGGGCTGGTGATGATCCACCGCCTCGACATGGCCAACGGCACCACCCTGGTGCGCAGCCAGGTGATGTGGACGGTGCTCGGCGTCGGCATGTTCGTCGCCGTCATGGTGCTGCTGCGCGACCACCGGTCGCTGTCGCGGTACTCGTACATCCTGGGCCTGCTGGGCCTGATCCTGCTGGCGCTGCCGCTGGTGTGGCCGTCGTCGATCAACTCCGACGCCCGCATCTGGATCTCCATCGGCCCGTTTTCGGTCCAGCCCGGTGAGTTCGCCAAGGTGCTGCTGCTGATCTTCTTCGCCCAGCTGCTGGTGAACAAGCGCTCGCTGTTCAACGTCGCCGGCAAGCGCGTGCTCGGCCTCGACTTCCCGCGCCTGCGCGACCTGGGCCCGATCCTCGTGGTGTGGGGCATCGCCCTGGTCATCATGGCGCTGCAGAATGACTTCGGCCCGGCGCTGCTGCTGTTCGGCACCGTGCTGGGCATGCTGTTCATCGCCACCGCCCGCGGGTCCTGGCTGATCATCGGCCTGGTCCTCGTCGCCATCGGCGGCTTCGGCGTGTACCAGATCTCCGCGAAGATCCAGGACCGCGTCAACCACTTCCTCGACCCCATCGCCAACTACGACTCCGGCGGCTACCAGCTGTCGCAGGCGCTGTTCGGCATGAGCTGGGGCGGCGTCACCGGCACCGGCCTGGGCAACGGGTACCCGCAGAACGTGCCGGTCGCCCACTCCGACTTCATCCTCGCCTCCTTCGGCGAGGAGCTCGGCTTCGTCGGCCTGGCCGCCATCCTCCTGCTGTTCGCCATCCTCATCGCCCGCGGCATGAACGCCGCGATGCAGGTGCGCGATTCCTTCGGCAAGCTGCTGGCCTCCGGCCTGGCGCTGACCATCGCCATCCAGGTCTTCGTCGTCGTCGCCGGCATCTCCAAGATGATGCCGCTGACCGGCCTGACCACCCCCTTCATGTCCGCGGGCGGTTCGTCGCTGCTGGCCAATTACATCCTGCTGGCCATCGTGCTGCGCATCTCCGATTCCGCCCGCCGCCCGTGGGGGGCCGGCGCCGGTGCCCCGGCGCCCGAGCCGGCCGAGGAGGTGGCCGCGCGATGAACAAGTCCATTCGCCAGGTCATGTTGTTCACGGTGGTGCTCATCGTGTTCCTGCTGGCCAATCTCACGTGGGTCCAGGCGTTCCGCACCGAGCAGTACGCCGAGAACCCCCTCAACTCCCGCCAGTTCCTCGAGGAGAAGTCCCGCCACCGCGGCCAGATCAGCGCCGGCGGCGAGATCCTCGCCCGTTCGGAGCTGGGCGCCGACGGCTACTACTCCCGCGTCTACGAGACCAACCCCGCGGCGTACGCCCCGGTGGAGGGCTACTTGTCGGACATCTACGGCTCGAGCGGCCTGGAGCGTTCGCAAAACGACATCCTCAACGGCTCCGACCCGTCGCTGTTCGCCTCGCGGGCCATCGACACGATCACCGGCCGCGAGCGCGCCGGCGCCAACCTCGAGCTGACCCTGCTGCCCGAGGCCCAGGAGACCGCCTACCGCGCGCTGGCCGACAACGGCTACGTCGGTTCGGCGGTGGCCATCCGCCCCTCGACGGGCGAGATCCTGGCCATGGCGTCGACCCCGTCGTTCGACCCGAACGACATCGCCGCCAACGATTCCGACGAGTGGCAGCGGCTCAACTCCGACGCCGACGCCCCGCTGCTCAACCACGCGACCCAGCGGCCCCTGCCGCCGGGTTCGACGTTCAAGGTGCTCACCACCATCGCCGCCGTGGAAAACGGCGCCGGCCCGGACACCCCGGTCACCGGCGCGTCGGAGATCACCCTGCCGGGCACGAACACGACGCTGGAGAACTACGGCGGCCAGTCCTGCGGCGGCACGACGAATCTGCGCACCGCCTTCGCCCGCTCGTGCAACACCGCGTTCGCGGAGCTGGCCATCAACACCGGCGCGGACCCGCTGCGCGACGCCGCCGAGCGCATGGGCGTCGGCGAGGACCTCGACGGCCTCGGCGTCCCGCAGGAGCCGTCGACCCTGGGCGAGATCCCGGACGACGCCGCCCTGGGCCAGACCTCCATCGGCCAGCGCGACGTGTCCTTCACCCCGCTGCAGAACGCGATCATCGCGGCGACCATCGCCAACAATGGCGTGCGCATGGAGCCGCACCTGGTCAAGTCCGTGCAGGGCCAGGACCTGTCCCCGCTCAAGACCATCGAGCCCAAGGAAGTCAACGAGGCCATCCACCCCGACACCGCCGCGATCCTCACCGATCTGATGCGCGGGTCGGAGAACAACTCCGGCGGCAACGGCTCCGTCATCGCGTCCAAGACGGGCACCGCGGAGCACGGCTCCGAGCGCGGCGCGCTGGCCCCGCACGTCTGGTACATCGCGTTCGCCCCGGATTCCGACGTCGCGGTCGCCGTGGTCGTCGAGTCCGGCGGCGGCCAGGGCCAGTCGGCGACGGGCGCGTCCGTCGCCGCCCCGATCGGCCGCGAGGTCATCGCCGCCGTCGAAAGGTCGGTGCGCTAACCATGAACGACGCAGCCAATCCCCCCAATCCCCCCAATCCCGCAAACCGGTCGACCGACCCCGCCGACCGCCCCACCAATCCCGCCGGCCAGCCCCTCGACGCCGAGGCGGCGGCGGTCCAGGAGGCGCTCGGCACGTCGCGCTACCGCATCCGCTCGGTGCTCGGCCGCGGCGGCATGTCCACGGTCTGGCTCGCCGACGATCTGACGGCCGGCGACCGCCCGGTGGCGGTGAAGGTGCTCAACCGCGAGTTGGGCGACGACGAGGAGTTCCGCCAGCGCTTCCGCAACGAGGCGTCCGCGGCCCGCAGCGTCGACAGCCCCAACGTCGTGGCCATCCATTCGCACGACGAGCCGGGCCCCGGGGCCGACGGCCCCTGCTACATCGTCATGGAGTACATCCGCGGCGAGTCGCTTGCCGACGTCCTGCGCCGCCGCCGCACGCTGCCCGAGCACCTCGCGCTCGACGTCGTGGAGCAGACGGCCCACGGCCTGTCCGCGATTCACGCGGGCGATCTGATCCACCGCGACATCAAGCCGGGCAATCTTCTGGTCACGCCGGAGGGCACGGTGAAGATCACCGACTTCGGCATCGCGAAGGCCGCCGAGGCCGTGCCGCTGACCCGCACGGGCATGGTCGTGGGCACCGCCCAGTACGTGTCCCCGGAGCAGGCGCAGGGCAAGCAGGTCACGCCGGCGACGGACGTCTACTCGCTGGGCTGCGTGGCCTACGAGATGGCCGCCGGCCGCCGGCCGTTCGCCGGCGACACCACCGTCGCCGTGGCGGTGGCGCACATCAACGAGCCGCCGCCGGCGCTGCCGCAGACGGTGCACCCGCACATCCGCGAGCTCATCGGCATCATGCTGCGCAAGGATCCCGCCCGGCGCTACGCCGATGGCCGGGAGCTGGCGCAGGCGGTGCTGCGGGTGCGGCAGGGCCATCGCCCGCCGCAGCCGGCCGGGGTGCAGCCGAGCACCCACCGCCAGTCCGATGCCGCGCATCCGGCCACCAGCGAACTGGGCGCGCTCACGTCGCCCGCCCTGCGCCAGCCGCCGGAGACCGGCCTGCTCGGCGCGGGCGCTGCCGGTGCTGCGGCGACCGGCCGGACGCGGGCACACGACGTTGCGCGACCCGATCGACGCCCCGCCCCGCGGCCGCAGCGGCGCAAGAAGAGCAACGCCGGACTGTGGATGACGCTGATCCTCCTGCTCGCGGTGCTGGCCGGCGCGGTGTGGGTGGTTATGGGCATGATGTCCGACCGCGGCACCGGCGCCCCGACCACGAGCACGCGGACGACCACGGAGTCGGTGACCGAAGAGTGGACCGGCCCGACCGGCACCACCGAGGACGCGCCCACCGAAACGACCACGCCCGACGAGCCCACCGAAACGCAGACGCCGACGCAGACTCCGACGGAAACGGAGACCCCCACCCCGGAGGTCCCCGAGGTGCCCACCCTGCCGGGGATCGAGGACCTCCCCGGCCTCGGCGGCGGCACCGGCGGCACGGGCGGCGGTGGCGGCGGCAACGCCGACGTCAACGGGGCACCCGAGTTTCCGGGTCTCCCGCTTTCGCCCGGATTGACGGGATGATGGACGTGGCACGATGATTTTTCACCGAAACCAAAAATCGGCCGACAATCTGCGCGAGCATTCGAACGAAACGTCACTAGCACCACCACATGAACCTCCACAGCATCACCTGACCGAAGGGAGTCTCCGATGACCAGCGGCGACGAACTCCTCTCCGGCCGTTACCGGCTCGGCGGGCTCATCGGCGTCGGCGGCATGTCCGACGTCTATTCCGCCAACGACACGTTGCTCGGCCGCGAGGTCGCGGTGAAGATGATGCGCGCCGATCTCGCGAGGGAAGAGAACTTCCTCGAGCGGTTCCGTCGTGAAGCGAAGAACGCGGCGTTCCTCAACCACCCGGTGATCGTCTCCGTCTTCGACACCGGCGAGACCGAGGGCCCGATGGGCACGGTGCCGTACATCGTCATGGAGCTGGTGCAGGGCGAGACGCTGCGCGACATCGTGCGCCGCGAGGGCCCGATGGACCCGCGGCGCGCGTCGTCGATCCTGGCCGACGTGTGCGATGCGCTGAATTTCTCGCACGAGCAGGGCATCATCCACCGCGACGTCAAGCCCGCGAACATCATGCTGACCAACACCGGCGCGGTGAAGGTCATGGACTTCGGCATCGCCCGCGCGCTGGGCGATTCGACCACGATGACGCAGACGGCGGCGGTGATCGGCACGGCCCAGTACCTGTCGCCGGAGCAGGCGCGCGGCAAGGCCGCCGACGCCCGCTCGGACATTTACAGCGTGGGTTGCGTGCTCTTCGAGACCCTCACCGGCCAGCCGCCGTTCACCGGCGAGACCCCGCTGTCGGTGGCGTACCAGCATGTCCAGGACGATCCCCCGTTGCCGTCGACCCTGGTCAAGGGGCTTTCCGACGACGACGGCACGGCGTTGGACGCCGTCTTGCTCACGGCGATGGCCAAGGATCCCTCCGAGCGGTACGACACGGCGGCGGATTTCGCCGAGGAGCTGCGCCGCATCAGCCGGGGCGAGGTCCCTCTTGCGGCGCTGCCGCATCTCGAGGATGACGGCGATGACGGCCACGACGATCCCCGCGGCTCCGACGGCCGTACCCGCGTCGGCTCGGCGGTCCCCGCCGCCGCGGCCGGTGCGGGGGCGGGCGCCGCCGCCGCGAGGCCGCGGCGGAGTGGGGCGGCGCCGGCTCGTCGCCAAGCACGCGAGCCCGAGCCCCGCGACCGCGAGGACGAGAAGAAGAAGGGCGGCATGTTCGCCACCGTCGCGTGGCTGGCCATCGCGGCGCTGCTGCTCGGCGCCGTCGGCGTGGTGTCCTACAACCTGTTCACCGACACCGGCCAGACCGAATCCGTGGCGGTGCCGCAGGTCGAGGGCATGTCCGCCGACCAGGCGCAGGAAATGCTGGAGCAGGCCGGCTTCGTCGTCGACCGCCACGATGAGCCGCACCCGGACATCCCGCGCAACTTCGTCATCGCCACCGAGCCCGCCTTCGGTTCGGGGTTGCCGGAGGGCTCGACGGTGGTGCTGAAGGTGTCGTCGGGCCGCGAGATCACCGACGTGCCCGACGTGCGCGACACCCCGGCCGAGGAGGCCCGCCGCCTGCTGGAGGAAGCCGGCCTGCAGGTCGACCCGCAGCTGCGCGAGGAGCCGTCCGCCGACATCCAGCGCGGCCACGTCATCGACCAGTCGCCGTCGGCCGGCGCGCAGGTGTCCAAGGGCACGCGCGTGAACCTGACGGTGTCCTCCGGGCCCGAGACCAGGACCGTCCCCGACGTCACCGGCCAGAACCTGGAGTCGGCGCGGGCGACGCTGGAATCGGCGAACTTCGTCGTGCGCGTCACCGAGATCGACTCGACGGAGCCCGAGGGCCGCGTCCTCGAGGTCCCGCAGGCCGGCGAGCGCCTGCCCACCAACTCGACGGTGGAGCTGCGCGTCTCCCGCGGCAACCAGATGCGCATGCCCTCCGTCGAGGGACGCAACGCAGGCGACGCCGAGCGCGCGCTGCGCGACGCCGGATTCACCGGCACCATCAACCGCAGCACCGTGACCACCCTCGACCCGACGCGGGTGGACACCGTGGAGACCCAGCGCCCCGGCCGCGACGCCGTGGTGAACAAGGACGGCGACGTCGAGCTGGTCGTCTTCGTCCTCGGCGTCGACGCCCCGCCGCCCCCGGAGGGCGGAGGCGGCGGCATCAACCTGCCGGTGCCCGTCCCCGTGCCGGGGTTGCCCGACAATTGAAGGTGGTAGCCACGTAGGCGCCGCCGACGACCGAGGCCCGGTCCCTCTCCAGGAGGGGCCGGGCCTCGGCGCGTGGGTGGTGGGGGTGCGCGGCGGTGGGGCGGCGATGGGGGCGGCTCAGCCGGCTACCACTCAGCCAGCCACTACTCAGCCAGCCACTACGTCGTCGAACGCCCGCTGGTAGCCGGCCTGCTCGTCCTCGAGCGCGCCGAGCAGGGCCTCGGAGTAGGTGCCGCCGGCCTCGGTCAGCCAATTGGCCAGCATGCGGTGCCCGAACTGGGTGAGCACCGATTCGGGGTGGAACTGCACGCCGTGGATGGGCAGCTCACGGTGGCGCATGGCCATGAGCATGCCGGAGGGGGTGTGGGCGGTGGCGATGAGCTCGCTCGGCAGCGTCGACTCGTCGACGGTCAGCGAGTGGTAGCGGGTGGCGATGAACGGATTCGCCAGCCCGCGCAGCACCCCGGTGCCGTCGTGCGAGACGGGGGACGTCTTGCCGTGGAGCAGCTCGTCGGCGCGGGCGACGGTCGCGCCGAAGACTTCGCCGATGGCCTGGTGCCCCAGGCACACGCCGAGCAGCGGGGTCCCGGCGTCGGCGCAGGCCCGGACCATCGCGGGGGTCTGCCCGGCATCGGCGGGCGTCCCGGGCCCGGGCGAGAGCAGCACCGCGTCGAACTCGCGGGCCACGGCGGCCGGGTCGGCCAGGCGCTCGTCGTCGTTGCGCCACACGGTCGTCGACTCGCCGAGCTGGCCGAGGTACTGGACCAGATTGAAGACGAAGCTGTCATAGTTGTCCACGACGAGGATGCGCATGAGCCAGAATCATACTGGTAGATTGGTCGCCGATACGCCGACGGGTCGCTGCTCGACGCCGTCGCGCGGCAGATCACGGCACGACCGACTACTAGATGGAATGGGGATCCGATGCCCAAGGCAAAGGTGAATCGCACGACCAACGCGCCGGCCGGCGGCTCCGGGATCAGCCGCACCCCGGTGAAGATCAACTCCACCCAGACCCCCACCTGGTACAAGATCGTCATGTTCGGCCTGATGGCCATCGGTCTGCTGTGGCTGGTGGTCAATTACATCGCGGGCCCGTCGATCCCGTTCATGGTGGAGCTCAACGCCTGGAATTACGTCATCGGCTTCGGCATGTTCGTCGTCGGTCTGCTCATGACCATGGGTTGGCGCTGACGCCCCCTTTTTCCCCGGCTTTTCCCACGCCCCGCGCCTCGTGCGCGGGGCGTCGTCGTTTGTCCGGGTACGGGGGTGCTTGACGACGCCTCGTCGCCCCCGTTTCGGGCATGCAACCGCACATTTCCCCGATCTGGGCGCCGGCGGGTGCTGCGCGATCCTTCCACAGAAAGCTGTGTACCAACGGTGTAATTTGTGGATGAACGTGGACCGCCGCCTGTGGACGCCTGTGGATGGATTCGGCGCCGGGTTCCGTAAAGTCGGCCCGCGGCGGCCGGTGGAAACTGTCCACATCATCCACAGCCTGTGGATGATCCTGTGCACAACAACGCCGTATACCCCTGTGGGTCTCCGGGTAACCGTGTGTTCACGTCGTTTTCACGTGTTTCGCACGGCTTTTCGTAAATTACAACAGTGGAATTATCCACAAGTGTGGACATCCCTGTGGAGCTTTGTTGAACGGCGGAGTACGCCCGCGTGGGCGTCGTAAAGCGACCGAAACGTTGGCGGAAGGGTGGATGACTGCCGGAAGAATCCATCCACAGGGCTGTGGACATGTGGATCAACACCCCTCCCCCACTACCCCCTGAAGTACACATTGAGAGTTCACCGGAGGGTGCGGCCCCGATTCACCCCGGTCCTCCGTGCCCGCACACGCTCGGAGCCTGTCTCTGAGCCCGCCTCCGACCCTGCCTCTCTGCCTGCCTAAAAGCCCCCGCCCCCTCATGGGCGCACGAAAAAGCGCCGACGGACGCGAAGTCCGCCGGCGCTGCAGCCGGAATGGGTACCGGGGTTACTTGGCGATGTCGATGCCCGTGATGACGACCGGCTCCACCGGGCGATCCCAATGATCGGTGGCGATGCGCGCGATGTCGTCGACCACCTTGCGGGACTCGTCGTCGGCGACCTCACCGAAGATGGTGTGGTTGCCGTTGAGGTGCGGGGTCGGCACGACGGTGATGAAGAACTGCGAGCCGTTCGTGCCGCGGCCGCCGCGCTTGCCGGCGTTCGCCATGGCCAGCAGGTACGGGCGATCGAACTGGAGCTCCGGATGGATCTCGTCGTCGAAGTTGTAGCCCGGGCCGCCGGTGCCGGTGCCCAGCGGGTCGCCGCCCTGGATCATGAACCCGGCGATGATGCGGTGGAACACGGCCTCGTCGTAGAACGGGCCCGACTCGGTGCCCGACGCGTTCTGGCCCGAGTACTCCTTGGTGCCCTCGGCCAGGCCGACGAAGTTGTCGACGGTCACGGGAGCGTGATTGCCGAACAGGTCGATGACGATGTCACCGTGGTTGGTGTGGACGGTTGCAGTGGCGGTTTTCATGGTCACCCCGCCGAGGATACCGGCGATTCGGCGCGGCGTTCAACGAAGGTGCGGCGAAGGCTCGATGAAAGCAGGATCACGATCCGCCAACATCTTCCCGGACCGCCACCGCAGAGCGCGGAAACGAATACGCTGGATGGTGAACACCGTGCCATCGTGCGCCCCGAACGGGCGCCCGGCGGCCACGGAGATTGTCCACACTGACGAGGAGAGCACCACACCATGTACCCCAGCACCGTTTCGCTGGCTCTCAAGGGCGCCAAGTCGGCTTACGAGGCTTACGCCGACTACCGCGACAAGAAGGCCGCCGAACTGTACGACACGATGCAGGACGCCAAGAAGGTCGCCGACAAGCGCAACAAGGAGACCATGAAGAAGGCGTCGGCGTTCGCCGATGACGCCCGTGGCCAGCTCCAGACCCTCGGCGACGACGTCGTGTCCGAGGCCGAGGCCCTGCGCGACCGCGCCACCGATGGTGTCGCCGACCTGAAGAAGGCCGGCGAGAAGAACCGCAAGCAGTCGGCGAAGAAGGTCGCGAAGATCCGCAAGAACGCGGAGAAGAAGGGCTTCAAGGCGAACCGCGATGCCAAGAAGGCGCGCAAGAACGCCGAGAAGCAGGCCGCCGCCACCCGCAAGGATCTGGCCAAGCGCGCCAAGGCCGGCCGCAAGGACGCCGCCAAGCTGGCGAAGTCCACGCGCAAGGACCTGGAGAAGAAGGTGCAGCAGACCGCCGACAAGCTCTCCGGCAAGGAGGCGCGCCGCGCGAAGTCGGGCCGCATCGCCACCGGTTCCATCGTCTTCGCCGTGGTCGCCGCGGTCGTCGCCGCGATCGTGTGGAAGCTGAAGTCCGGCGGCAAGCTGCCGGTCGATCCGGCCCCGGTCAAGCAGAAGGCCGCGGAGGTCAAGGAGACCGTCGCCGCCAAGGCCGGCCAGGCCAAGGACGTCGCCGCCGACAAGGCCGCCGAGGTCAAGGACGCCGCCGCGAAGAAGGCGGACGAGGTCAAGGACGCGTCGGCGAAGAAGGTCGACGAGGCCAAGGATGCCTCCGCCGAGAAGGCCGCCGCCGCGAAGTCCACCACCGCCGGCGCCCAGGCCGATGCCGCCGACAAGCGCGCCGACGCCGCCGAGGCCGCCGCCGACAAGGCGGACGAGGCCAAGAAGGCCGCCGAAGCCAAGGCCGCGGAGGAGCGCGCCAAGGCCGAGGAGAAGACCCAGGAGGCCAAGGCCGCCGAGGAGACCGCCGCCAAGGAGGCCCAGAAGGAGGCCGACAAGGCCGACGAGTCGAAGGCCAATGACGGCGACGTCTCCGGTGACGTCGCCCCGACCGAGGTGAAGGTCCAGTCCGAGGTCAAGGCCCCGAAGGCCAACGCCCCGAAGCCGGGCGGCGCCAAGGGTGCCGCGCCGAAGCCGGGTGCCGCGCCGAAGCCGGGTGCCGCGCCGAAGCCGGGTGCCGCCAAGGGCAAGGGCGCTGCCCCGAAGCCGGGCGCCCCGAACCCGGGCCAGATGCCGGAGCAGGTCGACGAGGCCCCGAAGCCGATCATCGACGACGAGAAGTAGTCGCCGGCCGCCGGGCCTGACCCCTCCGCGCGGAACATCGCGCAACGGCCGGCCCGGCACCACTGCCGACACCGGCACCGAACGACGAAGCGGCGTCCTCCCGAATCACTCGGGAGGGCGCCGCTTTCGCATGCCGCCCCTTCCGCACGCTGCCGCTCCCGCATGCCGCCCCTTCCGCACGCCGCGGCTACCGCACGCCGCCGCTTTCGCATGCCGCCTCTTCCGTACGCCGCTGCTACCGCACGCCCCCGCTTCCGCATGCCGCCACTTCAGTACGCCGCCCCCACCGTGCCTCCCGCACCCCAACTAGCCGAAACCCCGACATGAACGGCACTAACTGCCGACGCTTCGGCGATTTCGTTGCATCAAATCGCCGAAGCGTCGGCAGTTAGTGCCGTTAACCCCCCTCCCCGGCCCCTCCCCGGCCCCTCCGCCGGACCGAAAGCCCGCTCATCCGGGTTAAGGGAACGGCCAAGGGACGGGTAAAGGGAAGCGTCAAGGCACAGGATGGGGCCACGGGACAGCATGCGCTGATCCCCACCCCGAAATCGCGAAAAGGGCCGACGTCAATCGTCGGCCCTTCCCTCTTCTCGTGGAGCCTAGGGGAATCGAACCCCTGACCCCCACCTTGCAAAGGTGGTGCTCTACCAATTGAGCTAAGGCCCCGGTTCACGGCGACGGAAAAACCCCGCGCCGACGAGCTGTGGCTTCGTCGGCGCGGGGCCCGTTCGTGGTGGGCCTAGGAGGACTTGAACCTCCGACCCCTTCGTTATCAGCGAAGTGCTCTAACCGCCTGAGCTATAGGCCCCTGAACCGGGATATAACTTAACCCGGAATCTCGGGGGAAACCAAATCGGCTGGTCAGCAACCTTTTTCGGCGCTTGCTCGCGAGCGTCGCCGGAGTGTGCCGGTCCCCGGCTTCGGCTTGACGACGCCTGCCCGCTAACCCACCTCGAATGACCTAACCCACCCGTTACAACAGGCCATTCTCGCCATTCGGGGTGGGTTAGCCGGAGAGGAGTCGGGCCTACCGAGGAGGGGCGGCCCTTTCGGGGAGGGGCCGCCGCCCACCCCCTATTCGACGTCGTCGAGCGTGACCGTCACGCCGCCGACCAAATCGGAGCAGGCGTTGTAGACCACGGCACCGAGGGTGGCCAGCGCGGTGATGAGCACCGCCCACAGCACCCCGATGCCCGCCGCGACGGCGAAGAGCAGGCCGGCGCCGAGGGCCGCGTCGCCGCCGAGGAGGTCGTTGAAGCGGTCGCGGAAGCCCATCGCCTCGAAGAGGAGGTAGAGCACCGCCACCGCCACCATCCAGGCGAGGAACCCGATGACGCTGATCGCCGCCGAGACCCGCAGCGTGGTCCACGGGCTGATCCGGCGGACCAGCAGTTGGGTGTCGGTCATGGGCTACTCCTCGTCGCCCTCGTCGGCGTCACCGGCGTCGGCGGGCTCGTCCTCGTTGTCGGAGGCGGAGACGCCGCCCGGGCGCGGGTCGACGATGTCGAGGGTGCCGGTCTCGGAGACCTTCACCGCCGTCTCCTCGCCCTCGTCCTCGACGTTGCGGTCGATGGCCAGCAGCTCGGTGCCGTCGGCCAGGTTGACCAGGCGGACGCCCTTCGTGGCCCGCGACGTCGCGCGGATCTCGTTGACGCGGGTGCGGATGATGTCGCCGGCGGAGGTGACGGCGAAGATCTCGTCGTCGTTGGACACCACCAGCGCGCCCATGATCGCGCCGCGCTTCGGGTCGTACTTCAGGGTGAGCACGCCCTGGCCGCCGCGGCCCTGCGGGGCGTACTCGTCCAGCGGGGTCTTCTTGCCGTAGCCGCCGGTGGTGGCGACCAGCAGGTGCTGGCCCTGCTCCACGACGACCATGCTCAGCAGCTTGTCGTCGCCCTTGAAGCGCATGCCCAGCACGCCGGCGGTGGCGCGGCCCATCGGGCGCAGCGCGTCGTCGGAGGCGGTGAAGCGGATGGCCTGGCCGCGCTCGGAGATGAGCAGCAGGTCGTCGTCGCCGGAGCACAGGCGGGCGCCGATGAGGGAATCGCCCTCCTTGAGGTTGATGGCGATGAGGCCGGCGCTGCGGGCGGAGTCGTACTCCTCCAGGCGGGACTTCTTCACCTTGCCCTCGGTGGTGGCCAGCACCAGGTACGGGGAGTCCTGGTAGGTCTGGATCTGCAGCACCTCGGCGATGCGCTCGCCCGGCTGGAATTCCAGCAGGTTGGCCACATGCTGGCCGCGGGCGGCGCGGGTGGCCTCGGGCAGCTCGTAGGCCTTGAGGCGGTAGACGCGGCCGCGGTTGGTGAAGAACAGGATCCAGTCGTGCGTGGAGCAGACGAAGAAGTGGCGGATGATGTCGTCCTGCTTCAGGTCCGCCCCGCGCACGCCCTTGCCGCCGCGGCGCTGCGACTTGTACGCGTCGACCTTGGTGCGCTTGGCGTAGCCGGTCGAGGTGATGGTGACCACGACGTTTTCGCGAGCGATGAGGTCTTCCTCGGTGACGTCGCCGATGGCGCCGATGATCTGGGTGCGGCGGTCGTCGCCGAACTTGTCCACGACCTCGGCGAGCTCGTCGCGGACGATGGCGCGCTGGCGGTCGGGGCTGGCGAGGATGTCCTTGAGGTCGGCGATCTTGTTCTCGAGCTCGGCGAGCTCGTCGATGATCTTCTGGCGCTCGAGGGCGGCGAGGCGGCGCAGCTGCATCGCCAGGATGGCGTCGGCCTGCACCTCGTCGATGTCGAGCAGTTCCATCAGGCCGGTGCGCGCGGTGTCGACGGTGGCGGACCGGCGGATCAGCGCGATGACCTCGTCGAGCATGTCCAGGGCCTTGACCAGGCCGCGGAGGATGTGGGCCTTCTTCTCGGCCTCGTCCAGGCGGTACTGGGTGCGGCGGACGATGACTTCGATCTGGTGGTCCACGTAGAGGCGGACCATCTGGTCGATGCGCAGGGTGCGCGGCACGCCGTCGACGATGGACAGCATGTTGGCGCCGAAGCTGGTCTGCAGCTGGGAGTGCTTGTACAGGTTGTTGAGCACCACGCGCGGCACGGCGTCGCGCTTGAGCTTGACGACGATGCGCATGCCCCACTTGAGGTCCGATTCGTCGTCGATGGAGGAGATTCCGGCGAGGCGGCCGTCGCGGACCTGTTCGGCGATGTTCGCGATGAGGCGGTCGGGGTTGACCTGGTACGGCAGCTCGGTGATGACGATCGACTGGCGGGTGCCCTCCTGCTCGATGGAGGTCACGCCGCGCATGCGGATGGAGCCGCGGCCGGTGGTGTAGGCGTCCTGGATGCCCTTGTCGCCGACGATCTGGCCGGCGGTGGGGAAGTCGGGGCCCTTGATGTGGCCCATGATGGCCTCGAGCGCGGACTTGTCGTCGGCGTCGGGGTTGTCCAGGCACCAGTTGATGGCGGCGGCGACCTCGCGCAGGTTGTGCGGCGGGATGTTGGTGGCCATGCCGACGGCGATGCCGCCGGAGCCGTTCATCAGCAGCTGCGGCACGCGCGACGGCAGGATGACGGGCTCGGTGGTGCGGCCGTCGTAGTTGGGCTGGAAGTCGACGGTGTTCTCGCGGATGTCGCGGACCATCTCCATGGCCAGCGGGGTGAGGCGGGCCTCGGTGTATCGCATGGCGGCTGGGCCGTCGTCGCCGCGGGAGCCGAAGTTGCCCTGGCCGTCGACGAGCGGGTAGCGCATGGACCACGGCTGGGCCATGCGGACCATGGTGTCGTAGATGGCCGAGTCGCCGTGGGGGTGGTAGTTGCCCATGGTGTCCGAGACGGGCTTGGCGGACTTCACGTAGCCGCGCTCGGGGCGGTAGCCGTTGTCGTACATGGCGTAGAGGATGCGGCGGTGGACGGGCTTGAGGCCGTCGCGCACCTCCGGCAGTGCTCGGCCCACGATGACGGACATCGCGTAGTCGATGTAGCTGGACTGCATCTCGTCGTTGATGTCGATGGGGCGGATCTGGTCGCCGCCGCCGCCGACGCCGCCTCCGAAGAGGGTGCCGTTGTCGTCGCTCACTCGTTGTACCTCCGGGTTGTCCCGCGCTCTGCTAGTCCGCATGGTCCGCGCCGGTTGTCCCGGGGTCGGGTGGCGCGTGCGGGGAGTTTGACTCCCCCATCATACGCTGCGCCGTTGGCCCTGAAGGCCGTTGGAGGGCCTGCTTTGCGACGTTTCCCCGCCCACCCGGTATCACCGTGATACCACTTTTGCGCCGCGGGCGTTATTCTGGCGCCATGGCGATGACGTTGCGGCTCAGCCCCGCCGAAGATCGGGCACTGGCGTTGCTGGCGGCCACGGCCGGCACGTCGAAGCAGGAGGCGGCCCGGCGGGCGATCGTGGAGGCCGCGGCCCGCTCGGTACGGGATGCGGAGGTGCGCATGCTCGCCGCCGAGACCGTCGAATCCCACGCCGCGGTGCTGCGGCGCCTGGCCCGCTGATGCCGATCCGCCCTCTGTCCGCCGAAGACCTGGTGTCGGTCGTCGACGTGCTCGCCGAGCTGCTGCCGGAGTTCGACGGCGCCGCCATCGTGCGACCGTGGGCACTGTCCGCGGCGGCCGCCGCGGAAGAGGGGTCCATCGCCGGCGTCGACGTGCACGCCGGGCTCGAGGATCGGCTGCGGGCGATGGCGGAGACTTTGCGCCGGCTCAAACCCCTGGACCGCGGCAACGATGCCTTCGCGGTGACGGCGGTGATGGTGCGGGGCCGGCTGGCGGGCACGCACATGTCCTTCGACCGCGCCGCGGCCATCGCGGGCGTGCGGCACCCCGCTCACTGAACCGGGGCTGCGCCATCACCATCGCCGCCGCCACCGTTACCGGCCGACGGCTCCCCCGGCGCACCGGGGATTGGGGCGATCAGGGCCAGGGCCGGCCGTCGTCAAGCTCCTGGATCCACGTCTCGAAGCGATCCGCAACCGCCTCCGGCTCGCGCGCCCAGCGGTTGTGGCCGAGGCGGCGGTCGACGAACTCGAAACGGGCGGCCTTGGGCAGGCGGGAAGCCAGGTCCATGGCGGAATCCGGGGTGCAATCGCGGTCTCCGTCGCAGGTCAGCATGAGCACGGGCGTGGTGACCTTGGGCATCTCGCGCTCATAATCCTGGTCCGCCTTCGTCGGGTGCAGGCGGCCGTTGCGGGCGAACATGGCCCACTCGCGGACGTGCCGGCCCGACTGACGGCCGTACCGGGCCAGGTCCCACGGACCCGCCGGCCAGTAGCCGAGGATCGTCGCCGCGGTCCACATCACCGGCCCGCCCCAGCACAGGCGGATGTACTCGCGGCCCGCGAAGCGGATGTAGTGGGGCGTTCCGGAGCCGACCGTGATCATGCCGTCGACGTCGGCCTCCGGGCGCGACAGGTACAGCGACCCGATCTGCCCGCCCATCGAATGGCACATGAGATAGAGGGGAAGGCGCTCGCCGGGCTCCTCGAACTCGGTGCGCGCGGCAGCGACGGCGGCCGGGAAGTCGATGGCGGCCAGCTCGTGGTAGCCCCACTGCTGGCGCCGCGTCGCCCGGGCGGTCTGGCCGCCCTGGCCGTGGAGCTCGGAGACGAGCACCGCGTAACCGCGATCGCGCAGCTCCTGCGCCATCGGCCAGTAGTAGCGCGCGCCCATGCCGAAGCCCGGGAAGAACACCACGATCGCCTGGGGCTTTCCGACGGGCCGATGCACCTGCATCGGGGTGACCGAACCGTCGAGGAGGACGCGCTCGATCATCTCCGGCTCCTCGCGGGTGCGGGAGACGGATTCGACGCGCTCGCCGTCGGCGCCCGGGACGATGTCCCCGGGAATCTCCGCGGCTTCGGAATTCGCCTTGTCCTCGTGTTCGTTCACGGGCGATACGATATCCCCGGTTGCGGCGGGGGGAAAACCGGGCCGGCGCCGAGAACGGTGTTGCGCGGGAGTTTCGACGTTCCACTTCGCTGATGTACCCGTCAAATTCACTGGCAGCGAGGGGTTTTTCGCGAAAACGTCCGCACGCTAGTTTACGTTTGTGAATAATCCGGAACATGCGATCCTCGACTCGATTCCGGCGCCGCGCCGCCGCCGCGTTCCTTGCCAGCACCATGACGATCGGGGGCCTGCTCACCCCGGCCGCCGCCGCCCCGAACCTCCCCGAGCTGCCGGGTCTGCCGGGTGCGACCGGGAGCCCTGAACTGCCGGGCATGCCGGGCCTGCCGGGTGCCGGTTCCGCCGGGTCCTCGGGCGGCTCCGGCGGAGGTGCCGGCGAAAACGCCGACGCCTCGGCCGGCGACAAGGTCCCGTACGACCCCTTCTACGACACGACGACGGTCACGGCCGGCGCCCCGGGCTCGATCCTGCGCACCACCCCGGCCACGGCGTCTCCCCTGCCGCCGGAGCTGCCGTACCCGATGCCGGAGTCGGTGACCAAGGTGCTGTACTCCACCACCGACATGCACGGCAACGCCGTGCCGGTCAGCGGCTACATGGTCGAGCCCGCGACGCCGTGGATGGGCCAGGGCGAGCGCCCGACCGTGGTCATCGGCCGCGGCACGGTCGGCCAGGGCGATCAGTGCGCCCCGTCGCGCAATTGGCCGCTGGACAACCACGCCGATCCGATCAGCTCGGGCCGCCTGGTCAACCTGGAGGGAATCTACGACCGCGTCTTCGCCGCCGCGGGCGTCCGGGTGTTCGTCACCGATTACATCGGCATGGGCACGCCGGGCATGCACACGTACATGAACCGCGCCGAGCAAGCCCACGCGATGCTCGACGGCGCCCGCGCCGCCCGCAACATCGCCGGCGGCACTGGCCAGGTCGCCTTCTACGGCCACTCGCAGGGCGGCGGCGCCTCCGCCGCGGCGGTCGAGGCCGCCACCGCCTACGCCCCGGAGCTCGACGTCGCCGCCGCCTACGCCTCGGCGCCCCCGGCCAACCTCGACGCGGTGCAGCGCAACATCGACGGATCCGACCTGGTCGGCGCCATCGGCTTCACCATCAACGGCCTGGCCGCGCGTTACCCGGAGCTCGCGCCGATCATGGACCGCCACATGAACCAGCGCGGCAAGGACACCCTCGAGGACCTGTCCACCATGTGCACCGATGAGATCACCAAGAAGTACGGCAACCAGCGCACCAACGAGTGGACCGAGGGCGGCCGCAGCCTCGACGAGACCCTGGGCGACATCCCCGAGGGCCGCAAGGCCATGGACGACCAGTACATCGGCCACGGCGTCCCCGCCGCCCCGACGATGATCGTCTCGGGCCGCCACGACCTCAACGTCGAGTACCACCAGGCCCGCGACCTCGCCGACCAGTGGTGCGCGGCCGGCGGCCAGGTGTTCTACCGCGATGACGTCCTGCCGAAGATCAACACCTACAACCACTTCGCGCAGGCGGTCAGCGGCGCGCCCTTCGGCGTCGGCTTCATCCTGGCCATGTTCAACGGCGCGCCGGCGACGGGCGCCTGCTCGGGCGCCGTCATCCCCGGCGGCTCCGGCGAGATCCCGATCCCGTCTTCGTCCGAATAGGGTCCGGGTAGGGCCCGAGTAGCCGTCCGGCTGCTTTGCGACGGCCACCGCTAAAAACCGGTGGCCGTTCACGATAATGGGGCGCCGTCAACCATTCTATTTCGGAACGGTTGCCGGCGCCCCATCGGCGTCGTAAAGCAACAGGTCGGGGCCGGTCCAACCGGAACCGGCCCCGGGACCCGTGTGCGGCCTAGACGTCCAGGAAGCGGACGTCCTTGGCGTTGCGGGTGATGAAGGAACGGCGCGACGCGACGTCATCGCCCATGAGGATGGTGAACAGCTCGTCGGCCTTCTGCGCATCCTCCAGCGCGACCTGGCGCAGCACGCGGTGATCCGGATCCATGGTGGTCTCCCACAGCTCCGAGGCGTTCATCTCGCCCAGGCCCTTGTAGCGCTGGATGCCGTCGTCCTTGTTGATCTTCCGGCCGGCGGCCAGGCCCTCGGCGACCATCTGGTCGCGCTCGGCATCGGAGAACGCGAAGCCCGGCTCGCCCTTGCCCCACTTGAGCTTGTACAGCGGCGGCTGGGCCAGGTAGACGTGGCCCTCGTCGATGAGCGGGCGCATCAGGCGGAACAGCAGCGTGAGCAGCAGCGTCGCAATGTGCTGGCCGTCGACGTCGGCGTCGGCCATGAGCACGATCTTGTGGTAGCGCAGCTTGGACAGATCGAACTCGTCGTGGATGCCCGTGCCCAGCGCCGTGATGATCGCCTGGACCTCGGCGTTCTTCAGCGTCTTGTCCAGGCGCGCCTTCTCCACGTTGAGGATCTTGCCTCGCAGCGGCAGGATCGCCTGGAACATGGAGTTGCGGCCCGACTTCGCCGAACCACCGGCGGAATCGCCCTCCACCACGAACAGCTCCGACTTCATCGGATCCTTCGAGCGGCAATCCGCCAGCTTGCCGGGCAGGCCGCCCAGATCCGTCGCGGACTTGCGGCGCACCAGGTCACGGGCCTTGCGGGCCGCCTGGCGGGCATGGGCCGACGCGATCGCCTTGTTGACGATCGCCTTCGCCTCCGCCGGATTCGCCTCCAGCCAGTGCGCGATGTGCTCGTTGGTCATGCGCTGCACGAAGGAGCGGATCTCGGTGTTGCCCAGCTTCGTCTTCGTCTGGCCCTCGAACTGCGGGTCCGCCACGCGCACGGAAATCACCGCGGCCAGGCCCTCGCGGGCGTCCTCGCCGGTGAGGTTGGCTTCCTTGTCCTTGAGCAGCTTGTGCTCGCGGGCGTAGCGGTTCATCAGCGACGTCAGCGCGGAACGGAAGCCCTCCTCGTGGGTGCCGCCCTCGATGGTGTTGATGGTGTTGGCGAAGGTGTGCACCGACTCCGAGTAGCCGTTGTTCCACTGCATGGCGATCTCGACCTCATGGCCCTCGCCGCCGGCCTCGAAGCTGATGATCGAGGGGTGGATGATGTTCTTCGACTTGTTCAGCGACTCGACGTAGTCCTGCAGGCCGTTCGGGAAGTGGTAGACCTTTTTCTTCTCGCGGCGCTTCTTCGCCTTGGCCACCTGGTCCTCGGTGCCCTCGCCGGCGCCGTTGCCGCCCTCGGCGTCGTCGACCAGCGCGGCCGACTCCTTCTCGGCCTGCTCGGCCAGCGCCTCGGCCTCCAGCTCAGCCTCCGACACGCGCTTGTCGGTGAGCGTGATGGTCAGGCCCTTGTTCAGGAACGCCATCTCGCGCAGGCGGCGGGCGATGGTGTCGAAGTTGAACTCGGTGGTCTCGAAGATCTCCGCGTCCGGCCAGAACCGGATGGTCGTTCCCGAGCCACGGGCCTTCTTGCCCTGCACCAGGTCTTCCGGCACGGCGGTGTTGAAGTTCTGGAACCACACGTTGCCGTCGCGGATGATCTCCGCCTCGACGCGCGTCGACAGCGCGTTGACCACGGAAATGCCGACGCCGTGGAGGCCGCCGGACACGGCGTAGGACTCGGAGTCGAACTTGCCGCCGGCGTGGAGCTGGGTCATGACGACCTGCACCGTCGGCGCGCCCGTCGGGTGCATCTCCACCGGGATGCCGCGGCCGTCGTCGACGACCTCGACGCCGCCGTCCTCCAGCAGCGTCACCTTGACCTCGGACGCGTACCCGGCCATCGCCTCGTCGACGGAGTTGTCCACGACCTCCCACACCAGGTGGTGCAGGCCGCGCTCGCCCGTCGAGCCGATGTACATGCCGGGTCGTTTGCGGACGGCCTCGAGCCCCTCGAGGATGGTGATCGATGAGGCGTCGTAATGGTTTTCGGTGGCAGCCACTGTGGAACCGGTCTCCCTTTGTTGGTGCGCTTGATATACCGCTCCATCTTACCCCGTAGTCCCCCACCGGACGCGCATCAGGGCGCGGGAAAAAGGCGTTCAGCGCCGATTTTCGCGAAATCCGCTCGGTGTGATCCACCATTGCGCGGCGAATACAACCGGATCCGGCGGCCTATCCGTAGGTGTCGCGCGGCCCGCGGCCCTTCACCCGCAGGCGCCCCTTGGTCCAGCTCGGCCCCGACGGGCCCTTGATCTGCAGCTTTTCGACGATCCCGTCCCCGACCTCCTCCGCGATCGTCTTCAGGATGGCCGATTGCGCCAGCCGCAGCTGCGTCGCCCACGTGCTCGAGGCGCATTGCACCACGAGTTCGCCCTCCTTGAACTCCACGACCTCCGCGTGATCGGCGATGACCTCGCCCACGATCTCCGGCCATTTCGACATGATGATGCCGTTGGCGATGTTGCGCCGCCAGCCCCGCTCGTCCGACTGGCCTGCGAGGATCGCGCCGAAGGCCAGCGGGCTGCGGTCGCGCTGCCGGCGGATGCGGATGCCCTCCCGGTACAGCAGCCGTTGCGGCACGCGCGTGCCGGCGCGATCGCGGACGACGGGGACCGTTTCCCCGCTGCCGGAGACCGCATCGCCGTCCTCGTTTCGCTTGACGACGCGCGGCCCCGCCTCCAGCGTGAATCCCGAGTTCTTCCGGGCAGGGCGCTGCAGGGATGGAGGGTTCTTGCCTCCCATTTTCGCCGTCGACCGCATGCGGCCGAATACGTCGCCGACCAGGTCCGGAGCGTCCCCGTCGGTCATGGCGCACCGCCATCGGTTTCCGGATCCGCGGTGGCGGACTCTTCGTCGCCGGTGCCTTCTCCTTCTCCATCGTTCGGTTCCGCATCGTCCGATTCCGCATCGAGGACGGAGATCCGTCCCGACCCGGTCTCTTCGACGGAAACGACGTGCGTGCTCAGGTTCGCGACGTCGGAAAGCCCGTCCGGGAGCTCCTCGCCGACGGCGGAGGTGATGAGCACCTGCTCGGCCTGCTTCGCGATGCCAACCAGCGCCTCGCGGCGATGGCGATCGAGCTCGGCGAAGACGTCGTCGAGGACGAGCACCGGGTCCGGGCCCTCCTCGCGGAGCATGAGATACGCGGCCAGGCGCAGCGACAGCGCGAACGACCAGGTCTCCCCGTGGCTGGCGAAGCCCTTGGCCATGTCGTTTCCGAGGTTGAGCTGCAGGTCATCGCGGTGCGGGCCGACGAGGCTGAGGCCGCGCTCGATCTCACGGTGGCGGCGGGCGCCGAGCTCGGTGAGCAGGAGTGCCTCGATGACCTCGGCATCGGCGGGGACGTCGTCGACCGGCAGCTTCGTGCGGTAATCGACGGTGGCCGGCCGCGACGAGGGGGCGAGCGTTGCATACGCCTCGACGACGCGCGGGCCGAGCTCCTGGACCAGCGCGATGCGGGCGGCGGTGATGATCGCCCCGACGTGGGCCAACTGCGCATCCCACGTATCCAGCGTGGCCAGCGCCGCCTGGCCCTCCGCCGTCGAGTAGCCGCGGCGCAGCGAACCGCCGGCGGTCTTGAGCAGCGCGTTTCGCTGGCGGAGAATGCGGTCGTACTCCAGGCGCGCCCCGGCCATGCGCGGGCGGCGCACCGCCAGCAGGTCATCGAGGTAGCGCCGGCGCTGCGCCGGCTCGCCCTTGACCAGCTCCAGATCCTCCGGAGCGAAGAACACCGACCGCACGGTGCCCAGCAGCTCGCGGGGGCTGCGCAGGCGGGTGCGGTTGAGCTGCGCCTGATTGGCGCGGTGCGGGTTGATCAGCAGGTGCGCGGTGAGCTCGCGGCCGTCGTTGACCGCCGTGGCCGAGATCCGCGCCGTGTCCGCACCCGACCTGACCAACGGCGCATCGGTGGAAATGCGATGCGACGACAGCGTGGACAGGTAACCGACGGCTTCGACGATGTTGGTCTTGCCGTACCCGTTGCGGCCGGTGAACACGGTGATGCCGGGTTCCAGCTCAAGGCTCAGGTCCGGCCACGACCGGAAGTCGCGCAGGCTCAGCGAACGCAGATACATGTCGGCACCGCGGGGACCGCGCCCCGCATCCCTTCCGCCCGGTCGGCGCCGGTCAGCCCGGAAGGCGGACGGGCATCAGCAGGTACGTGAATTCCGTCTCCGGGTTCGGGAACATGCCGTCCTCGCCGGCCTCCGGCAGCTCATCCGGCTCGGGGATGAGCACCGCGGGGCGCGACGGCTGCGTGAAGCCCATGACCACGCGATCGGTGTGGATCGCCGACAGGCCGTCGGACAGGTAGCCCGGGTTGAACGCGATGAGCAGCGGCTCGCCGACGAAGGCGCATTCCAGCACTTCCTCGGCCCGGCCGGCTTCGTCGCCGTGGGCGGACAGGACGACCTGGCCCTCGGAGAAGTCCATGCGGATCTGGGCGCCGCGATCGGCGACCAGGGACACGCGGCGGATGGCCTCGCGCAGCGGATCGATGCGCACCGACGCCAGCGACGAGTGCTGCTTCGGCAGCAGCGGCCGGAACTTCGGGAATTCCGCGTCGAGCAGGCGCGTGGTGGTGCGGCGGGGATCGGCGAGGATGCCCAGCAGGCCATCGGCGCCGACGGTGCGGCCGTCGGATCCATCGCCGAATGCCAGGGTGACCGGCTCACTGGAACCTGAGTCCAGCGAGCGCGCGGTGTCGGCCAGCGTCTTGGCCGGGATGAGCAGCTCGGCGTTGCCGTCCGGGATCTGGTTCCACTGGAACGTGCGCACGGCCAGGCGGAAACGGTCGGTCGCGGCCATGGTGACCGTGTCGCCCTCGGTTTCCATGCGGATGCCGGTGAGCATCGGCAGCGTCTCGTCGCGGCCGGCGGCCACGGCCACCTGGCCGATGGCCTCGGTGAACAGCTGCGGGTCGATCGTGCCGGTGGCGGCGGGCACCGACGGCAGCGCCGGGTAGTCCTCCAGCGTCATCGCGGGCAGCTCGAATCGCGACTTTCCGCAGGTGACCAGCACCTTCGTGCCGTCGTAATGCATGTCGATCGGCTTGTTGGGCAGCTTGGAGACGATGTCGGAGACCAGCTTGCCGTTGACCGCGAAACGACCGGTCTCGGAGATCTCCGCGGCGATGCGGATCTGCGTGGACACCTCGTAGTCGTATCCGGTGATCTCCAGGCCGTCGTCGCCGGCGGTGAAGACCATTCCGCGGAGGATCGGCTGCGTCGGACGCGTCGGCAGATTACGTGCGACCCACCCCACCGCGTCAGCGAGATCGTCCTTGGCGGCGCGGAGACGCACGTCCGTCTGCTCCATCGTCCCTCCATGAATTCCACGAATCGTCATCCGCCCGCGGTCGCGGGCGGTCCGGCCTTCGCCGGTCTTTCTTCGAACCCCAACCTTAACCCAGTTTCGCCCGGGCCATGACCGGGGTCTCCGAGATCTTGTCGTTCGGCGCGCGGCCGGCGTCGGTCGCTGCGCGGTTTGTCGACATGCCCCTTTTTCTCGGACGTTGATTGAGATGAAAGGTTGGAAGAAGTAGTAGGGGCTGTGAATTCTGTGAGCCGCCGTCCGCGCCGCAGGTCGGCTCGGAGATCCTCGTGTGGAGCGAAAGTTGATGATTCTGTGGATGAACCGGGCGTTCTGTGGATGGATCAGCGATCTCCGGATTCTTCCACAGAAGACGCGTTTTCATCCACAGGTCGGTGAACCGAAATCGGCTGGTTGACCACAGGTTCGGTGTGACGCGGCTCTCCGAATTACACAGAAGTAATTACACGCATTAAGTAAGGAATGCGCCGTGATGGTCGCAAAGCAAGCGCGCTGTCCCGGCACCCCGCCCTGGAATCAGCCGACGGTGCGGGAGCGCTCGCGGATCCGCGTGGTCAGGTCGTTGACCTGGTCGTGGGTGGCGCGCTTGTCGGTGATCTCCTTCTGGATCTTCCGGTGCGCGTACAGCACGGTCGAATGATCGCGGTTGCCGAAGACCTTGCCGATGGCCGGCAGCGAAATGTCGATGAGCGACCTGGTCAGGTACATGGCGACCTGGCGGGCGTGGGAGACCGGGCGGGTCTTGCCGGGGCCGGTGAGGTCGGCGACGGTGAGGCCGTAGAACTCGGCGGTCGCGGAAATGATGATGTCGGGCGTGATCTCGACCTCGGCGCTGTCCGAGCCGATGATCTCCTCGGCAAGTGCCAGCGACACCGGCATCTTCAGCAGCGACGCCTGCGCGGTGACCTGCAGCAGGCGGCCCTCGAGCTCGCGGATCGACGAGGCGGTGTGCTCGGCGATGAACTGCAGGACATCGTGCGGGACGTTGAGGCGGTCGAGCTGGGCCTTCTTGGACAGGATGGCGATCCGCGTCTCCAGGTCAGGCAGCTGCAGGTCCGGGGTGAGGCCCCACTCGAAGCGGGTGCGCAGGCGCTCCTCCAGCGTCTTCAGCTCGCGCGGAGGGCGGTCCGAGGACAGCACGATCTGGCGATCTGCCTGGTGGAGGGCATTGAACGTGTGGAAGAACTCCTCCTGGGTGCCTTCCTTGCCTTCCAAGAACTGGATGTCGTCGACGATGAGGATGTCCAGGTCGCGGTAGCGGCGCTTGAAGCTCTCCTGGGCGTCGTCGCGCACCGAGTTGATGAAGTCGTTGGTGAACTCCTCCGACGACACGTAGCGAACGCGCAGCTTCGGGTCCAGGGCCGTGGCGTAATGGCCGATCGCGTGGAGCAGGTGCGTCTTGCCCAGGCCGGAGCCGCCGGAGATGAACAGCGGGTTGTAGGCGCGGGCCGGCTGTTCGGCGACGGCGGCGGCGGCCGCGGCGGCGAAGCGGTTTTGCGGGCCGATGACGAACGTTTCGAAGGTGTACTTCGGGTTCAGCGTCGGCTCTTCCACCGGCTGGCTCATCGGGTTCTGCAGCTCCGACAGGTGGTACTTGCCCTGGCCGAAGAGGTCGGCGGCCGTGCCCTGGTTCTGCGCGCCGGCACCGTGCGTCGCCGCCGGCGGCTGATGGCCGAGCGGGGTGCGGGAAACGTGCTGGCCGGGGGCCTGCTGGGGCATCTGCGTCGAGCCCTGGCCATGGCCGGCGACTCCCCCAGTCCGGTGGCGCGGATCGCCGATTTCAGCCGACTCGCGGGCGTCGCGCTCGAATTCGAGGGTCTGCCACGCGGTGGTGCCGCGGTCATCTGCGGGTCGGGAACCGGGCTGATGTCCCGGAGCCTGGTGTCCCGGAGTCTGATGCCCCGGGTGCTGGCCGCCGGCCTGGGGACCCGGGATGTGCTGCCCCGGGTTGTGCTGCCCCGCCGCACCGCCGGGCATCGCGCCGGCGCCGGTCGCCGCGGCGCCATCACCGGATTCGCCGGACCCGGATTCCTCGGAGATGGTCACCACGACCTGCTGCTGGTCACCGGTGATGATGCCCAGCGCGCTTTCGATCCGCGCCGCGAGCTCTTCCTTGACCAGGGTCTGCACCATTTCGCTGCCGGTGGCCAGCAGCACGAACCCGTTGACCTGGCCGACCGGCTGCACCGACCGCAGCAGGGCCTTGTGGTTCGTCTTCAGCGGCTGCGGTTCCCCGTCGCGCACGTCGGTGCCCTGGATGAGCATGTCGACGACCTGGGTCCAGGTGTCGTGGAAATCTCGGCTGGGGGTGGTCAACGAAATGGTCCTTCGGGGGTTGTTCGGCTGTGGGATTTCGGTCCACACCGTGTTGGGCCGATGGCCAGGGCTTCCACACCTTGATGCACAGGTGTGGAGCAATTTTCGGCCGCGATTTCTCAACAGTCTATCCACACCCCGTGTTGCCGCGGGATTCGGGGTTTTGCCGCCCCGCGACCTGCATGTTTACAGTGAACGTGCAGGTCGCGTGTTACTGGTGTGACAACAGTTATCCACAGTTGCGGCCACTTTCGGGGCTGTGGATTCATGTGCACGGCTCAGCATCGTCACAGGTCGCGCCGCGTGTCGCCTGGCGCCGGAGTGTCATCCCCCGCGACGCGCGGAGGGGTGCCGGATTTGTATTGGCGGCGCGCGTCAACGTACCCTGGTCAGGTCTGTCATATCCGCGACCCCGGGTGCGCCCTGGGTCGCCGATGTGTTCACCGCATCTGCGCGGGCGCCGATTCCACCGGTTCCTGCGCCTAGCGGGCCCGCCGCAGGGGATGTCCGGCTTCGCCGGCCGGTTTCCGCGGGGGGTGTGAAAACAATCGTTCGGGCCGGTTTCGCGTTCACCCGCGGTCCCGGTCCCTGAAACCAAGGAGTGACACCGTGTCCAAGCGGACGTTCCAGCCGAATAACCGCCGTCGTGCCCGCGTGCACGGCTTCCGTACCCGCATGCGCACCCGTTCGGGCCGCGCCGTGGTCGCCGCCCGCCGCAACAAGGGCCGCGCCCGCCTGACCGCCTAGCAGCGGATCCGAACCGTGCTCCCCGCGCAGCACAAGCTGCATCGTTCCGGAGATTTCTCCGTCACGGTCCGCCGGGGCCGCAGGTTCGGGCGCAGGACCATCGTCCTGCATTACCTCGACGCCGCCGACGCGCCGATCTCCCGTTCCGGGGGTCCGCGCGTCGGCTTCGTCGTTTCCAAGGGCGTCGGCAATTCGGTGGTCCGGCATGCGGTGACCCGCAAGCTCCGGCACGTGGTTCTGGAGTTGCTTGACGACGTCCCCTCCACCGCGGACCTCGTCATCCGCGCCCTTCCCGCTTCGGCGGCCGCCACCAGCGAGGAGTTGGCCACCGATGTGCGCAAGGCACTCGACCGGGCCCGAAAGCGCTGACCCGGCGGACGACGGAGAGGTGGGCGTCGCAAAGCAGGCGCGCGGGCCCCTGGCCCGCCTGGCCGAGACGGCGATCCTGTTCTACCGCCGGCGCCTGTCCCCCGCCAAGGGCACCGGCACGTGCCGGTTCGAACCGACGTGCTCGGCCTACGGGCTCGAGGCCGTCCGCCGCCACGGCGCGATCCGCGGCCTGTGGCTGACCCTGCTCCGGATCTTCCGCTGCGCCCCGTGGCACCCCGGCGGCTGGGATCCCGTGCCCCGCACCTATCCCGGCCTGGGTTCCTGGTGGCGGCGCATGCACGGGTAACCTGGGCGCCGAGGCTGACGCGTAGACGGCCGCAATCCCCCACGACAGGAGACACACCAGACCGTGCTTAACTTCGTCTATTGGCCGATTTCGGCCGTACTCTGGTTCTGGCATCAGGCGTTCGGCCTGTTCCTGGACCCGGCTTCGGGAATTTCCTGGGTGCTCGCCATCATGCTGCTGGTGGCGACCATCCGAATCCTGCTGATCAAGCCGATGCTCAAGCAGCAGCGTTCCGCCATCAAGATGCAGAAGATGCAGCCGAAGATGGCGGAGATCAAGAAGAAGTACAAGAACGACCAGCAGGCCCAGGCCATGGAGATGCGCAAGCTCCAGAAGGAGATGGGCGTCAACCCGCTGGCCGGCTGCCTGCCGCTGCTCGTGCAGATGCCGGTGTTCATCGGCCTGTTCCACGTGCTGCGCTCGTTCAACCGCACCGGCGAGGGTGCGGCGGCCGTCGGCCAGAGCTCCATGTCCGTGGAGCAGAACTGGAACACGGCGAACTACTTCTTCAAGGTTCCCGACGTCCAGTCGTTCCTGCTGGCGCGCGTGTTCAACGCTCCCCTGTCGGCCTCGGTCGGCATGGACCAGTCGCAGTACGCGGCCTTCACGGAGCCCGGCACCGCCGCGGACTTCACCCGCATGGACATCATGATCGTGGCCATCCCGCTGATGATCATCTCGGCGGCGACGATCCACTTCAACGCCCGCATGTCCATCAGCCGCACCCAGCGCCGCCAGGCCGCCGGCCTGCAGCAGCAGGCCGAGGGCATGATGGGCCAGCAGATGGACATGATGAACAAGATGATGCTCTGGTTCATGCCCATCATGATTCTGGCGACGGGCTTCCTGTGGCACATCGGCCTGCTCGTCTACATGGTCACCAACAACGTGTGGACCTACTTCCAGCAGAAGTACATCTTCAACAAGATCGACCGCGAGGAAGAGGCGGAGCTGGAGGCCGAGAAGGAGGCCAAGCGAATCTCCCAGGAGAAGATGGCCCCCAAGGTCGGCGTCAAGCCGAACAACCCGAAGAAGGGCGGCAAGAAGGCGGCCAAGAAGAGCCACCTGCCTCAGTCCCCCGCCTCGAAGGCGTCGGAGGGTGCCTCGGCGTCGGCCGCCGATTCCACCGGTGCCGCCGACGCTGCCGTGAACGCCGATGCGTCCGCCACCGCGTCGGGAGACGCTGTGGCCGCTTCCGAGACCGGAGCCGCGCAGTCGACTCCGGCGCCCGGACAGAAGCCGGCCCCGGGCCAGCGGAAGTCCTCGAAGAAGAGCCGCAAGAACCGGCGGTAGCCGCTGACGCCCGTCGTCTACGCAACCCAGGAAAGAACGCCCCACCGATATGGTGGGGCGTTTTTTCGTGCCCGTACACTTGGGGCGTTGATCGGAAGCGGCCGCCGTATGGCGGGAGCCCATCGTCGATCATCGTGTATTGGTCGGTTTTCCGGGACGGCGAATGACATGGATGTCATTTCGGCTCGGGCGTAGCGGCATCGTGTCCGTCGAATGATCTGCCGGGTCGCCGTTGGATGGAGTTCGCGATTCGATGGTTCGGAGGTTCGGACTGATGCGGTCGGCGAGAGTTGCGATGTTTCACGTGAAACATCGGGCGCGGGCGTCGGGTCCGGTTCGAACGCGCTAACTTGCGTTGTGCAGATCGCGCCGGAACGCCCACCGGTGGCCTTTTGACCAGAATTCAAGATCGGCACCTAGCGCACATTGATGAACATCTACCGCACATTGATGAAGAAGGATGGCAAGTACATGACCCAGGCAGAAGGCAACGCCCGAGACGAGGCGGCCTCCGAGGATGGTGCAGTCGCGAACGAGGAGTACCGAGCGGAGGATGTCATCCGCCCGGACGACGCGATTCAGGACGCGTTTCGCGATCGTGAATCCCTCGCCGACCGCTACCACTGGTGGCTCGCCGAGCATGCGACCGTCCGGGGCTTGATCGGACCCCGCGAGGTCCCCCGCCTGTGGGACCGCCATATTCTCAACTGCGCCGCGCTGGCGGACGTCATTCCCGACGACGCCACCGTGGCGGACATCGGCTCCGGTGCCGGGCTTCCGGGCATTCCCCTGGCGATTGCGCGGCCCGACGTCGACGTCATCCTCATCGAGCCGTTGCTGCGCCGCACGACCTTCCTTGACGAGGTCGTCGCCGACTTGGGCCTGGACAACGTCCGGGTGATCCGGGGCCGTGCCGAGGAAAAGGCCGTCCGCAAGGAGGTTGGGCTCGTCGACGTCGTGACCTCGCGCGCGGTTGCTCCACTGGGCAAGCTCGCCGGCTGGTCGCTGCCGCTCGTGCGCACGAACGGCCAGATGATCGCCATGAAGGGATCGTCCGCAGCCGAAGAGATCGAGCGCGATGCGAAGCTCATCAAGAAGTCGAAGGGCCGCCATCCGGTCATCGTGGAGGTTGGCAAGGACCTGCTCGAGACTCCGACGTACGTCGTGCAGATCCGGAAGATGTAGCCACCCCTCCCCCGATGTTTCACGTGAAACATCGGGCGCCCTGTGGCATTGAGGCTCATCCGGGCGAAGGGCTAGAGTGAGAGCCATACGATGGACCCCGCGGGGGATCTCCCCTCGGAGGTCCTTCCCGCATGTGGACCAAGGGAAATTTGGTTGAAGACCCGGAGTGAATCCGGAGCTGAAGGGGATAATTGATGGCCCGCAAGTCGTGGGAAGATTCGCCGATCGCAGCAGCTGCTCGACGCGCGGCACAGGTCAAGGGGCCCAACAAGCTCACGTTGCCCAAGCCGGAGAACACCCGGCGGATTGCCTTCGCCAACCAGAAGGGCGGCGTCGGCAAGACCACGTCGGCGGTGAACTTCGCCTCGGCTCTCGCCCATCATGGCCTGAAGGTTCTGGTCATCGACAATGATCCGCAGGGCAACGCGTCGACCGCCCTCGACGTCGAGCATCTCAGCGGCACCGTGTCCACATACGAGGTGCTGATCGGCGAAGTCTCCCCGGAGGAGGCGATGCAGCAGTCGCCGGAGAACGAGAATCTGTGGTGCATCCCCGCGACCCTTGATCTCGCCGGCTCGGAGATCGAACTGGTCAACCTCTTCAATCGCGAGCGTCGCCTGCGCCAGGCCATCACCGATGAGTTCCTGCAGGAGCACGGGTTCGACTACCTGATCATCGATTGCCCGCCGTCGCTGGGCTTGCTGACCCTGAACTCCATGACCGCGGCCTCCGAGGTCATCATCCCCATCCAGTGCGAGTTCTACGCGCTGGAGGGGGTCACCCAGCTGCTCAACAACGTCCAGATGATCCGCCAGCACCTCAACCCGGATCTTCACATCTCCGCGGTCTTGCTGACCATGTACGACGGTCGCACCAAGCTTGCCGACGAGGTGGCCAACGAGGTGCGCCGGCACTTTGGCGACGCCGTGCTGCGCAACGTCATCCCCCGTTCGGTGAAGGTGTCCGAGGCCCCCGGCTACGGCCAGACGATCATCAGCTACGACCCTGGATCCCGGGGAGCGCTCGCCTACATGGATGCGGCGAAGGAACTCGCCGCTCGCGGCGACTATGTCCCCTCCCCCAGCAGCGGTGCCATCGGCGTCGCTCCCGAGAACCACTAGACGGAGGACCGCTCAATGGCACAGGACAAGAAGGAAACCCGCCGCGGCGGCCTTGGCCGCGGTTTGGCCGCGCTCATCCCGACCGCGCCGGAACAGAACCCGGCCGTCGGCGCCGATGCCGCCGACATCATTTTCGGCCCGAAGTCCCGGCGGTCGGCATCCTCCGGTCTGTCGGAGGATGGCGGGGATGCTGCTTTCGCCGACCGTCGATCGGCGGCGGCCGGCGACAATTCTACAAAGCGTCACAGTGACGTAAAGGACTCGTCCGGCGGGAGTGGCTCAAAGCGTCACAGTGACGATACGCAGAATCGTCGTAAAGCAAGCGATGATGTTTCACGTGAAACATCCGCGGGGAAGACGGGCGCTCATCGGGGTGCCGGTGCGGCCGCCGGCAATCGGGTCGAGAGCGGAACCGTCGGCAACGCCACGACCGAGAGCGGTGCGGCCGACTCCGGTGTGATGGACGGCGGCGCGACCGAAGTCGACGCGAATGACATTGGCGCGTCGTATCGGGAGATTCCCATACCGCTGATCGTCCCGAACCCGCGCCAGCCGCGCGAGGTGTTCGACGAGGAACCGTTGCGCGAGCTCGCGCACTCGATCCGCGAGTTCGGCTTGATGCAGCCGATCGTCGTCCGGCCCATCGGCGATGACGTCCGGGAGAAGGCGTTCGAGGATGCCCGGGCGAAGGATCCGGAGGCGCCGCAGCCGGAGTTCGAGATCATCATGGGCGAGCGCCGTTGGCGCGCGAGCCAGCTCGCGGGCCTCGACGCCATTCCGGCGATCATCCGCGAGACGTCCGACTCGTCGATGCTGCGCGACGCCCTGCTGGAGAACATCCACCGCGTTCAGCTGAATCCGCTGGAAGAGGCCGCCGCGTACCAGCAGCTGCTCGAGGAGTTCGACGTGACGCAGGCGCAGCTCGCCGACCGCATCGGCCGGTCCCGCCCGGCGATCACGAACATGATCCGCCTGCTCCAGCTTCCCGTCGACGTGCAGCGGCGCGTCGCGGCCGGCGTGCTCACCGCCGGCCACGCTCGCGCACTGCTCGGCGTGAAGACGGGACCGGAGGATCAGTCGGCGCTGGCCGCCCGCATCGTGTCCGAAGGCCTGTCGGTGCGCGCGACGGAAGAGGCGGTGACGCTGATCAATCGCGGCGAGGATGCGGCCTCGCCCCGCAAGCGCGAACCGCTCCCCCAACCGGAGAAGCTCACGGTGTGGGCGGACCGGCTGTCGGACAGCTTCGACACCAAGGTGTCGGCGACGATGGGGAAGCGCAAGGGGCGCATCGTCATCGAGTTCGGCGACCTCGAGGACTTCGACCGGATCATGTCGATGATCGACGACTCCGGCGAGCACTGAGTCGGCCCCCATGTCCCCCGGATTCATCGGGCCGATCGACCTGGCCAACCGCCGGACGATCCACCCCGACACGATGCGCAGCCTCTTCTGGGAAGTCGAGCCCGAAGAGTCCCGTCCGGCGGCGGGTGCCGGTGCACCGGCTGGCCCGGAAGATCCGGTGGCCGACCCGAACCGCGTCGTCGGCAATCCGTGGCGCAAAATGGGCCTCCAGGGCGGCCCTGAGGGGACGGGGACGCCGATGGGCACCAAGAGCGGGTCCGGCGGCTCCGGAGGCCCCACGGGGCCACTGGGGCCGCTGGGGCCCGGATCGGGCGCCCACCGCACCCAGGGGGGAATGGACGCCGAGCTGGAGAAGGAGCTCTGGCTCAATCGCGTGCGCGTCGATTGGGGCCTGTGCGGCTTCAGCATGTCGGAAGAGGCGAGCAAGGGGGTCATGGCGACGATCCTCTTCGTCCCGCCGCGATTCGCGCCGACCTCCCGCCGCATGCCCACCGGCCCCGTGGCCGCGGATGCGGTGATGCTCACCAGCCTCCACATCGACCCGATCATGGCGGATCAGGGCATCGAAGAATCGCTGGTCGGCGCCGCCGTGACCCACCTGGCCGGCCGCGGCATCAAGGCGGTCGAGGCATTCGGCTGCTCAGGCGGCGGCGACGACGGGGAGAACGCCATCCCCCGCGAGGAGATGTCCCTGACGGAGTCGATCCTCCATTCGGTCGATGCCCCGCGGGCGCCGCACCGCTGCGAGTCGACGGCGCTCGGCGCGGTCAATCACGGGGCGGGCGACGTCATCCCCACCCGCGTGCTCATCAATTCCGGTTTCACCGTGGTGGCCCCCCACCCCACGCATCCGCGCCTGCGCCGCGAACTCGACCCCGAGCTCGACTGGGCCGCGGCCGTCACCGATGCGCTCGACCAGCTGGTCGCCGCGCAGTTCTACGCGTCCTTCTCCGCTTCCAGGAGTTCGACGAAGCTGTAGGTGCCCGTCAGCGGCTGATCGTCCTCTTCGGTGAGGTAGAGCCGCTTGACGCCGATGACGATCGCCTCGGCGATCTGGTCGCGGCGGTCGGGGGACGTCAGCACCTCGACGTCATCGGGATTGGTCAGGTAGCCCACGACGACCTCGACGGTGGGCATTCGCGTCAGGCGCATCAGATCCCACGTGCGCGCATGGGTGCGGCAATCCGTCAGCGGCGTGCGGGCGACGATCTCGCGCTGGATCAGGCCCGAGAGCTGCTGGCCCAGAATCGAGCTGTTGCCCACCATCGAACCGAAGTAGAAGGTGGCCAGGCCAGAGGCTCGCTCATTGGGGTAGCGGTCGGCGCGCAGGGAGATCATGACGTCCGCGCCGAAGGCGTTGGCCATCTCGGCGCGCTCCTCGATCGACGGATCGCCGGTGCGGGGGCGCGACAGGATCGTCTCGGCTCCGGCGGCGACCAGGCGGCCCTCCACGCGGGAGGCGAGGTCCCACAGGACCTCTTCCTCGGTGATGGACCCGTACGGGCCCTGGACCGACATGCCCGGATCGGTGCTGCTGCGGCCCGGATCGATGACGACGCGCTTGCCGGACAGCTTCGGGCCGGCCGCGCGCACCTGCTCGCGCTCGTGCATGGCCACGTGGGAGCCGCCCTTGACGCGGCGGCCCAGGTAGCTCAGCGCCCGGAACGTCACGGGGCCGCAGATGCCGTCGGGCTCGAGTCCGTAGTTGAGCTGGTACTCGCGCACCGCGGCGTCGGTGAGTGGGCCGAAGTGGCCGTCGACGCGGGTGTCGAAGAACCCCAGCTCCTGCAGGACGTCCTGCAGCTGGCCGATGTCATCGCCCGTCAGCGGGCCCAGCGGGTCGAACGACAGGACGCGGGCGCCGAGGACGTAGGACGCCTCGCGCAGCGCCTTGAGTGTCGAGTCGCGGATGACGCCATCGGCGTAAATGCCGCGGGACTGCTGGAACTCCAGCAGGGCGTGGCGCAGGCCGTCGTCGAAAAGGTCGTCATCGCCGCTCCATTGCGGCGAATCCTGCTGGACGGCGTCCCCGGCGTACTCCGGCAGAAGGCCAAGTCTGGCCAGCGTGGTGCGCACCTCCGCTACACGCGGCGATCGCTCCCCCACCTGCAGATACTCCGGCACCGGGCGTCCCCTTCCTTGGCATGCTCCGATGGGCACCTCGATCAGACGCCCATGTTCACACGCTACCAGTTAGAGCTGAGCTTCAACCTTGCGGCGGATCTCGGCCTTGGGCTTGACGCCGACGATCTCGTCGACCTTCTGGCCGCCCTTGAAGATCAGCAGCGCCGGAATGGACATGATCTGGAACATCGCGGCCAGGGTGCGCTCGGCCTCGATGTCGCACTTGGCGATCACGGCCTGGTCGCCCATCTCGGCGGCCAGTTCCTCGACGACGGGGGCCAGCTTGCGGCAGGGGCCGCACCATTCGGCCCAGAAGTCGACGAGGACCGGCTTGTCGGACTCGATGACCGTGGACTTGAAGTTCGCGGCGGTGACGGTGACTACGGACATGATTCTCCTAAAAGTTAATCGAAATTATATTGGACAAGTATATCAGGAGCGGTGGCCTACGTCAGCGACGCCAGGTGGTGCTCGGCGTCGATGGCGGCGGTGCAGCCCGTGCCGGCGGCGGAAATGGCCTGCTGGTAGTGGGAATCGACCAGGTCGCCGGCGGCGAAGACGCCGGGCACGGAGGTGCGCGTCGACGGCGAGTCCACCTTGACGTAGCCCGACTCGTCCAGGTCGACCTGGCCGACGATCATCTGCGAGCGCGGGTCGTGGCCGATGGCCACGAACATGGCGGTGACCGGCAGCTCGGAGGTTTCGCCGGTGACGGTGTCCTTGAGCTTCAGCGCGGTGACGGAGCCCTCGCCGACGACCTCCTCGACGACCTTGTTGGTGGCGAAGCGGATCTTGTCGTTGTTGCGGGCGCGCTCCTCCATGATCGCCGACGCGCGGAACTCCTCGCGGCGGTGGACGATGGTCACGGACTTGGCGAACTTGGTCAGGAACGTCGCCTCCTCCATCGCGGAGTCGCCGCCGCCGATGACGGCGATGTCGTGGTCGCGGAAGAAGAAGCCGTCGCAGGTGGCGCAGGAGCTGACGCCGTGGCCGAGCAGCTCCTGCTCGCCGGGCACGCCGAGGTAACGCGGGGCGGCGCCCATGGCGAGGATGACGGTGCGGCCCTTGTGCTCCTCGTCGCCGACCCACACGGACTTCACGTCGCCGCTCAGGTCCATGCGGTCGACGAGCTCCATGCGCAGGTCGGCGCCGAATCGCTCGGCCTGGGCGCGCATCTGGTCCATGAGGTCGGGGCCCTGGATGCCCTCGGCGAAGCCGGGGAAGTTCTCCACCTCCGTCGTGGTCATCAGCGATCCGCCGAATTCGACGCCCTCGAACACGACGGGCTTGAGCTCGGCGCGGGCGGCGTAGATGGCGGCGGTGTATCCGGCGGGGCCGGAGCCGACGATGATGACGTCGTGGATGGTGTCGGGCATTGGGTGTTCCTCCTGCTGGGCGCTCGCTTTGTCAGGGGCAGCCTACCCGGGGGCGCCGATGGTCCGGTGCACGACCGGTGGCGCGGGGTCGGTCCCGCATGTGTTCACGGTCAACAACACGGTGACGCGCCCGTGCATTCCCGCGGACAGGACGAACAGCTGGCCGACGCCGTCGCCGTGGGCCATGGGTGCGGCGCCGAGCAGGGCCCCTTCGCTTTCGCCGTGCTGCGCCAGGCAGGCGGCGGCGAGCGCGGGGTCGCGCAGCCCGCCGAGGTCCCTCTCCCCCATCGCTTTACCCGCGGCGGGTCCGAGTGCGGCAAGGTCGATGTCCGGTTGCGCGGGGCCGGGTTGCGCAACCGTGCTTGACGACGCCCCGTCCCCCACCTCGCCGCCCGCGTCCCCCGGGCCTCCGGGCAGGGTGAGCCATGCCCCGCCGGCGAGGATCACGACGGCGGCCGCCGCAGCCGCCGCAGGTGCGAACTGCGACCGGGCACCCCGCCCGGGAAAGCGGAGAACGGACGCGGAGCCGCCGTCGCCGATCGCCGCGTGATGCTCTTTCCAGTGGCGGTGGACGGACGGTGGAGGGGCGTCGTCGCAAAGCAGGGAGGAGGCGAGGTACTCCAGCGAGGCGTCGTCGAAGTGGGTATCGGGGCGGCGGCGGGTCATCGGGCGACCTCCGGTTCGAGGCGGCGCAATTGGCGGCGCAGGGTGGCGCGGGCGCGGGCCCGGCGGGATTTGACGGTGCCCTCGGGGATGCCCATCCGGCGGGCGACGTCGGCGAGCGGCCAGCCCAGGACGTCGACCTCGATGATGACGTCGCGCTGCTCGGCGGGCAGGCGCGACATGGCCTGGCGCATGACGACCGTCAGCGACGGGTCGGCCGCGTCGGGGATCAGCGGGGTTAGTGCGGCGCGTTCGTCGACGACGCCGTCGGGCGGGCCGTGGCGCCCGCGCATGCGGTCGTGGCAGCTGTTGACCACGATCTTGTGCAGCCACGTGGCCACCGACGAATCCCGCCGGAAGGATGTGGCGCTGCGCAGTGCCTTGACCAGTCCCTCCTGCATCGCGTCGGCGGCGTCCGACTCGGTGCGCGAGTGGCGTTGCGCCGACCACCACAGCTGCCGCTCGTGCCGGTCGATCAGCGCCGGAAATGCCCGCGCGTCGCCGGCGAGATGCGCGGTGAGCAGATCGAGATCGCTGCGCTCGTCCGGCGGCGCCCCGCCCGCCTGCTCATCCGTGGTCCCGCCCATGTTCCCGTGGTCGACCAGCGCCGCCGGCGCGGTGACCCTCCCCCCGAAGTTCACGCGCCCATCCCACCACGGGCGGGACGGGCGCGCCATTCGGGGACAGGAAGGACATCAGATTCGCGAAGAAGCTTTGTTATGCGAATGTGATCCCTTGGACCAAACATCCGTAGCAAGGATATGTATGATCGGTTTTACCCGGTCCGACAACCAAAGGCAGGTGTTTATAATGATCACCAAATCTCCGGGCTCGATCGTTTACGCACGTTTTATTGCACTAACTTTCTCGCTTCTCCTTTCCGTTGCGGGGCTTCTTTTTGGGGCGAACGCCTCGGCAGCCCCCGCTGCTGTCCAATCGGAAACGAGCAACGGGCAGACGGCTACCTATCCGACTGAGACTGAAATCCATCTCACTCTCGAAAAATACGCAACGACCAATGCAGATGGGTCGGTGTACTACGACACGCGAACAGCAGAAAATGACAATGTTGATCGGCGAATCGTGGAGGTTGCCGAGCTGGTAAACCAGCTTGAACGAGAAGCCTCGTCAGAACCTGGCCAGATTCAGCCCAATGATCTGAATCCGACGAACTATGGCCGGTGGTGTGGCAAGAACAACTCTGGTCCTGGCGACCCGATCGATGAACTCGATCGCGCGTGTATGGGGCATGACCACTGCCTTAACATCAATCGTCCGACTTGCGACTGTGATCGTGAGTTTGTGAATCGGCTCCGTCAGATTCGCGGGCAGTTTTCGGGGTGGTCTCGAACTTACTTGGAGGCGGCGATCATCGCGGTCCCGCGATGGCATGGGTGCCGCGTCTAACGGAAGCGGATCGAAATGAAAACATCGACTTCTCAACGTCCAACGGCTTTTGAACGACCGCGCCTGTGGGGTTGGGGTGCAACCGTCATCGCATTCCTGCTGGGCTACGTCTTCTGGATCGTATCGAAAGAGTGGTGGTTGCCGTCCCTGATCATCTTCGGGCTGCTGTTCGTGGCCATCTGCGGTTTCAACGTGTATCTCGCCATTAAAACGAAGGCCTTCGATCTAATCGTGGCAGCCGCACTTTCCCTGCTCGCTCCCGCGATCGTGATTTTCGTGGCGTTCGGATTCTTCTTCTCCGGCCCGCTGTCGTAGACCGATCCGGAACCCAAAAACGCCACGAGCGCGAAGAGATTGCATCTCTTCGCGCTCGTGGCGTTGAGGACGTCAATAGCCAACAATTGCTTGCGTTCGCTATCGCGCCGCGGTGACCTCCGCGATGGAGGCCGCCTGCGGCATGGGCAGCTCGGTGACCCAGATCAGCAGGTGGCGGGCCTTCGTGGCGCCGTCGACCTCGATGACCGTGTCGCCGTCGCCGAGCCGGCCCTGGCCGAGCACCGCCGTCCCGGCGAGATCGCCGGTGCCGGCCTCGGCGGCGTCGGCGGGGATCGACCGGATCTCCACCATCGCGCCGGGCGAGCCGGCAATGGTGACCTTGCCGGGCTTGGCGTCGACGTCGAACGTCAGCACCAGGCCGATGCCCGGCTTCAGCGCGTCGGGGCCGGTGCCCAGCTGCGCGTTGTACACCGACGTCGTCCAGGCCGTCGCCGCGTCGCCGTCGACGGCGAGGGCGGCGCCCTCGGGATCGTCGGGCCCGGCGATGGGGTTGGGGTTGGTCGCCTGCCATTCGCGCGCGCCGGCGATTTCGATGGGCCCGACGGGCAGCGCCTGCTCGGCGGCCTCGGGTCCGCGGCGCACGGAATCCGGCGTCAGCGGCGAGTCGTCGGCGCGGTTGAGCCACGCGAACACCGCCGCCAGGATCAGAGCCACCACCAGCACGAAGCCGACGACGATCGCACCGGAGCCCCACAGCTTGCCGCGCGTGGTCGACGTGACCTGCCGCAGCCGCTTGGGCGTCGCCGGCGCGTCGACGTCTTCGGCGATGACCTGCAGCTGGCCCGAATCCGGGCCGAGCGCCGCCTCGCGCAGCTTCTTCGCCAGCACCAGGCCGCGGTTGGCGGTGGTGGTCTCATCGCCGTTGTCATCCCCGTCGCCGGTGCTTTGCGACGTCCCGGCCCCGGCATCATCGCCGCCATCCCCGGTAGAGGCCGTGACCTCCCGGGTGGCCTCCCGGGTGGCGTCGTCGAGGATGCCGAGGATGTCGGCGGGCACGTGGCGGCAGCCGCTGAGAAGCGACGACAGGGCGCGGCACGCGACCTCGAGATCGCCGTCCATCGTCGCCGCCGGCAGCGGCGCCGGGAACGCCAGCGCCACGCGGCCGTCGACGCTGATGCGCAGGCGATCGAGATCATCCGCGCCCAGCGGGATGCCCCGGGCGTGGGCGCGGCCCGCGGCCTCCGCCAGATCGGCCACGGCGAAGGCGGCCGCGTCGGCGTTGGTGCCCTCCCCCACCGTCGACAGCGGGATGCCCGGCACCCAATCGGCGGCGACGATGACGTCCGTGCGGCCCAGGTGCACCGCGCGGATCCGGGCCAGGCCCGGGCCCTCCGCACGGCGCAGCGCCTTGGCGCCCTCCGCGATCTTCACGGCGGCGCCCGGCGCCGTGTAACCGACGTGCGGCGCGACGAGGGTGTCGACGAACGTCAGGGCGACTTCGTCGTAAAGCTTCTTTCCGGTCTCGTCGACGCGGACCGGGCCCGACCGGTCGACCGCGCGCCAGAAGCGCACGCCCGGGCGGGAACCCTCCTCCGACAGCAGGCGGTACCGGCCGCCGAAGACCATCTCGCCCGGGACGAAACGCGTGGGGCGCGACGCCTCCGAGGGCATCGGCGGCAGCATCGGCGAGGCCGTGAAGCCCTCCGACGCCATCGCCGCATTCTCGCCCGCGGCCGCCGACGGCCCGCCCACGACCGCACCCGCGATGGCGGCATCGGCGTCGGACGCGTCGGGGGAATCGGGGTCCGCCGGCTTCGGGGCGAAGCGGCGCAGGCCCGGGATGCGGCCCAGGAAACCGCCGAGGGTGCGGACCTCCGGCAGCGGCGAGCGCGACAGCACGATGCCGGTGACGACGAGGAACAGCACGCCCGACAGCGCCACGCGCAGCAGCGAACCGACCGAGCCGAGGGCGTCGAGCGGCGGGCCGATGACGAAGGAGTCCAACGCCATGGCCACCGCAATGCCCACCAGCGCCGACGCCAGCGCCCAGATGCACGTGCGGATGACCTCGCGGCCCCGCAGATTGCCCAGCGTCCGCCGCAGCAGCCACGCGCCGATGATCGCGCCGGCGACGAAGCCGAACCCGTTGGCCGCGCCCAGCAGGACGACGACGAGCTCCGTGCGGGAGGCCAGCAGCGGCGCCATCATCGACAGCGCCACCTTGACCACCGTGATGCCGAAGATGATGAAGGTGGGGGTCCAGGCCTCTTCACGCGCGTAGAACACGCGCAGGTGCAGCAGCACCAGGGCGTAGGGGATGAGCGTGAACGCGGAGAACGACAGCGTCCAGCCGAGGATGTCCGCGGTCTCCTTGGGGAACATGCCGTAGGCGAACAGCGCGTTGGCGATGGGCACGCCGAAGGCCGTGAAGAACACGACGATGGGAATCAGCGCGATCATGGTCAGGCGCGTGCCCACCGACAGGTCGCGGACGACGGCCTTGTCGTCGCCGTCGGCGGCATTGCGCGACAGGCGCGGCATGATCGCCGTCAGCAGGGTGACGCCGATGATGCCGTAGGGCACCTGCAGCAGCAGCCACGCCTGCTGGTAGACGCCAGGGGCGGCGGCATCGGCCGTGGAGGCGATCCGGTTGGTGACGATGTACCCCGCCTGCGAGACAGCCACGTACACGACGATGGCGATGCCCATGCCGCCGAACTGCTTGATGCGGTCGTCGATGCCCCACAGCGGCCGCAGGTCGATGCCCAGGCGCCGCAGCGGCGGGATCATGATCGCCGCCTGGATGACCACGCCCAGCGTCGTGCCCAGGCCCAGCAACAGGATGTGCGGGTCGGTGATCGTGCCCGGGTGATCGACCGGCAGGGTGCCCGGCAGCAACCAGTAGAGCAGGAGCGTCGCGATGGCCACCACGTTGTTGGCCACCGGCGCCCAGGCCCCCGGTTTGAACACTCCCTTGGTGTTCAGCACCGCCATGAGCAGAGAGAACACGCCGTAGAACACGATCTGCGGCAATAAGAGGAACGCGAAGGACGTCGATAGCGGGACGTTGACCTTGCCGTCGGCATTGAGGCTGATCCTGGTCAATATCGGCGCGGCGATGACCGCGGCGACGGTGACGACGCCCAGCAGGGTCAGCGACAGCGTCAGCAGGCGCCGCACGAACGCGGCCCCGCCGTCGGCGTCTTCCTTCTGGGCGCGCACGAGCACCGGCACCACCAGGGAGGTGAGCACGGCGCCGAGGACGATCTCGGTGATCAGGTTCGGGAGCGTGTTGGCAGTGTTGAACGCGGACATGATCGCCGGCCCAAGCGTGATGCCGATGAGCGCTGTGCGGACGAATCCCGTGATGCGGGAGATCAGCGTGGCGATGGCCATCGAGCCCGTGGAGCGCACGACGTCGGCGTCGCTGGCCTTCCCGGACTCCCCTGGCATGGAGGAGCCGGTGGAGTCGGCGGCGCCGGTGGAACCGGCGGATCCGGCGGGCCCGGTCGATCCGGCGGGGCCGGCGGAACGCGTGGAGGCCGCAGAGCCCGCGGCTCCACCTACACCGCCGGATGCGCCCGTGCCTCCCGACCCGGCCGTCGCCGTGGCCGTCGCGGAGGCCCCGCCTGAGCCGGCGCCGGCGACGGCCACCGTCGCGGCGCCCGCCGCGGCCGATGGACCGGTCCGCGTCGTCGGCGGGCTGAAGAGATCGGGCGCCTGCTCCTCGGGCCGCGCCGCCGGAGCGGTGCGGGGCGCGGGAGCGGGCGCCGGAGGCGCGGGCCGCCGGATGCGGCCGCGCTGCCCGGAATGTGGCGCGTCGGGTTCAGTCACGTCCCCATTGTGTCCGAATCCGCCTGAATCCTTCGAATCGTCCCGTGCGCCACAAGGCGAACGCGCCGACGATGAGGGGCAGCAGCACCGACGCGAAAAGCAGCGTCCGGGTGCTCGGCCCGGTGCGGGCGACGATCTCCACCGGCGCCGAGATCTGCTGGCCCTCGGCGGTCTCCAGCCACAGGTGCAGCTGGTTCTGTCGCTCCCGATCGACGTCGGGGCCCGGGTCCTGCGGAGTGACCTGGAGCGTCAGCGAGCCCTTGGCGGGCAGCAGCGCCTCATGGCGGCTGGCGGTTTCGGCGTCGCCGACGCGCACCCGGGCGTAGGCGGGCACGGGCAGCGGCAGCCCGTTGCGCCCGACGATGACCACCGGAGACATGTCGGTGGCGCGGGTGTAGACGCCGCCGGGGGCGACGAGCGTCACGGAATCGCGCAGCTGCTGCAGCATCTCCCCCATGCCGGACATCGTGGCGGCGGCGCGGTCGGCATGGTCGACGTGGGTGGCGGCGTTGCGCCGACCCGTGCCGCTGACGGCGCGCAGGATGTCGCGGCGCAGCGGCCGGGTGAAGCCGTGGCGGGTCAGGGCCACCTGGGGGTCGTTGGCCATCATCGCGGTGAGGTCGGTCAGGTACCCGGACTGCTGGTCGGCGCGCCCGACCTCGGTGCCGGACACCGCCCCCGGATCGGGGTTGGGCGACGACGTCTGCGCCCGGCCGACCGAGTGCTCCCCCGCCGATTGCGCCAGCGCGTCATCGAGTTGGACGGGTTCGGCGATGCCGTCGTCGAACGTCGCGGCCACCGCGCGCAGCAGGGTGCGGGCCTCTTCCCCCGTCGCCGACCAGCCGGCGGGCGGCATGGCGACGACCGGCGCGGCCCCCGCCTCGCCCGCGCCGAGGGATGCGTCCGCGATTTCCTGGTGCAGGGTGCCCACGGCGGTCTGCATGCGTGCGACGCCGGAATCGGCGGGGAGGTCGAAGCGCCCGGCCACCGCGGCATACCCGGCGACCTCGGGCGCCGTGCCCGTCGCCGCCAACGCCGACGACAGCGGCACCGGCAGCCCGAACGCCGCCGCGCCGGGCGCGATCTCCGCGGTCTCGCCGGGGCGGGCGATGCGGCCATCGTCGAGGGTCAGCGAATTGGCCGCGACCAGCGACGTGGAGCGCGCGCCGGCCGGCGGCCACGTGCCCAGCCCGGCCTCCAGGCTCTCGAATGCGGCGTCGGGGTCGACGGGCACGGCGGTGTCGGCGAAGGCGGTCACGCCCACCGAACCGGCGTCGAGGTACCCCTCCGGTGGGATGGCCACCGACGGCACCGCCGGCCGGCCGAGCACCCGCTCGACGACTTCCCCGCCGGTGGCCAGCGCCTCGGTGGCCAGCTCTGGGTCGCCGGTGGCGGCGACGGCGTTGAGTTCGGCGCCGGACCACGGCAGCGTCACCACGCACAGGTCGCGGGTGACGGCTTCCAGCCGGGCGATCCACTTCGCGGCGGCGTCGGCACCCTGGCCCTCGCGCAGGTCGAGATCGTCCCCCGCGCCCCACGAATCGCGCAGCCGCGTGCTGCCCTGCACGGGGCTGGGGCGCTCGGAGCCGATGCGGTAGCCGTCGGCCATGCGGTCGGCGACGTCGAGCAGCTCGGGGTCGACCGCCACGCACGTCGACGAGCGAAGCGCCGGGCCCGACTGGCCGGCCAACTCGGACTCCAGCGCCCCGACCAGCTCGTCGAGGCGCCCGCCGGGCGACATCTCCGACGACAGCGACTCGCCGGACATGATCAGCTCCGGCCGCCCCGGGGCCTCGCCGGTCTCCCCCGGCACCAGCGGGATCTCCGCGGCCAACGGCCACACCAGCGACACGGGAGCGGGCTCGGCGGCGTCGTCCTGCTCGTCGGCTGCAGGCGAATCGGCCTCTCCCGTGCCGTCGGCGCCGGCACCATCCCCGCCATCTCCATCTGCCCCGTCACCCGGTTCACCGGGGCGGTCGGGGTCGGCGTCGGCGTCGTCAAGCGGGGCCCCGACCGGCAGGAGCATGCGCGTCTCCGCGAGGAACTGCTCGATGTCGTCGCCCGGCCGGCCGTTGGCGTTGATCAGCATGGGGTACACGCCGGCGCGGTCGATGCCCAGCCCCGCCGGGGCGGCCGCGGCCAGGGGGACGGACAGGGTCACCGTGCGGGACTCGCCGGCGCCGAGGTCGAAACCGTCGCGGAAGGCCGTGGCCACCCCGAACGACTGCTCCGGGGCCGCCATGGCCAGCCGCGCGCCCGCCGCGCCCTCGAGGCGGTCGGCGCGCTGCGTGCGCAGGATGATGTTCTCCACCGCCGCGCCGGAGGTGTTCGCCACCGTCACGCGGACGCTGACATCGCCGTCGAGGCGCGGGGCCTGCGGCGTGATGGCGTCGACCTGCAGGCTCAGCGGCTCCCGGGCGGCCGCCCGCCCGGCGTCGGCGCCCCACTGCGCGGAGATCGACGGGTCGGTCGGGTCGGTCGGCCACGGCGGCGGCGCGGCTGCGGCCTGCGGCACGACGGGCGCGGCGACGAGGGCCAGTGCGCCCGCCGCCGCCGTCGCGACCATGCGCACTGCGGGGCGCCGCCCGCGCCGGGTCACCGCGGAGTCGCCTTTCCGGCGTCCTTCTCCGCCTTGGCCAGGTCCGGCAGCAGGTCGTGGGCGCGCCGGGCGAGCTTGCGCTCATCGGCGTACGCCAGGCGCTCGACCAGCGTCGATGCGGGGAACCAGGTCACTTCGGTGACCTCGGGGTCCTCGTCGTTGAGGTCGCCGTCGACGTAGCGCAGCAGGTGGTGGTGCACCGTCTTGTGGATGCGCGTGCCGTCGGAGATGAACCAGTAGTCGATGACGCCCAGCTCGGCGATGACCTCGCCGTGGATGCCCGTTTCCTCCCACACCTCGCGTTCGGCGGTGGAGTCGTGGGCTTCGCCGGGTTCGACGTGGCCCTTGGGCATCGACCACAGCAGGCGGCCGCGGCGGTCGAGCCGGCCGATCAGCGCGACGTAGATGCGCGACAGGTCGACGCTGCCGTCGTCGCGCACGGCCTCCGCCAGGCCGGAGACGACGAGGCCGCCCGCGGACGTTTCGATGGACGTCCGCATCCGGTCCCGCTGCTCCGCGCCTCGCTGGGCGGGGCGCCCGCCGGCCGGGCGGCGTCCGGGGCGTCCCTTGGACTGGTTCGCTTGACGACGCCTCTGCGCCCCCCGACCCGACCCCGACTTCGATCCCGACCGGGAGCCCGAGCGCTGCGAGCCCGAACGCTGGGAGCCCTTGCCGGAGCGGGACTTGCCGCCGGAATTGTTCGGGTTGGAGGCGTTGGCCGATGCGTCCTTGGCGCCGGGGTCCTTCACGGCGGTATCGGCGTTGGTGGAGCCGCCGGAAGTGTTGGCGTTATTGGCCCTGTTGGCGCTGTTGGCGTTGTTCGCGTTGTTGCCGCCGGACCGGTTGCCGGAGCCCTGGCCACGGCCGCGACCGCCGCGGCGGCGACGGCGCGAGCGATTGCCCGAGCCGGAGCCGGAGTTCGAGTTGGAGCCCGCATTGGAGCCGGGGTTGGACCCCGAATTGGAACCGGAGGCCGACTGCTGCGCGCCGCCCTGCTTGCCGCCGGAGTTGGAGCCGGAGTTGGACCCCGAATTGGATCGGCCACCGCCGGAGCCGGAGTTGGAGCCGGAATCACCCGAGCCGGAACCGCCCGAGCGCGAGCCCGCGTTCTGCTTCGGCCCCTGGCCGCCGTCCTGCGGGCGTCCGCTGCGCCGACGCGAACGGCGGCGGCGCCGACGCTGCGGCCCCGCCGTGCCCTCGTTGCGTTCGGCTTCGTTCATTACACAGAGACTACCGGGCCGCTCCGAGCCTGCGGGTATTGTGTCGCACGTGACCGACGCCCCGACTCCCCAGCGCACCCCCGACCACGGCGATCCGGAGGTGAGGCGCACCGCGATGCTGGCGGTGGCGGACCAGGCGATCGGGCGGGAGGCCGATCTGCTGGCCCCGTTGGCGGCGGCGTTCGCGGAGGCGGGCCACGCCCTGTACCTCGTCGGCGGCTCCGTGCGCGACGCGTTGATGGGGCGGTTGGGCAACGACCTCGACTTCACCACGGGCGCCCGCCCGGACGTCGTCGCGCGGATCCTGGAGGACTGGGCGGAGACGACCTGGGACACGGGCATCGACTTCGGCACCGTGTCGGCGGAGAAGAAGGGCCGGCAGGTGGAGATCACCACCTTCCGCTCCGATGAATACGACCAGATCAGCCGCAATCCCGAGGTGACGTTCGGCGACACCCTGGAAGGCGACCTGGTCCGCCGCGACTTCCGCTGCAACGCCATCGCCGTGGAGCTGCATGCCGACGGCTCGCGGTCCTTCCGCGATCCGCTCGACGGTTTCGACGACGTCGTCGCCGGCGTCCTGGACACGCCCGGCCCGCCGGAGGTCAGCTTCGGCGACGACCCGCTGCGCATGCTCCGCGCGTGCCGCTTCACCTCGCAGCTCGGCTTCGGCGTCTCCGACCGGGTCCGCGCGGCGATGGCGGACATGAACGCCGAGATCACCCGCATCACCGCCGAGCGCGTGGCCACCGAGCTGGACAAGATGATCCTCGGCGCCGACCCGTCGGCGGGCATCGACCTCATGGTGGACACCGGCCTGGCCGGCCACGTCATGCCGGAGATCGCCGACATGAAGATGACGCAGGACGAGCACCGCCAGCACAAGGACGTCTACCAGCACTCCCTGCAGGTCATGCGCCAGGCCATCGAGCAGGAGGAACCCGGCGAACCCGACCTCGAACTGCGCTGGGCCGCGCTGCTCCACGACTGCGGCAAGCCCGCCACCCGCTCGTTCACCGAATCCGGCAACGTCTCCTTCCACCATCACGAAGTCGTCGGCGCCAAACTCGTGCGCCGCCGGCTGCGCAAGCTCAAGTACCCCAAGCGCGTCACCGAGAACATCGCGCAGCTGATCTACCTGCACATGCGCTTCCACGGCTACGGCGACTCCGCATGGACGGACTCCGCCGTGCGCCGCTACGTCACCGACGCCGGCCCCTTGCTGGGGAAGCTGAACAAGATCGTGCGGGCGGATTGCACGACGAGGAACCGTCGCAAAGCAGCCCGCCTGGCCCGGGCCTGCGACGACCTGGAAACCCGCATCGCCGAGCTCGCCGCCGCCGAAGACCTGGCGAAAGTCCGCCCCGACCTCGACGGCAACGACATCATGCAGATCCTCGACCTCGGCCCCGGCCCCGAAGTCGGCGAAGCATGGAAGCACATGAAGGACGTGCGCCTGGACCAGGGGCCGCTCGAGCGCGAGGACGCCATCCTCGAGCTCAAGCGGTGGTGGACCGAACGCGACGGCTGAGGCGGGCCGGGGTACTGGATCGATCCGCCGCGCCGGGCATAATGGGCGGGGTGGAGCAGGAAAACCTATTCGGAGACCGCCTTTTCAACTGCCTCGAGCGCAACGACGCCGCGGCGGGCATGCTGCTCGTCGCCGCCCCGGGCATGGAGTCGCCGGAGTTCGCCCGCAGCGTGGTGTTCATCATCGAGCACGACGAAGCCGGCACCCTCGGCGTCGACCTGACCACGCGGTCGCAGACGCCGGTGCACAACGTCCTCGAGCCGTGGGCCGACGTGATGTCGAAGCCGCCGGTCGTCTACGTCGGCGGGCCCGTCAACCAGACCCAGCCCGTGTGCGTCGGCGTGCTGCGCACCGGCGCGGACGTCCCCGAGGGCCTCGACGAGACCACCGGCGCCCCCCTGATGGAAAAGCTCGCGCACCGGTTCGCGCTGGTCAACCTCGGCGTCGAGCCGTCTGACATCGCGCCGCACCTCGACGGCGCGCGCCTGTTCGCCGGCTACTCCGGCTGGTCGCCCGGCCAGCTCCACGACGAGATCGAGCGCGGCGACTGGTACGTCGCCCCCGCCCTGCCCAGCGACGTCCTCGCCCCCGGCGCCGCCGACGTGTGGGGCGACGTCATGCGCCGCCAGCCGTGGCCGCTGCCCCTCTACTCGACGTACCCCGCCGACGTTCGTGACAACTGACGGGGTGGGCGGTGGCCGTCGCAAAGCAGAAGGCCCCGTGACCGACCCCCACCCCATCCGCGGCGGCATCGCCGAAGCGTGGCCAGTCGGCCTGGGCCTGGTGCCGCTGGGCCTGGCGTTCGGCGTGCTGGTGGTGCAGACCGGGTTCGCGTGGTGGTGGACGCCGGTGTTCTCGATCCTGGTGTACGCGGGGTCGATGGAGTTCCTGGCGCTCGGCCTGGTCATGGCGCACACGGGGCTGATCGGGTCGGCGGTGACGGCGTTCATGGTCAACTTCCGGCACATCTTCTACGGGCTGACCTTCCCGCGCGACGTCATCGGCGGGCGGTTCGGGTGGCTCGGGCGCGCGTACTCGACGTACGCGCTGACCGACGAGTCGTATGCGATCGCGTCGGCCCGGCCGTCCGGGGCGCCGTTGAGTGGGGCGCGGCTGGTGACCATCCAGCTGTTCTGCCAGCTCATGTGGGTCATCCCGGGGATCGTCGGGGCGCTGGCCGGGCGGGCGCTGCCCCCGGACCTGGTCGGCTTCGAGTTCGCGCTGACCGCCCTGTTCACGGTCCTGGCCATGGACGCGTTCCTGCTCAACCGCGACTGGTCGCTGCCGCTGTCGGCGCTGGCGTGCGTCGCGGTGGGGTGGCTGATCAATCCCGGGCAGATGCTGGTCATCGGCCTGGTCCTGTATTTCTGCGTGCTGCTGGCGCGCGTGTGGTCGCCGCGGCTGGACCGCGCCATGCGGTGGGGCGGTGGGTCGGCTTCGGGTTCGCTTGACGACGCCCCCGTCCCCGCCCCCGGCCTCGACCACCCGCACGGCCGGAAGGAGACGCCGTGATGCCCGACTCCGGATACGTGCTGGTGTCCCTGCTGGTCATGGGCGCCGTGACCGTTGCGCTGCGATGGGCCCCCTTCGCCTTCATCCGCGTCCTCCGCGGCTCGGAGCTGGTGAGGTTCCTCGGCGTGACCATGCCCGTCGGCGTCATGGTGGCGCTGGTGGCGTACACGCTCGTCGATCGGATGGGCCTGGTCGGCGGCGGCGATGGCGGCGGTCACGGCGGTGCCGCAGTGGAGGCCGCCGCCGGCGATCCCGGCGGATGGTGGGCCGCTCCCCTGGCCCTGGCCGTGACGGTCGGGCTGCACCTGTGGCGGCGCAACTCGGCGCTGAGCATTCTCGCCGGCACCGCGGTCTACGTGGTGCTGGTCAACGTCGTCGCCTGACGTCGTCGCCTGACGCCGCGGCCTACGCGCGGAGGTGGCCGACGCGCTCCCAGGCCGGATCCTCGGCCGCCACGATCTCGTGATCGCCTTCGGACCACGTGTCCACCAGCGACGCCAACCGCTCGGCGGCGTCGGTCTCGGGGTCGACGTAGAAGTGCAGCAGGCGCATCCCGTCGGCGGTTTCGGCGGCGACGTGGATGCCGTCGTCGGCAAGCGTGGCCATGGCCTCCTCGCCGAAATCCGCCAGAGCCTTCGCGGAGGCCTCGCCGGCCTGGCCGTCGTCGAGGACATCGGAAAACAGCAGCTGCATCACCACATGGCGCGTGTACAGCGGTCCGACCAGCGGCGACAGCGGGGCGCGCGTGCGCACCAGCACCGGCTTGCCGTCGGCCTGGCCCTGCAGCGTCAACCACCGCGGGCACGCCCCGGCTAAACGGTCGATGAAGCCCGGCAGCTCCGACAGCGGGATCGCGCCCTCCGGCTCCTGCGCGGCGAAGGCGAAGGACCGCAGCCACAGGCCGAAGTCTTCCTCGCCCAGCGCCAACTGCAGCAACATGAACCCGACGTGGGCGACGTCGCGCTCGCCCTCCTCGCCGGCCGCCACCAGATTGGCGAACACCGGGTGGAACAGCCGCACGTCCGCGACGCCCTGACCGGCGGCGACGGCCACGCGGGCCTCGGCCGGATCGATCTCGTGGCCCGCCCACGTCACCGTGGAAATCGGCTCGGCGGTGCGCAGGTCGGTGAAGGACCACACCGGGCCGTCGTCGGGCGCGGCGTCCAACCAGCGGCGCGCGATGTGGCGCACCAGCGGATCACCGGCGGCGGTGACCGTCAGCAGGTGCCGGGAGAACGGCTCGCCCGCGCCGAAGCCCCACACCAGGCGCTCGTCGATCGCGGCGATCCGCGGCCCGACCTCCGCCTGGATGTCCATGGGCCCCGCCGCGCCGAACCCGCCGCCGCCGAAGTCCGCGCCGCCGGTGAACGCCGCATCGAGGCGATCGGCGCCCTCGGCCGACCACCAGTCCCAGAACGCCGCGATCGCCCCGTCGCGGGCGGCGGCGTCCTGCGCGGCACCGGTCCCGGCGTCTCCCGCTTCGCCTGCGGTTCCCGGCGTTTCGGTCATGGTGGCACTCCCCTTGTCGACGGACCGTGGTTATCTGCGACCACGCTACGTTACGCCGGGCGAACGTTCAGGGCGCGCCACCCGCCCCGCACCCGCCGTCTAGCTAACGGCGTCGGCGGTGGCGCGCTCCTCGAAGTCCTTGCCCCATTTGGCGGCGTAGAAGGCGCACATCATCAGCTGGATCTGGTGGAAGATCATCAGCGGCAGGATGATCACGCCGGCCCCGCCGGAGCCGAAGATGACCGCGGCCATGGGCAGGCCGGTGGCCAGGGACTTCTTGGAGCCGCAGAACTGGATGGCGATCTGGTCGCGGCGGTCGAAGCCGGCCCGCCGGGCGATGAACCCGGACAGGCGCAGCAGGAATTCGACCAGGACGACGGACAGGACGCACAGGATCACGATGTCCAGCACGGGCACGCGCGACCAGATGCCGTCGACCATGCCCTCGGAAAACGCGGCGTAGACGACCATCGCGATGGAGATGCGGTCGACGTTCTTGGTGGCCTTGGCCTTGGCGAATGCCTTGGTCCACCGCCGCACCAGCTGCCCCAGCGCGAACGGCAGCAGCAGCTGGACGGAGATGTCCAGGAACACCGACCCGTCGACTTTGACGCCGTCGCCGGTGGCCATGAGCAGCATGACCAGCACGGGCGTGACCACGATGCCGAGCAGGTTGGACGCCGACGCGCTGACGATGGACCCGGCGACGTTGCCGTGCGCGATGGACGTGAAGTTCACCGACGACTGCACGGTCGACGGCACGAGCGTCATGTACAAAATGCCCAGGTAAAGGCCGGGCGCGAGCACCCAGTCGAGTGGTTTGAGCGCCAGCCCGATGACCGGGAACAGCACGAACGTCAGCGCGAGGATGGTCAGGTGCAGCCGCCAGTTCTTCAGGCCGTCGAGCGCCTCGCGGGGGCTCAGTCGCGAGCCGTAGAGGAAGAACAGCAGGCCGATGGCGATCCTCGTGGCCAGGCCGAACCCGTCGGCGAAGGCGCCGCGCGCGGGCAGGAGGATCGCGATGATCACGGCGAGCACGATCAGCACGATCAGGGGATCGGGGCGCCACGAGCGCAGACGGTTCCACATGGGGAACAAGGTTATCCCCTGCCCCGGATTAACCCACCCCGAATGCCCAAACCCACCCGCTGCAACGGGTGGGTTAAGTCATTCGAGGTGGGTTAGCCGGACCCTGCTTTACGACGGCCCGGCCCCTCCCCTATTTCCCGTCGTTTGCGCGGGCAGCGCGGCGCAGTGCGTCGCGGTCGACGGCGGCGGAGCCGAAGGTGGCGTTGCCGTCCTCGCACATGCCGTTGAGGCTGCACGAGCCGCAGCCGCCGGTCACGCCGCAGTCGGCGGAGGGGTCGCGGGGTGCGTCAGCGGCGGCGGCCTCGGCGGGAGTGCAGCATGCGTCGGCGCCGGTGTTCGCGTGTCCGGTCGCCGCCTCGGCCGAACCGCAACCGCAGCCCGAACCGCATGCGCCGGCATCGGCACCCGCGCCGGCGGAGCCGCCGGACGAGCAACATCCGGCGGAGTCGTTCTCGGCGGACTTCTTGGCGTCGTAAAGCGCAATCGTGTGGGAACCGATCGCGCCGCCGACGCCCAGCATCGCCAGCCCCAGCAGGCCCGCGACGGCGACCCACAGCCACATCCAGCCCGACGCCTCCGGGCGGATGGCCACGAACGCCAGCGCCGCAGCACCCGCGAACGCCAGCGCCGAGACGGCCCACGGCGGGCCCGCCACGCGATGCGTGATGTCCCAGTACTCGCGGGACTTGCGGGCCTCGGGCGCGCGGATGCCCACGTACGAATTGCCCGGGAGCTTCGCGGACCACGCCAGGCCCGCCACCACGGCGACAACGAGCGCCACGACCAGCAAAATCACCGGAATCACCATCATGGACTCCAGTTTAAGGCCCCGAGGCGCCACCACGGCAATCGCCCGCGCCACCCGCCCACTATGCTGTGTACCCATGACCAACAGCGGGAACCCCGAGAACAGCACCACGTCCGCCTCGTCTGCGGCGCCCGCCGCGGCGGCCTCCACCGACGCCGAGGGCACCGGCCACCGCTACACCCCGGCCGTCGCGGCCCGGGTCGAGGAGGATTGGCAGCGGCGCTGGGCGGACCAGGGCACCTTCCACGCCCCCAACCCGGTCGGCGACCTCGCGCCGGCGGATGGCGCGGAGCTGCCGTCGGACAAGCTGTTCGTGCAGGACATGTTCCCGTACCCGTCGGGCGTCGGCCTGCACGTCGGCCACCCGCTGGGCTACATCGCCACGGACGTCTTCGCGCGCTTCCACCGCATGCGCGGCGCGAACGTGCTGCACACGCTGGGTTATGACGCCTTCGGCCTCCCCGCCGAGCAGTTCGCCGTCCAGACCGGGACGCACCCGCGCGTGACCACGGAGGCGAACATCGCCAACATGGAGCGCCAGCTCGGCCGCCTGGGCCTGGGCCACGACAAGCGCCGCGCCTTCGCCACCACGGACACCGATTACTACCGGTGGACGCAGTGGATCTTCCTGCGCATCTACAACTCCTGGTTCGATGAGCGCGATGGCAGGGCGCATCCCATCGAAGAGCTTGTCGACGCCTACGCCTCCGGCCAGGTGGCCTTGCCCGCGGAGTTCGCCGGCCGCACCTGGGCCGACCTCGACCGCGTGGAGCGCGAGCGCGCCCTGGAGGCCCGCCGCCTGGTGTACCGCTCGAACTCGATGGTCAACTGGTGCCCCGGCCTGGGCACGGTGCTGTCGAACGAGGAGGTCACGGCCGAGGGCCGCTCGGAGCGCGGCAACTTCCCGGTGTTCCGCAAGCGCCTGGGCCAGTGGATGATGCGCATCACCGCGTACTCGGATCGCCTGGTCGATGACCTGGAGCTGCTGGATTGGCCGGAGAAGGTCAAGTCCATGCAGCGCAACTGGATCGGACGCTCCCGCGGCGCCGAGGTCGTCTTCGAGGCGACGGCGGCGGACGGGTCGGCGCGCCCGATCGAGGTGTTCACCACCCGCCCCGACACCCTGTTCGGCGCGTCCTACATGGTGCTGGCCCCGGAGCTCGACCTGGTCGACGAGCTCGTCGCCGAGTCCTACCCCGCCGACGTTGACCCGCGCTGGACCCTCGGGGAGGACTCCCCCGCCGCCGCCGTCGCCGCATACCGACGCTCCATCGCCGCCAAGTCCGACCTGGAGCGCCAGGAGAGCAAGGAGAAGACCGGCGTCTTCACCGGCGCCTACGCCACCAACCCGGTCTCCGGCGAGCAGGTCCCCGTCTTCATCGCCGACTACGTGCTGGCCGGCTACGGCACCGGCGCGATCATGGCCGTCCCCGGCCACGACGACCGCGACCACGAGTTCGCCACCGCCTTCGGCCTGCCCATCCGCGAGGTCGTCGCCCCCGCTGCCGGCGCTGCCGCCGCTCCCGCGAATGCGGCGGAGGGTGAGAACGGGGGCGTCGCAAAGCAGGCATTTACCGGCGAAGGCAAGGCCGTGAACTCCGCCAACGACGCCGGCCTGGACATCAACGGCCTGGGCCTGGCCGACGCCAAGGCCGCCACCATCGACTGGCTCGAGGCCAACGGCGCCGGCCGCGGCACCACCCAGTACAAGCTGCGCGACTGGCTCTTCGCCCGCCAGCGCTACTGGGGCGAGCCGTTCCCCGTCGTCTACGACGAAGACGGCGTCGCGCACCCGCTGCCCGAATCGATGCTGCCCGTCGAGCTGCCCGAGGTCGAGGACTACAAGCCCGTCACCTTCGACCCCGACGACGCCGACACCGAACCCCAAGCCCCCCTGGCCAAGGCCACCGACTGGGTCAACGTCGAACTCGACCTCGGCGACGGCCCGAAGCAGTACCGCCGCGACACCAACGTCATGCCCAACTGGGCCGGCTCGTCCTGGTACCAGCTGCGCTACATCGACCCGAACAACGACACCGCGCTGTGCGACGTCGACAACGAGCGCTACTGGACCGGCCCCCGCCCCGACGTCCACGGCGAGGGCGACCCCGGCGGCGTCGACCTGTACGTCGGCGGCGTCGAGCACGCGGTGCTGCACCTGCTGTACTCGCGCTTCTGGCACAAGGTGCTGTTCGACCTCGGGCACGTGACGTCGAAGGAGCCGTACCGCCGCCTGTTCAACCAGGGCTACATCCAGGCCTACGCGTACACCGACGCGCGCGGCGTGTACCAGCCGGCGGAGGACGTCGTCGAGCGCGATGGCGCGTTCTTCATCCCGGGCGCCGGCGAGGGCGGCGCCGACCTGGAGGTTTTCCAGGAGTACGGCAAGATGGGCAAGTCGCTGAAGAACGCCGTCTCTCCCGACGATATCTGCGACAACTACGGCGCCGACACCCTGCGCGTCTACGAGATGGCGATGGGCCCGCTGGACACCTCCCGCCCGTGGGCGACGAAGGACCTCGTCGGCGCGCAGCGGTTCCTGCAGCGCGCGTGGCGCCTGGTGGTCGATGAGGCGACGGGTGGGCTGTCGGTCACCGACGCCCCGCTTGACGACGACGACCTCAAGGCCCTCCACCGCACCATCGACGGAGTGACCGGGGATTATGCCGGCCTGCGCGACAACACCGCCGTGGCGAAGCTGATCGAGTACGTCAATTACCTGACCAAGGCGTACGGCACGACGGGCGCCCCGCGTGCGGCGGTCGAGCCGCTGGTGCTGATGCTCGGCCCCGTGGCCCCGCACATCGCCGAGGAGCTGTGGTCGCGGCTGGGCAACGATGATTCCCTGGCGCACGGCCCGTGGCCGGTGGCCGAGGAGAAGTGGCTGGTCGACGACACCGTCGAGCTGCCCGTGCAGGTCAACGGCAAGGTGCGTTCGCGCGTGTCGGTGGCCGCGGATGCGTCGCGCGAGGACATCGAGGCGGTGGCGCTGGCCGATGAGAAGGTCTCGGCGTACACCGCCGAGGGCACGGTGGCGAAGGTCATCGTCGTGCCGGGCAAGATGGTCAACGTGGTGGTGAAGAAGTAGCGGCGGGAACCAAGCGGCGGACACCACCGCCGCAGCTCCCCGGTCGGCGACCCCTGGCCACATTCCCACCGGCCAGGGATGTCCGCCGACCCTGGCCGCATTCCCACCGGCCACCGCCGCTCCCCCGTCGACCCTGGTCGCAGCTCCCCCGTCGCCCCCTGGCCGCATTCCCACCGGCCAGGGATAACGGCCGACCCGGGAAGCCGCCGTAGACCCTGGCCGCATTCTCATCGTCGCCGGCCCGGGTTAACCGCCGGCCACCACCCCGGCGCCGACCACTACCGCCCCTCCCCTGTTGACCCGCGCGGGCCAGAGAAACCACTGCTCGGCAGGTGGCGTTTCCCCGGGCCAGAGTCTCAGAGGGTAATTGATCGTCACCGATGGTAGGCCTGCGCCAATCATTGCCTGCATCCATCATGGCGATCTCGTAGGCCAGGCCCGTTCCCACATGCCCGTTGGTGAGGTCACGCTAGCCCGGTCCATTCCCACGTACCTGCGGTCGTATTCTCACGGCCGGCCGCACTCCGGCGCGGTTTCCAGACCGCCGAGCCACATAAGAAATTCTTACACAACCTGCGTGACTCCGAGTCGCCGAAATCGGCCAATATCGGCCGTTTGGAGTCACGAAAGTTGTGTAAGAATTTCTCAGGTCGATTGGGCGAGGAGAAGGACCTCCCGAACGGACAATCTCGGGCTGCGAACAGGGGATCTCTGGGTCGCGAAAGCGGTGGAGAGCGTGGAGCGGGCCGCGGGCGAGGGGAGATGACCGCGCGGGCGGGGAGGGCGGGGTCAGCCGCGGAGGATCTTCTCCATCTTCTTGCCCTTCGCCAACTCGTCGACGAGCTTGTCCATCCAGCGGATCTTCTGCATCAGCGGATCCTCGACCTCCTCGACGCGAACGCCGCAGACCACGCCCGTGATCAGATCCACGTTCGGGTTCAGCGCCGGCGCATCGTCGAAGAAGGCCTCGAGGGTCGCGACGGAGTCGGCCGCGGCGCGGAGACCGGGAATGTCATAACCCGTGAGCCAGGTCAGGACCTGATCGAGCTCATCGACGGTGCGGCCCTTGCGTTCGACCTTGGCCACGTACAGCGGGTAAATGTCACCGAACGGGGTGCCGAAAATGCGGTGACCGGTCATAACAGTTCTCCTTGCACTCCAGATGGGTTGCCGCCACTGCGCTCGACCTTGGCCACGTACAGCGGGTAAATGTCGCCGAACGGAACTCCGAAAATGCGGTGACCGGTCATGAGAGTCCTCCTTGGTCACCGAACGGGGTACCGAAAACACGGTGCCCGGTCATGATGGGATCCCGCCCTCGACGCCGAACATGGCGATGGAGAACGTCGACGTCATCCACGCCAGGGTCCACGGCATGAGCACCCAGCACATCGCCAGCCACGGCCGCCAGTTGCCGAACGCCTTCCAGCGGCGGTAGGTCATCCAGAAGCAGCCGAGCGCGCCGATCAGGCTCACCGCGCCGGGGACCAGCGGCAACGCGAGCTCCGCCCATCGCGAGCAGATGAACACGTGCGATCCATCGTCGCAGTTGGGGCCGCCCTGGATTGCGCTGATCACGCCGATGACGATCGCCGTCAGGAACGTCGCGCCGACGACGGCGCCCGCGTACTTCAGCGCCGGCCGCCAGGAGTATTCCTTGCGCTCGAGGTGCTTCAGCGGGTCGTCGTCGGGGTGTTCGGGGGCATGGTCGTCGCGCATGCCCCCACCTTACGTGGCTGCGCGGGGCACTTTGCGGGGCACTTTGCGGGGCACTTTGCGGGGCGCTTTGCGGGCTGCTTTGCGACGAGCTTTACGACGGCGTGATCAGCGTGGGCACGGGGCAGTGCCGCACGATCTGATTGGTCGACGAGCCTATGAACACCCGACCGAACGGGCCGAGCGTCGAGGAGCCGACGATGAGCAGGTCGCCCTTCTTCCACTTCAGGGCGCTGAGCGCCTCTTCCCAGCCGTGGCCGCTGCCGACGTCGGCTTCGACGTGGAGGTCGGGGTAGCGGGTGTGGGCGCGGTCGATGCCGCGGTCGATGAGGGCGAGCGCCTGTTCGCGCCATTCGATCATCAGGTCCGCGGACGACCCGAACCCGTCCTCGGTGGGGTACATGGTCGCGCCGCGCGGGGTGAAGGCCAGCAGGCGCAGGGGCACGTCCCATTTCATGGCCAGGTCGGCGGCGCGCTTGAGTGCGGTGTGCGACTGCGGGGTGTCGATGTAGGACACGTTGATCCTGGTCACGCCGTTCTTGGACAGCCTCCGCCCCCGCGGCGACAGTCCCAGCCCGATGGGCGAATAGTGCAGCAGGGCGTCCGCCGTCGACCCCGCGCGGAACCGGCCGGCGGGGGAATGGGCCTGGCTGCCCAGCAGGATCACGTCCGCGCCGAAGTCATCGGCCATTCGCGTCAGCGCCGTGGCCTCGGAGGAGGATTCGATGCTGACGAACGCGTCGTCGTCAAGCATGCCCTTGCGGATCCCGGCGGCCTTCAGCGCCGCCCGCGCGGCCCGCTCGGAATTGCGGCCCTCGCGCTCGACCCACGAATCGTGGTCGGACAGCCGCGCCAGCGACGTCAGCGGCCAGCCGCGCGACAGGACGGTGGCCACGCGGATCCGGACCTCGCACGTGCGCGCCAGCCACGCGGCGCAGTTCATCGCCTCCGCGCCGTTGCGGCCGGGGCGCCAGGCGACCAAGATGCGGAGCGGGCTATGCGGCATGCGAACCTCCTGGGGGCGGAGCCGGTTCGCGGCTCGGGGCAGTGGCGTTCGGGCGCCCACTTTCGTGGTGCACCGTCAAGCCTAGCGGGCGCCTATTCGGCGGCCGGGGCGCGGTCCTCGCCGTAGGTTTCCAGGATGCGCTTGAGGATGGGCACGAGGCTCGCGCCGATCTGCAGCTCGTCGGGGGACAGGGCGGCGAACATGGCGGCCATCTGCTCGTTGCGCTCGTTGGAGACGCGGTGCAGCTCGGAGACGCCCTTCTCGGTCAGTTCGACGCGGACGCCGCGGCGGTCCTTGGTGTCGCGGACGCGCTCGACCATGCCGGCGTCCTCGAGGTGGTGGACGGCGTTGGAGGCGGTGGGCATGCGGATCGCCTCCGCCTGCGCGAGCTGGTTGATGCGGCACGGGCCGAGGGCGTCGAGCGTCATCATGATGGACAGCTGCGCACGGCTGAGCTGCGACTCTTCGGATCGGCGACTGTAGAGCAGCTCGGCCCGGGTCAGCAGGGGGCGAATTTCCTTGGCAAGGTCAAGGGGGGTCATCGCTCCGGCCGCGTTGGCGGCGGTCTCATTGGTTTCGCTCATGGGCGCAATCGTAGCCAAAGGGCGGCCGTCATTCCCAGTGCAAAATAGTCATGATCTGCTAGTTATTATGAAAAACACAGACTTTTCGGCCCGGGTCGGTGCATCGTTGCTGGTCGGGGCTTTACGACGTCGTGGTCGGCCAAGATTCTCAGCCGCGAACGGGGGTGAAATCGCCTCTAGCCGTTACACCCCTGTAACGGGCGTAACGGCTAGTGCGATCGGGTCGGTGCCGCGGGGCTACTCGCCGGCGATGAACTTCTCCAGCTCCGCGCGGGCGGCGTCGTCGCCCATCTGCTTCGGCGGGGACTTCATCAGGTAGGCCGCCGCCGGGAAGATCGGGCCGCCGATGCCGCGGTCCTTGGCGATCTTCGCCGCGCGCAGGGCGTCGATGATGATGCCCGCGGAGTTCGGGGAGTCCCAGACCTCGAGCTTGTACTCCAGGTTCAGCGGGACCTCGCCGAAGGCCTTGCCCTCGAGGCGGACGTACGCCCACTTGCGGTCGTCGAGCCAGTCGATCCAGTCCGACGGGCCGATGTGCACGTTGCGGTCGTCGATCTTGCCGGCCAGCGGGCCCGTCAGGTTCGAGGTGACGGCCTGGGTCTTGGAGATCTTCTTGGACTCCAGGCGCTCGCGCTCGAGCATGTTCTTGAAGTCCATGTTGCCGCCGACGTTGAGCTGCAGCGTGCGCTCCAGGCGGACGCCGCGGTCCTCGAACAGCTTCGCCATCACGCGGTGGGTGATGGTCGCGCCGACCTGGGACTTGATGTCGTCGCCGACGATCGGGACGCCGGCGTCCTCGAACTTCTTGGCCCACTCCGGGTCGGAGGCGATGAAGACGGGCAGGGCGTTGACGAAGGCCACGCCGGCGTCGATCGCGCACTGGGCGTAGAACTTGTCGGCCTGCTCCGAACCGACGGGGAGGTAGGACACCATGACGTCGACCTCGGCGTCCTTGAGCGCCTGCACGACGTCGACGGGCTCCTTGGCGGACTCGTCGATGGTCTCCGCGTAGTACTTGCCGATGCCGTCGAGCGTCGGGCCGCGCTGGACCTCCACGCCGAGGGTCGGGACGTCCGCGATCTTGATGGTGCAGTTCTCCGAGGCACCGATGGCCTCGGACAGGTCCTTGCCCACCTTCTTGTCGTCCACGTCGAACGCGGCGACGAACTCGACGTCCGAGACGTGGTAGTCGCCGAACTGGACGTGCATGAGGCCGGGGACGTCGTCGCCCGCCTTCGCGTCACGGTAGAACTCCACGCCCTGGACGAGCGACGAGGCGCAGTTGCCGACGCCGACGATTGCAACGCGAACGGAACTCATGAAATGCGGTCTCCTTGATTCGACTTCCGGTGTTTCGACTTCCGGTGCGGGCCCGGCACCAGGTTCCGGTCCGCGCCCCAAGTTGCTGACGCTATACCCAGTCGACTGCCCAGCCGCATTCCGCAGCCGGTGGGGGCGGAGGTGAACCGATAAAGCGGGGGTGGCGGCGTGGGGGTGCCTGCTACCCTGACCGCGTGATCAGGTGGCGCGATGAAGTCGACCACACGCTGGCCCGCAACGCGGAGCTGGCGCGCTGGCGGAGTGGAAAGGTGGCCGCGTCGGCGCTGCGCGACGCCGACCCCAGGCTCGTCGCGTCCGCGCGATTCCACGGCATTCCGGCCGACGCGGCGTGCCCGCTTTGTCGCAATGGGGACCTCCGACTCGTATCCTGGGTTTTCGGAGAGAACCTGGGGCATCGTTCCGGCACCGCGTGCGGTGCAGCCGAACTGGCCCATTTGGTCGCCGAGCGTGGCCCGTGCACCGTGCAGACGGTCGAGGTTTGCCCCGATTGCCGGTGGAACTTCCGGGTGCGCACCGCGACGGCGGAGACGTCCGGCGCAGACTGAAGCAATAACCGATTTGGAGAGAGCCCGTGAGCAAGGATCCCCGAGACAACGCGAGCGGACCCGGCGACCCCGGATCCGCCGGCGGCGAGTGGTGGGACGTCGATTCCACCGCCGGCGCCGGCCGGGCGGACCAGGGCGCCGATGACGGCGCCGGTGCTGCCGCCGGTGCCGCCCCCGGTGCCGGCCGGCATGGCGCCGACGCCGGTCGCCATGGTGCCGATGCCGACGGCCACGACGCGGATTACGGCGACGCGGAATATGACGCCGCCGAGTACGACGCCGAGTACGACGCCGAGTACGACGCCGAGTATGGCGACGCCGACTATGCCGGGGACCCCGACGACGACGCGGAGGAAGAAGTGGACGAAGGACGCGGCGGACGCCGCGGAATCTGGGCGTGGCTGGCCGTGGCCGCCGCGCTCATCATCCTGTTCCCGATCGCCATCTTCGGCATCGCCTACGTGGCGACCGACGTGCCGGAGCCCGAAGAGCTGGCCAACGACCAGATCGCGGTGATCTACGACAGCAGCGGCGACAACGAGATCGCCCGCATCGTCCCGGAGGCCGGCAACCGGCGGGCGGTCGAGCTGTCCGAGGTCCCGTCGGTGGTCCGCAACGCGGTGCTGGCGGCCGAGGACCGCGAGTTCTACACCAACCCGGGCTTCTCGCTCAGCGGCTACGCCCGCGCGGCGTGGGGCGTCGTCACCGGCAACCCGTCCGCGGGCGGCGGTTCGACGATCACCCAGCAGTACGTGAAGAACGCCGTCGTCGGCGACGAGCGCACCGTCACCCGAAAGGCCAAGGAATTGGTCATGTCGGCGAAGATGGCGCGCGAGTGGTCGAAGGACGAGATCCTCGAGGCGTACCTGAACACCATCTACTTCGGCCGCAACGGCTACGGCATCGCCGCGGCCGCGGAGGCGTACTTCGGCAAGCCGGTCGGCGAGCTCACCGCCGCCGACGCCGCGGTGCTCGCCGCGTCCATCCAGCGCCCCTCTGCGCTGGACCCGTGGACCAACCGCCCGGAGGCCGAGCAGCGCTGGAACTACGTGCTCGACGGCATGGTCGAGATGGGCGTGCTCACGCAGTCCGACCGCAACGCGCAGACGTACCCGGAGACCCTCGACCCCGCCATGGTGCCGCAGCAGGCGCCGGAGCCCGGCCCGGCCGCGATGATCAAGTCGCAGGTGCTGGCCGAGCTCGACCGCGAGGGCATCACCGAGCAGGAGGTCAACACCCTCGGCCTGCGCGTGACCACGACCATCGATCCCACCGCCCAGCAGGCGGCCCTCGATGCGGCGAACAACTACCTCTTCTCCGACGACATGCGCGCCGCCATCGTCTCGGTCGAGCCGGGCACCGGCGCCGTGCGCGCCTACTACGGCGGCGAGGACCCTAACGGCTGGGACTACGCCAACTCCGGCCTGCAGACCGGTTCGACGTTCAAGATCTTCGCCCTCGCGGCGGCGCTGGACCAGGACATCCCGCTGTCCGCGCAGTACTCCTCGGCGCCGGTGCAGTCCGGCAACGTGACCATGTACAACGCCGGCGGCGCCTCCTGCGGCGTGTGCCCGATCTCCGAGTCGCTGAAGCAGTCGCTGAACACCCCGTTCATCCGCCTGCAGCGCGACCTGGACAACGGCCCCACCGACACCGCCAAGATGGCGCACCGCCTCGGCGTCGCCGAGTCGATCCCGGGCATCGAGCGCACCCTGCTCGAGGAGAACGGCGAGGCGCTCGACGGCATCACCCTGGGCCAGTACCAGACCCGCCCGCTGGACATGGCGGTCGGCCTGGCCACCCTGGCCAACGACGGCGTCCACCAGCAGACCCACTTCGTGGAGAAGGTGGAGACGGTCAACGGCGAGGTCCTCTTCGAGCGCGAGAACGGCGACGGCGACCGCCGCGTGTCCGAGGCCGTGGCCACCAACGTCATCGACGCGATGAAGCCCATCGCCTCGTACAACAACCACGCGCTGGCCGGCGGCCGCCAGTCCGCCGCCAAGACGGGCACCACCCAGCTCGGCGAGACCGGGCTGAACAAGGACGCCTGGATGATCGGCGCGACGCCGCAGCTGTCCACCGCCGTGTGGGTCGGCAACGTCGACGGCTCCGCCCTGTACAACGCCTACGGCGGCACGATGTACGGCTCCAACACCCCGTCGGACCTGTGGAAGTACACCATGGACAACGCCCTGGTGAACTCCGACTGGGAGACCTTCACGGCGCCCGAGGCCATCAACGGCGTCGCCGGCGCCCCGGCCTGGGGCGGCGGCCCTGCGGCCCCGGCCGGCCCCGCGGCCCCGGCGGAGGAGACCACCACGGAGGAGGCTCCGGCCGAGGAGGCGCCGCCGGCGCCGCCGGAGCTGCCCGAGATCCCGGCACCGCCGGCCCCCGGTGGCGGCGGCGGAATCGGTGATCTGCTCCCTTTCCCGGTCCCTGGTGACGGAGGCGGGCAAAACGGCGGCGGAGGCGGACAGCCCGCACCCGCCCCCGGCAACTAGCCCGCTGTACCGAACCACGCCCGCGCCGGAGTGATCCGGCGCGGGTTGCATCACGAACACGGCACCACGAACACGGCGCTTCGGCCAAGCAACCACGGCCACGGCACGACGAACACGGCACCACGAACACGGTGCCGCGGCCACGACGATCCGGAAACGGGTGGGACAAATGAGCGGCATGCTGATCCTCACGATGGCGAGCGTCTTCGTGGGATTCCTCTTCTTCGGCGCGGCCTTCTACGGCTTCATGTACAAGTGGCCGCAGCGCCGCGTCTGGGGGCTGGTCCTCGCGGCCTTCTTCCTGGCCACCGTGATCCCCGTGATCATCGCGCTGTCCCACGCGGTGAGGGGCGAATAGCTTCCCGCAGGACGTCGCAAAGCAAGACGGCACAGATAAAGCAGGACGGCACGAAGCAAGCCCCGCACATCGGATTATGTGCGGGGCTTCGCCATGGGCTACCCTGGCCAGGTTGCCTGACGCAACGACCCTCCTGCCACGTGGAGGTCGGGGCGCCGACGCCGCGGACGATTCCGCGGCCACGCCCCCGTCGAACGCTCCCCGTGGCCGAAACACGAAAAACTAGACCATAGGAGGTGATGAGGTCCGTGCGTCACTACGAAGTCATGATCATCCTCGATCCGTCGCTGGATGAACGCACCGTCGGCCCGTCCCTGGAGAAGTTCCTCGACGTCATCCGCCAGGAGAAGGGCGATGTCGAGAAGGTGGACATTTGGGGCAAGCGCCACCTGGCGTACCCCATCGAGAAGAAGGACGAGGGCATCTACGTCGTCCTCGACCTCAAGTGCGAGCCGGCCGCCGTGCTGGAACTCGACCGTCGTCTCAACCTGAACGACTCCATCCTGCGCACCAAGGTGCTGCGGGGCGATCGCTAGTTTTCCCGCGGACCCGTTGCGGGTCCGCACGGGACCGTAGGATGGCGGCGTAAAAACCGTCACCGAAAACATCGCCCAATTCCGAAGAGGAGCGAACCATGGCACAGGGAGAGACCCCCATCACGCTGGTCGGCAACGTCGTCGCCGACCCGGAGCTGCGCTACACCCCGTCGGGTGCGGCCGTGGCCAACTTCCGCGTGGCGTCCACGCCGCGCGCCTTCAACCGCGACTCGGGCCAGTGGGAGGACCAGGAAGCACTCTTCCTGACCTGCAACATCTGGCGCGAAGCGGCGGAGAACGTGATGGAGACCCTGAGCAAGGGCATGCGCGTCATCGTGCAGGGCCGCTTGCGCCAGCGCGCGTACGACACCCGCGAGGGTGAGCGCCGCACGGTCTACGAGATCGAGGTCGACGAAGTCGGCCCGTCCCTCAAGTTCGCTTCGGCCCAGGTCACCCGCAACCCCCGCTCCGGCGGACAGGGCGGCGGTGGCGGCCAGGGCTTCGGCGGCGGCAACCAGGGTGGACGCGGCTTCGGCGGCGGAAACCAGGGCGGCGGCCAGAACCAGGGCAACTTCGGCGGCCAGGGCGGCCGCGGAGGAAACCAGGGCAACTTCGGCGGCAATCAGCCGGCCGAGGACCCGTGGAACTCCGCTCCCCAGTCCGGCGATTTCGGTGGCGGCGACGAGCCGCCGTTCTGAGCCGGTCCCACGCGATCACACCTAATCCGACGTTAGAAATATCCAGCGAAAGGCAGGGATCATGAAGCTGATCCTCACCGCCGCCGTCGACAAGCTCGGTGTCCCCGGGGACATCGTCGAGGTCAAGGCCGGCTATGGACGTAACTACCTGCTTCCCCGCGGCATGGCCATCGTGGCCACCCGTGGTGCTGAGAAGCAGATCGAGGGCATTCGCCGTGCCCAGGAGGCCCGTGAGATCCGGGACCTCGACCACGCTCGCGAGGTCAAGGCCAAGCTCGATGCGCTCGACAACGTCTCCGTCGCCGTGAAGGCGTCCGAGTCGGGCAAGCTCTTCGGCTCGGTCACCGCCGCCGACATTGCGGACGCCGTCCGCAAGGCGTCCGGCCAGGCGATCGACAAGCGTTCCGTGGAGCTCTCCGCCGGCCAGATCAAGGCCACCGGCAAGCACACCGTTGACATCGCGCTGCACCCGCAGATCACCGCGCATGTTTCCGTGGAGGTCGTCGCCGCGTAATTCGCGGCACCAGACGGCGGCCGGCAACCCCGGCCCATCGACAACAGCGCACCCCGGCCCCTCCCGATTCCTCGGGCGGGGCCGGAGGTGTGTCCGGGCCATTTTTCGGCCTCTTCCGCAACTCTCCAGTGCAGCTGGAAACAGAGGGGTAGAGGGTTGCGCCCGGGCGTTGGCGTGGTTGTGGAAAAACTGTTGGCGAGTTTCCGCAGGACACCACCGTCATCCCTGCGCGAATGCGAACCGCGGATGAAGCCGCGGTGGCGATTCGGGGCCATCGGGGCCGCCTCCCGGCTACCCCCGAACTTGGGTCACCCGTTGGAAAATGCCCGTGACCAGCGGGAATGGCGGTTTGTGCAGGTCATGGGCTTGGTCCCGTTTCGGCGGCCGTCGAACGCTCCACATCGCGGCCTGCGGATTCACGTTCCGTTCACAATTGCTCCCCAGGCTTATCCACAGAGCCTGTGGATAACTCTGTTGGCGGACGCCGCGGCGACCGCGTTCGAACGCCGGAAACGGCAGTCGGATCCGGACCACGGGGTAGCCTGTGGCGGAACCTGGACCGGGGTCGGCGACACCCGGATGGGGCACATTTCGGACACCACTTGGAAGGGAAGGCGGCGCACATGAGCCAGCCACGGGAATCGACGGATGATGCGGCGTACTCGGCGTCGTACGACGACGTTCCGCCGCCGCCCCCGGAGTCGGACGGGTACGACGGCGGATACGCGGGCGGCGGGCCGTCGCAAAGCGGAGGCGGCCAGGGAGGTTTCGGCGGCCGCAAGGGCCGCGGCAACGGCGACCGATCGCGCGGCGAGCGCGCGACGCAGGGCGTGGACTTCGGCCGGCAGCCCCCGCACAACATCGAGGCGGAGCAGGGCGTGCTCGGCGGCATGCTGCTCAGCCCCACCGTCATCGCCGACGTCTACGAGCTGCTGAAGCCGGAGGACTTCTACCGGCCGGCGCACCAGGCGGTCTACGAGGCAATCCTGCACCTGTACGGGGAGTCATCGGAGGTCGACCCGATCCTCGTGGCCGGCCGGCTGGACCGCACCGGCGACCTTGAGCGCATCGGCGGCGCCCCGTACCTGCACACGCTCGTGGCCATGGTGCCCACCGCGGCCAACGCGCACTACTACGCCAAGATCGTGGCGGAGAAGGCGACCATCCGCCGCCTGGTGGAGGCCGGCACGCAGATCGTGCAGCTGGGCTACGCGGGTGCCGAGGACTCCGAGCCGGAGGTGCTGGTCGACCAGGCGCAGCAGATCGTCTTCGGCGTCGGCCGGGACTCCGAGAAGGCGGACTACGCGTCCATGTCGGAGCTGATGGACCCGGCGCTGGAGGAGATCGACCTGATCTCCCAGCAGGGCGGCCTGGCGCAGGGCGTGCCCACCGGCTTCCACCGGCTCGACGACCTGACCAACGGCCTGCACGGCGGGCAGATGATCATCATCGCGGCGCGCCCCGGCGTGGGCAAGTCCACCATCGCGCTGGACTTCATGCGCTCGGCGTCGATCACCCACGGCAAGGCCAGCGTCATCTTCTCGCTGGAAATGTCGAAGATCGAGATCATGATGCGCCTGCTGTCGGCGGAGACCGAGATCGACCTGTCCAAGCTGCGCTCCGGCAACATGGAGCCGGGGGACTGGAACAAGCTCGTCGAGCGCACCGAGCAGATCCGCGAGGCGCCGCTGTTCATCGACGACTCGCCGAACCTGACCATGATGGAGATCCGCGCGAAGGCGCGCCAGCTCAAGCAGAAGCACGACCTCGAGCTGATCGTGCTGGACTACCTGCAGCTGATGTCGTCGGGCAAGCGCGTCGAGTCCCGCCAGCAGGAGGTGTCGGAGTTCTCGCGCCAGCTCAAGCTGCTGGCCAAGGAGCTCGACGTGCCGCTGATCGCCATCTCGCAGCTCAACCGTGGGCCGGAGGCCCGCACCGACAAGAAGCCCCAGGTCGCCGACCTGCGCGAATCGGGCTCGCTGGAGCAGGACGCCGACATGGTCATGCTGCTCTACCGCCCCGATTCGCAGGAGGTCGACCACGAGCGCGCCGGCGAGTCCGACATCATCCTGGCCAAGCACCGAGGCGGCCCCATCGGCACGGTGACGGTGGCCAACCAGCTGCGCTACTCGCGCTTCGTCAACATGGCGCACGAGTGATTCTTAGGTTCGCCTAAGGGGGTGTTCCCACTCACGTTCACTTCCTTGTCCTGGTCAGGGTGGGTAAACTGCCTTATCCGCGACAACGGGACGACAATTCGCGCGCTCGGGCTGCCTTGTACGGGGCGCCCGGCAGCGGATGAACGGGAGGATTCTTGGCGGGAACCGTAGCTGCCAACACGACCGACGCGAAGGCCGCGGGACGGCCGCGCGTCGACTGGGTCGATTCCGCGAAGGGGCTCTGCATCCTCCTCGTGGTGCTCGGCCATGCCATCACCGAGTTGGCCAACCACGGTTACTCCACGGGCATCTGGGAAGACGTGAACTTCATGCTCGGCCCGATCCGCATGCCCCTGTTCTTCCTGCTCTCCGGGCTGTTCGCCGCCAAGGCGCTGTCGGAGTCCTGGCACCGGCTGGCCAACCGCCGCATTTGGGTGATGGTCTGGCTGTACGTGCTGTGGGTGCCGCTGCGCGACGTCATTCTGGCGCTGCTGCCGCACTCGCACGTCACCGAGTCGGGTTTCACGGCCGCGCCGCGCATCCTCGACTCCGCCAACTGGGGTTCGCTGTTGTACAACTCGCTGCACGCCCTGGTCGAGCCGACGTCGTACCTGTGGTTCCTGTGGGCGCTGGCGCTATTCGCGATCCTGTCCAAGGCCACGCGCCACGTCCCCCCGGTCGCGCAGATCGCGGCCGCCGCGGCTGTCAACGTGTTCGAGCCGTTCGCGTCGGTGAGCTGGTCGTGGGATTTCGTGTCCAAGATGTACGTGTTCTACCTGCTGGGCATCTACGGTGCGCCGATCATCTTCCGCATGGTCGCCCGCCGCCCGATCTGGTTCCTGGTGGCGTCGGTGTCGGCGTACGCGGTGGTGGCCACGTGGATCGTGGTGAATTTCCCGTCCTTCAACGCGGGCAACCAGGGCGTCGTGCGGTTGTTCCTGTCGACGGCGGGCGTCTTCGCGGCGGTCAACATCATGGCGATGCTGCAGGGGACGGTGCTGGTCGCGCCGTTCGAGAAGATCGGGCGGAGGACGCTGCCGGTCTTCCTCATGCACATTCCCATGCTGTCGATCCTGGCGATCACCGCCGACCAGTTCCTTTCCGAGGATCCGGGCATCCCGTTCCAGCCGGTCATCGCCGCGGTGGCCGCCGCCGCGATGTGCCTGGGCGCGTACCGCTTGATCCTGCGCTCGGGCGGCGGGTGGCTGTTCAAGCGCCCCGAGTGGGTCGTTGGCTTGACGACGCCCACCGTCGCCCCCGCAGCCGCCTCCCCGTCGGGTGCGGCGGGGCAGGCCGCTCCGGCGGGCGATGCCGGCGCGACCGCCGTGCGCCGGTCCTCCGGGGGTGAGGGCCGATGAAGCTCGCGACGTTGCGCCTCGATGGCGCGATGCGGGCGGCGGTGCTGCTCGACGGCTCCGCCGTCATCCTCGACGCCGGGTGCGTGGGGGAGCTGCTGTCGATGGACGGGTGGCGCGAGCACGCCGAGGCGGCCATCGCCGATCCGGACCCCGGGCGCGTCGTCCCCGAGTCGGAGTGGGCGCTGGCCCCGTTGATCCCGCGGCCGGGCAAGATCTTCTGCGTTGGCTTGAACTACGCCGCGCACATCGATGAGATGGGGCACGACCGCCCGGATGTGCCGACGTTGTTCGCGAAGTTCGCCGACGCCCTGGCCGGCCCGCGCGACGACCTGATGGTCCATGCGGATGCCGCGGGCGCGCTCGACTACGAGGGCGAGCTGGCGGTGATCATCGGCGAGACGACCTACCGCGTCGACGAGGAGGAGGCCGCCTCCCGCATCGCCGGGTACGCCATCCTCGACGACTTCACGCAGCGCGACGCCCAGTACGCCACGCAGCAGTGGCTGCAGGGCAAGACCCTGCAACGCACGTCGGCGTTCGGCCCGTGGCTGGCCACGCCGGAGGAGTTCGACGCCGCCACCGCGCGCGTGCGCACGTGGGTCGACGGCGAGCTGCGCCAGGACGCACCCATCGCGGACCTGGTCTTCCCGGCGGCGGCGCTGGTGTCCTACGTGTCGCGGTTCGTGCAGCTGAACCCCGGCGACGTCATCTCCACGGGCACGCCCGCGGGCGTCGGCCACGGGATGTCGCCGAAGACGTACTTGCGCGACGGGCAGGAAATCCGCGTCGCCATCGAGGGCCTGGGGGAACAGCGCAACATCGTGCGCATCCGGTAGCGTTCCGGGGAGTGGCACCACGCGGGGGAATGCCCCGCGCCCACCCGATGAGCAGAGGAGCCCCTTTCATGGCGACCATCGACGTCACCAACGACACGTTCGCCCAGACCATCCAGGACAACGACATCGTCCTCGTCGACGCCTGGGCCGAGTGGTGCGGCCCCTGCCGCCAGTTCGCGCCGATCTTCGAGCAGGTCTCGGAGAAGCACGAAGACGTCGCGTTCGCGAAGCTCGACACCGACGCCAACCAGGAGATCTCCGCGGCGCTGGGCATCCAGTCGATTCCGACGCTGTTCCTCTTCCGCGAGGGCATCCTGCTGTTCCAGCAGGCCGGCGTGCTGCCGCCGCAGGCGCTGGAGGATCTTCTCTCCCAGGCCCGCGAGCTGGACATGGCCGACGTCCGCCGCCAGATCGAGGAGCAGATGGCCGCCGACGAGGCCGCCCGCGGCGAGGCGCAGGAGTAAACCCGCAGGCTCAGTTGGCGGTGCGGCGCATCATCCAGCCGACGCCGAATCCCGCCGCCGCCGCGGCGAGCAGCGCGAGCATCCACGGCGCGGACGAGCCATCGTCGGCCGCCGCCGCGACGTTGACCGCGGTCGCCTGGCGGATGGCCTCATCGCCGCGCTCTTCGACGGCCGTGCCGCCCTCGGGGAACACGTGCGCGATGGCGTCGGTGAACTCCTCCGGGGAGACGTCGCGGGACAGCACGGCCATCACGTACCGGTCGTCCTCGCCGAAGAAGCCGGCCGACGTGCGGATCTTCGGGTCGTACCAGCCGCCCTTGACCCCGACGAACTCGTCGGGAAGCGCGGCGCGCAGGCCGATGTTCTGGTCCGCGTTGCCGTAGGAGTACCGCGGCAGCGAGTACATCAGCTGCACCAGGTAGCGGGTCTCCACCTCCGACAGGTCGCCCTCGCCGGAGAGCACACCGTCGAAGAACGTCACCATGTCCGCGGCCGACGACTTCGTCGAACCCCAGTCGGGGTTCGGGATGGTCGCATCGGACAGCCCGTAGCGCTCGGTGACGTTGTCCACGATCGCGGTGCCGCCGTAGCGGGACCACAGAGCATTGGTGGCCTCGTTGTCGGAGTAGCGCACCATGTCGTCGCGAAGCATCGCGTCGGCATTGCCCTCGACGGGCATGTCCCCCTCGCCGCGCTCGATCTTCCCGCGGCGGCCCGGGCTCTCGTAATTGGTGTAGCCGACGACCTCGGCGATGAACACCTTGGACAGGCTGGCCAGCGCAAACGAATCCAGGCACTGGTCGTTGCAGATCAGCTCGCCGGTCTCGCGGTCGAGGAACGCCATGCCGATCAGGCCGCCCTCGTCGGCGATCGTCTCCGTCGCCTCGTCCATGCGGGCCTCGATCTCGCGGCCCACGTCCGTGGTCGGCGCGGGGCGCGAGGGGGCGTCGTCCTCGGAAGTCTTCTCGGACTTTTCCGCCGCGTGCGCGCTGGGGGCGGCGAAAGGGGAGGGGGTCGTCGTCGGAACGGCGACGGGCGCGGCGACGGCGAACAGGGCCGCGCAGGCGGACGCGGCGATGACGCGCCGGCCCGGGATCCGAGGGTTGAACATGATCCGAGACTTTACATCGCGGGCGCAAAGCGTTCGCCCCGAGGTCGGGCCGTTTATCGGGGGCCCCGGGGCAAGTGCTCCGGCCCAGCCGGGTGACGACGGTTTTACGTAGACTCCGGGGCGACGACACCGAAAGGAACCCGCGCCATGGCAAACCCGTTCAGCAAGGGCTGGAAGTACATGATGTCCTCCTTCGACAAGAAGATCGAGGACAATGCAGACCCGAAGGTGCAGATCCACCAGGCCGCCGAGGCCGCGCGCCAGCAGCACCGGCAGATCCAGCAGCAGGCGGCGTCGGTGATCGGCAACCGCAACCAGCTGGAGATGACGCTGGCGCGGCTGCAGAAGGAGCGCGAGAAGCTCACCGGCAACGCCCGCACCGCCGTGCAGCAGGCCGACTCCGCCCGTGCGGCGGGGGACGAGGCCAAGGCGCAGGAGTTCGAGAAGAGCGCCGAGATCTTCGCGTCGCAGCTGGTCAGCGTGGAGACGGAGATCGAGCAGACCTCCGAGATGCACGGCCAGGCCGTGCGCGCCGCCGAGGAAGCGCAGCAGCAGGCCAAGCAGTCGCAGGTGCGCTACGAGCAGCTGAAGACGGAGATCCGCGAGCTGGAGTCGCAGGCGGATCAGGCGAAGATGCAGGAGACCACGTCGCGCACCCTCGAGGGGATGCAGGGCGTGAGCGACAACCCGAACGTGCCCACGCTCGACGGCGTGCGCGACAAGATCGAGTCGCGCTACGCCAACGCGCTCGGCGCGCAGGAGCTCGCGCAGAACTCCCACGAGGGCCGGATGGCCGAGATCGAGGCCTCGGGTGCCGACGCCCGCGCCGATGCGCGCCTGGCGGAGATCCGCGCCCAGATGGCGTCGGAGACCGGCGACAAGCAGTTGGGCAAGGGCTCGGCCGGCGCGCTCGAGTCCGGCGCGGATGATGCAGCCGCCGCGAATTCAGCGGATGCGGCCAACGCCGATGCGTCCTATGCCGATGCGCCGGCCGCCGATGATGCGGCCGACGTCGACGACGCCGACGTCACCCTCGAGGACCTCGACGCGGGCAACGACACGCCCCGCGCCTGAGGCCCCCGAGGGCGCCGGCGCCGGTGATCAGCCCCTCTCGTTTCCGGAGGGGTTGTTCCGCCGGTTGAGCAGCACGCCGCGGATGCCGGCGTGGAAGCCGTCGCGAAGATTCACGCGCTGGCCATCGGTCAGCGTGTATTCGTGCAGCGTCTCGCAGGCGAACTGCAGCAGCGGGCGATCGATCTCCGGCGGCAAACCGCCACCGGAGAGCAAGTGCGCGTCGTCGCGCTGGCGATCGGTCGCCGCGGCCTCGTACCACCACAGCGCGTACTGCTGGCCCACGTCGAACGGCGACTGGAAGCCTGCCGACGCCCAGACCTCGTTGGGCAGGGGCACGTAGCGCGACCGCAGCTTGCGGCGCGGCGCCATCATCGACGGGTTGGGCCGCGGCCCCGGTCCGGGGGTCGGCCCCGGCTTCGCGGGCGAGGGAGCGGACTCGGCGGACTCATCGGAGGCCTCGCCGCGGGATTCGCGGGGGTCACCGGAACCATCGGAGTGGTGGGGCGCCGGCGATTCGGGGGCGGGCTGAGCAGGCCCGGCAGTCTCCCCGTCCTTTTCCCCGCTCTTCGCTCCGTCCTTCTCGCCGTCCTTCTCTCCACCCTTGTCCCCGGCCTTCGCCGCAGCCGCAGCCGCCGCCGCGGCAACGGCGGCCATGGCCTGCGCCGGATCACGCGGGGCGCGCTCGCCCGACACCCCGGCCCGCTCCGCCGCCGCATGCTCGGCTTGCGCGGGGATCTCCCGTGCGCCGGCCTTCGCGGCCGCCTCGGTTTCCGCCACCTTCGGCGCATCGGCTTGGGCGGTGGGCGTCGCGGCGTCGGCATCATCACCCTCAGTGGGCGAATCCGGGTCGGCGGTGGACGGGTCGTCGTCAAGCGTCGTTCCCGGAGGCGCCACCCGCGTATCCGGGACCTCCGTGGCGCCCTGCTCCTCCGGGGGCTCGCAATCGCCCATGGGCTTGTCGCGCACGATCGGCGGCAAAGGGCCCTCGAGCACGTTGAGCTGCATGGACTCGGCGAAATCCTCGCGGGGATCGAGGATCGTCGTGGAATCGCACGCATGCCGCAGCGCCGACGACATCGAATCCCAGCCGAAGCCGTACAAGTGCACGCGAACGCCGGCATTCGACGCCTCCGCCACGCCCGGCAGCATGTCGGCGTCGCCGGACACCAGCACGAAATCCGACGCGTGCCCGCGCACGCCCGACAGCACCATGTCCGCCACCAGCCGCGTATCCACGGCCTTCTGCGTGCGGCGATCGCCCCACTCGATCAGCTGGCCGGCGCGCAACTGCACGCCATCGATGGTGCGCAGGGAACGTTGATAACGGTGCGGCCCCGACTCCGGGATGCCGTCGTACCAGAGCTGCCGCTGCACCGGCTGCCCCAGCTGCTGCGTGATCATCCGGTCGAGAACATGGACCACCTCTCTGAGATCGATTTCCAATTGCCCGCGGGCGCCGGTCTCCCACGAGTTGTAAAAGCTCGCGAGCAGATAAGACGTGTCGACGTACACCAATGTGCGTTCAAGCATGGGCTCCTTCAATCCGTTCATTGCTAACTAAAGTCAGATTCGTTCACGTCCCAGGATGCATGAATTTCGCCGGGCCGTGGCCGGAACGCCCGAGGGGTACGGTTGACCACGGCCGGGGGGCGATTCGAGCGCGGGAAGGTGGCGGGCCGGGTGAAACGGTGGTTCGCGATGCTCGTGGCGGTGACCGTCGTCGGGCAGGCCGTGTTCAACGGCGGGCGCGTGCTGCTGAGCTACCGCGTGCTCGATTTCGGGGGCGATGCCGTGACCGTCGGTGTGTTCACCGCGGCGTTTTCGCTGGTTCCGCTGCTGATCGCGCTGCGGGCCGGGCGGTTGGTCGATGACGGCCACGCCCCGGCGGTCATGCGCGCCGGGCTGGTCGCGACCGTGGCGGCGACCGCGGTGATGGCCTGGTCCGGCGGGCTCGGCGTGCTGCTGGCCGGGTACGTCGCGCTCGGCTTCGCGCACATGACCACGCTGGTGGCGGCGCAGGGGATGGTGTCGCGGTTGCGCGGCACGACGTCCGGGCTCGACTCGCTGTTCGCGTACTTCACCTTGGGCATTTCGGTGGGCCAGCTGCTGGGCATCGCGTTTTCCGGGTGGATCGCCGCAGGTGGGCAGGGTGCCGGTGGCGTGGACACGACCCCGGCGCTGCTGTGGCTCACCGCCTTGGGGGCGGTGGCGCTGGTGGGCGGGTGGCCGGTGGCCTCTGCTTTCCGACGCCTCGTCCCCCGCGTCGAGCAGCCCGCCGACGGGGCGCCGGCGCATGTTCCGGTGTCCGCGATGCTGGGGTTGCCGGGGATGCCGGCGGCGATGGCGGCGTCGATCTCCGTGATCGTGGCCATCGACCTGCTGACCGCCTACATGCCGGTGCTCGGCCAGGAGATGGGCTTGTCCGTCGGCGAAGTGACGCTGATCCTCGCCGCGCGGTCGGGCATGGCGGTGGTGTCGCGCGCGCTGATGCCGTGGGCGTTGGCGCGGGTGAACAGGGAGCGCGTGCTCGTGGGCATGATCGCCGCCGGCGCGATTCCCCTGATGGTCACGCCCTGGCTGGGGCAGGCGTGGATGCTGGCGGTGGCCACGGGGATCTGCGGTTTCGCGTGGGGATTCGTCATGCCCATGACCATGACCTGGGTCTCCTCCCTGGTGCCCGCCACCGACAAGGCGATGGCGCTGTCGGTGCGCTTGATGGGCAACCGGCTCGCTCAGGTCGTGCTGCCCGCTGGGGCGGGTGCACTCGCCGCCGGTGCGGGCGCTGCGGTGGTCTTCGTCGTCGCCGGGGCGGTCCTGGGCGGCTCGGCGGTGGGTGCCGCGCGTGCTTTGCGACGCGATGGAGAAGCCGAATCCGTGGCGTGACGTGGCGTTTTGCGTTCGCGAACGGCCCGTGTGTAATGTTCTGGGAGTCAGCGAGGCCGACGCCGCAAGGCGACACGGAAGCTGGCTGGGGGAAGAGCCACAAACAATCTGGCCGACACCGTTTGCGCGGTGGAGATCGGATGTGCTAAGTTCTTCTCTTGCTGCTCAA
>NZ_JBHXCS010000007.1:0-160442 GCF_042725215.1 Corynebacterium sp. NPDC060344 | reverse complement strand
CAACCAGAAACTCCTGGCACTCACCAAAATCAACACAAAAAATAGTACATCGGCACACTATCGAGTTCTCAAAAAACACACGCACACTCTCGCCAACCGGACCTTGCCCGACCGCGTTGAGCAGCAAGAGAAGAACTTAGCACATCCGATCTCCACCGCGCAAACGGTGTCGGCCAGATTGTTTGTGGCTCTTCCCCCAGCCAGCTTCCGTTCCGCCTTGCGGCGTCGGCCTCGCTGACTCCCAGAACATTACACACGGGCCGTTCGCGAACGCAAAACGCCACGTCACGCCGTAAAACGGCGCGGGCCCGCTCCCCTACCGAACGCGCTCGACGTCGGCGCCGAGCGCGTTGAGGGTCTCCACGAACTCCGGGTACCCGCGGTCGATGTGGAACACCTCGTGGACCTCGGTGACGTCACCGGGCTCGGTGCACAGGCCGGCGAGCACCAGGCCCGCGCCGGCGCGGATGTCGGAGGACCACACCGGGGCGGAGCTCAGGCGCTCCTTGCCGCGGATCATCACGTGGTGGCCGTCGACGGTGGCGTCGGCGTTGAGGCGGATCATCTCGTCGACGAAGCGGAACCGCGACTCGAAGACGTTCTCGGTGAGCACGCTGACGCCCTCGCTGACCGTCGCCAGCGCGATGGCCATGGGCTGCAGGTCGGTGGGGAATCCCGGGAACGGCAGGGTCTGGTAGTTCACCGCCTTCGCGCGGCCCTCCATGCGCACGCGGAAGCCGCTGCCGTACGTCTCCACGTGGGCGCCGGCGTTCTTCAGCTTCTGCAGCGGAAGGTGCAGGTGGCTGGGGCTGATGCCGCCGACGGTGACGTCGCCGCCGGTCATCGCCGCCGCATACGCCCAGGTGCCGGCGACGATGCGGTCGCCGACCACTGCGTGGGTGGTCGGCTCGAGCTTGTCCACGCCATCGACGGTGATGGTGTTGGACCCCGCGCCCTCGATCCGGGCGCCCATGGCCACGAGCATGTCGCACAGGTCGACGATCTCGGGTTCGCGGGCGGCGTTGTCCAGCACGGTGCGGCCGTCGGCCAGCACGGCGGCGGTGAGGATGTTCTCCGTCGCGCCGACGGACGGGAAGTCGAGCTTGATGTGCGCGCCATGCAGGCTCTCGGCCTCGGCGACCACGCAGCCGTGGTTGATGTAGGTCCGCGCGCCGAGCTTTTCCAGGCCGGACTGGTGCATGTCCAGCGGCCGCGACCCGATCGCGTCGCCGCCGGGCAGTGCAACGACGGCCTGGCGGCACCGCGCGGTCAGGGGCCCGAGCACGCACACGGAAGCGCGGAACTGCCGCACGGCGTCGAAGTCGGCCTTCGGCGACAGCTCCGCGGGGGTGTCGATGCGCACGACGTCGCCGTCGCGCTCGACGGTGCACCCCAGCCCCTCGAGGACGTTCTGCATCAGCGGCACGTCGTCGATGGCCGGGCAGTTGGTCAGCACCGTCGTGCCTTCGGCCAGCAGCGCGGCACCCATGAGCTTGAGCACGGAGTTTTTCGCGCCGGATACGCGGACCTGCCCGCTCAGCCGCGCGCCGCCCTTGACCAGGAATCGTTCATTCGCCACGGCACCAACGAAACCACATTTCCCCCGCCCCTGCCTAGAGTGGGGACATGTCCGTTAACTTGACCCGCATTTACACCCGCACCGGCGACGACGGCACCACCGGCCTGTCGGATTTCAGCCGCGTGCCCAAGGATGATCCGCGCCTGGAGGCGTACGCCGATTGCGACGAGGCCAATGCCGTCCTCGGCCAGGTCCTGGTCCTCGGCGAGCCGTCGGAGGAGATCGCCGCGGTGCTGCGCCACATCCAGAACGACCTTTTCGACGCCGGCGCCGACCTGGCCACGCCGATCGAGGAGAACCCGAAGTACCCGCCGCTGCGCATCACGGAGGAGTACGTCACGCGCCTGGAGCAGTGGTGCGATTCGTTCAACGAGGATCTGCCGTCGCTGAAGTCGTTCATCCTCCCGGGCGGCACGAAGGCGGGTGCGCTGCTCCATTCCGCGCGCGTGGTCGCCCGCCGCGCGGAGCGCAAGGCCTGGACCGCGGTCCGCGAGTTCCCGGACACCACGTCGTCCTGGCCCGCGAAGTACCTCAACCGCCTGTCCGACCTGCTGTTCATTCTCTCGCGCGTGGCCAACGACGGCGATGACGTCCTGTGGGTCCCCGGCGGCGAGCGCGGCCCCGACAAGGTCGGCGGTTCCTAGGGCATGAAAAGAGCTTGACGACGAACCGGCGCTCACGCCGATCCGTCGTCAAGCAAGGAAGTTGTGCCGGAAAACGGCCGTCAGGGAAGCGCCCCGATGCGGCGGGCGGCGTTGACCGCCTCGTAGCGGGTGTGCGCGCCGAGCTTGCGCATCACCGACCGCAGGTAGGACTTGACGGTCTCGGCGCCGATGCCCATCTCCTCCGCCGCCTCGACGTTGGTGTGGCCCAGCGCGACGCAGGCCAGGACGTCGAGCTCGCGGGCCGACAGCTTGGTCGTCTGCTTCACGCGCACGGGCGTGACCATCTGGTCGCAAAGCTCCTCGAGCTCCTGGCGCAGCTTGTCGTCGTCGACGCGGTTGGCCAGCATGCGCAGCTTCGAATGGGTGGAACGGACCTGCTCCCACTCGGCGCCGTTCATCACCCGCCCGCCCTTGCCGCCGGACGCGCGGTCCAGATTGCGGCAGGCGTCGGCCACCGACAGATCCTGCTCGAGGCACCGGGCGGTCATGGTGACCTCCTCCAGCACCTTGTCCCCCAACCGCACCGACGAATGCACGCCGGCGTAGAGCACGCCGCGCACCTGGCGGGCGACGATGACCGGCACCGCGACGAGCGAATGCAGGCCCTCGTCCTTGATGTTCTGGTCGTACTCGTGCGAAATCACCTTCGCGCGGAGGTAATCGCTGACACCCACCGGGCGCCTGGTCGACATCACCCTGCCGCCGACGCCCGCACCCGACTCGATGACGAGATTGTGCATCGCCGGCGTGCGCAGCCCCACCCAATGGCTGATCTGCATCTTTCCGCCGTCGATCACCTCGGCGTACATGGTCACCGGGATCCCCGTCGCGTTCTTGAGGGTGACCAGGGACGACTTGATCACTTCGTCGTCGTCCAGAATTCGGTTGGGATCCATGAACCTGCCTCCTGCTGCCCTGCCTGCGCGCCGCCGCCAGGTGACCCCGAGCGGGGGGCGCGTTTCCGTACAACGGAAACTATACCCTCCAAAAGGGTGCCCCTGCATTGAGGCGATACTCACATTTTCACGGATCCCCCACCCCCGCGAATCGGTAATATCTTCATCTAAATCACGGATATCCGTCGCTCCGCACGCGATTCCCACCCCCGGCGCAGGCTCCGGGGGCGGGAGGGGCTCAGCGCTCCCACTCGGGCTTGCGCTTCTCCGCGAAGGCGCTCATGCCCTCCTGCTTGTCGGCGGTGGCGAACAGCGAGTAGAACACGCGGCGCTCGTAGTGGATGCCCTCGGCCAACGTGGTCTCCTGGGCGCGGTCGACGGCGTCGGTGGCGATGTAGGAGGCGGTCAGCGGCATCTCGGCGACCGTCTTCGCGATCGCGGCGACCTCGTCGGCGAAGCCCTCCAGCGGCAGGATCCGCGAGACCAGGCCCGCGCGCTCGGCCTCCTCCGCGCCCATCTGGCGGCCGGTGAGCACCAGGTCCATGGCCTTGTACTTGCCGACGGCCTTGGTCAGCCGCTGCGAACCGCCCATGCCGGGGATGACGCCCAGGGTGATCTCGGGCTGGCCGAACTTGGCGTTGTCCGCGGCGAGGATGATGTCGCCCATCATCGCCAGCTCACAGCCGCCGCCCAGGGCGTAGCCGGAAACGGCGGAGATGATCGGAGTGCGCACGCGCGACAGGCGGTCCCAGCCGGAGAAGAGGTCGTCCAGGTACGCGTCCTTGTACGACAGGTCCTTCATTTCCTTGATGTCGGCGCCGGCGGCGAAGGCCTTCTCGGAGCCGATGATGACGATGGCGCCGATGCCGCGGTCGCGGTCGAAGCCCTCGACGGCGTCGGCGAGCTCCTTCATGACCGTCGTGTTCAGGGCGTTGAGCGCCTTGGGGCGGTTGAGCGTGATCGTGGCCACGCGCCCCTCGACGGAGGTGAGGATGGTCTCGTAGGTGCCTTCGGACATGGGTTCTTCTAGTTCCTTTCGTCGGAGGCCGCGCCATCGGCCCGGGTCTGTTCAATGATGGCAGAGAAGTCCAGGCCCCCGTTGCCGTCCGCCAGGAATCGCGAGTACAGGTCCCGCGCCAGGCGGCCCATCGGCGCGGAGGTGCCGGCGGTGTCCAGGGCGTGCTCGGCCAGGCCGAGGTCCTTGTCCATCAGCGCGGTGGCGAAGCCGGGCTTGAATCCGTTGTTCGCCGGCGACGTGGGCACCGGGCCGGGCACCGGGCAATTGACCGTCAGCGACCAGCAGGCGCCGGTGGAATTGGACACGACCTCGTGGAACGCCTCCGGGGCCAGGCCCAGCTTCTCGCCGAGGACCATCGCCTCGCCGATGGCGATCTGCTCGATGGCCAGCACCATGTTGTTGCAGACCTTCGCGGCCTGGCCGGCGCCCGAGTCGCCGCAGTGGACGATGGACCGGCCCATGTGCTCGAGCACCGGGCGGGCGCGCTCGACGTCGGAGGCATCGCCGCCGACCATGAAGGCCAGCGTGCCGGCCGCGGCTCCGGCGACGCCGCCGGACACCGGGGCGTCGACGTGGCGGTGGCCCGCCGCGGCGACACGGGCGGACAGCTCGCGGGCATCGTCGACGGCGATGGTGGACGAGTCGATGAACAGCGCGCCGCCGGGCGAGGCGGGCAGCAGCTCGTCGTAGACCGCGCCGACGATTGTCCCGTTGGGCAGCATCGTCACCACGGCGTCGGCGGCGGTCACCGCGTCGACGGCGGATTCGTGGACGGTGACGCCGGCATCGGCGGCGGTCTGGCGCGCTTCCGGCGACGGGTCGGAGCCGTGGACGGTCAGCCCGGCCTTGGCCAGGTTCGCGGCCATCGGGCCGCCCATGTTGCCCAGGCCGATGACGGCCACGGTGCGGATGTCGGTGGTGCTCATCTGGATTCTCGCTCCTCGATGGTGGGGTGGGTCGTCGTAAAGCAGAAAACTAGAAGGCCAGCGCGCCCTTGGCGGCGGCGCGGCCGATCATCATGCGCATGATCTCGTTGGTGCCCTCGAGGATGCGCATGACGCGCAGGTCGCGGACGATGCGCTCGACGTCGTACTCCTCCAGGTAGCCGTAGCCGCCGTGGAGCTGCAGGGCCTCGTCGGCGATGTGGAAGCAGGTCTCCGTGACGTGCAGCTTCGCCATCGCGCAGGCCTCCGGGTACCCGGGCGACTTGGCGTCGAGGGCGTCGGCGGCGTGGGAGAGCATGAGGCGCGACGACTGCAGGCCCGCGGCCATGTCGGCGATGCGGTGGCGCAGCGCGTCATTGTCGATGAGCGTGCCGCCGAAGGCCTTGCGGTCCTTCAGGTAGGACACCGCGCGGCCGAAGGCGAACTCCGCGCCGCCCAGCGCGCACGCCGCGATGTTGATGCGGCCGCCGTTGAGGCCGCGCATGGCCATGGTGAAGCCCTTGCCCAGGCCCTCCTCGCCGCCGATGAGGCGGTCGGCCGGCACGCGCACGCCGTCGAACATGACCTGCGCCGTCGGCTGGTTGCGCCAGCCCATCTTCTTCTCGTTCGGGCCGAAGGACAGGCCCGGGGTGCCTTTGTCCACCAGGAACGCGGAGATGCCCTTGGCGCCCTCCGCGCCCGTGCGGGCCATGACCAGATAGACGTCCGAGGCACCGGCGCCGGAAATGAACTGCTTGACGCCGTCGAGCACCCACTCGTCGCCGTCCTTGACCGCCCGGGTGGACAGCGCCGCGGCGTCCGAACCGGCGTCGGGCTCGGTGAGGCAGTAGGAGCCCATGATCTCCATCGCCGCGAGCTTCGGGATGAACTCCGCGCGCTGCGACTCCGTGCCGAACTCGTCGACCATCCACGTGACCATGTTGTGGATGGACAAAAACGCCGAGGTCACCGGGCAGCCGCGGGCGATGCGGTTGAACACCACGACGCCATCGGAGCGGGTCAGGCCCGTTCCGCCGTGGTCTTCGGAGCAGTACAGGGCGCCGACGCCGAGTTCGGCGAGCCCGCGCATCTCGTCGACGGGGAAATGGTGGGTCGCGTCCCACTCGGCGGCATTCGGGGCGATGTGCTTGGCCACGTACGCGTCGATGGTGTCCGCGAGCATCTTCTGGTCTTCGGTGATCCAGGTCATGGGCTTCTTCCTGCTCTTCCTTCGGTTCCTGCGGGCGTCGGCCGGCGGCTAGGAGCCGAGGATCGGCATGTTGAACGACGCACCCTCGCGCGGGCCCTTCGGCCACGTGGTGGTGATGGTCTTGGTGCGGGTGTAGAAGCGGAAGGCGTCCGGGCCGTGCTGGTTGAGGTCGCCGAAGCCGGAGCGCTTCCAGCCGCCGAAGGTGTGGAAGGCCACCGGGACGGGGATCGGCACGTTGACGCCGACCATGCCGACCTCGACGCGGGAGGCGAAGTCGCGGGCGGCGTCGCCGTCGCGGGTGTAGATGGCCACGCCGTTGCCGTACTCGTGGTCGTTGGGCAGGGCCAGGGCCTCCTCGTAGTCGGCGGCGCGGGCGATGCACAGGACCGGGCCGAAGATCTCCTCGTCGTAGCAGCGCATCCCCGGCTTCACGTCGTCGATGAGCGACGGGCCGATGAACAGGCCGTCGGCGAGCGACTCCCCCTCGAACTCGTCGTCGGTGGCCCCGGAGTCGCGGCCGTCGATGACCAGGGTCGCGCCCTCGCCCTCGGCGGAGCCGACGATGTCGCGGACGCGCTCGAGCGCCTGCGGGGTGATCAGCGGGCCATAGGAGGCGTCGGGGTCGAGCGAGTGGCCGACCTTGAGCTCGTTGATGCGCTCGACCAGCGCGTCGCGCAGGGCGTCGGCGACCTCGTCACCGATCGGCACGGCCACCGAGATGGCCATGCAGCGCTCGCCGGCGGAGCCGTACGCGGCGCCGATGAGGGCGTCGACGACGCGGTCGAGGTCGGCGTCGGGCATGACGATCATGTGGTTCTTGGCGCCGCCGAAGCACTGGGCGCGCTTGCCCAGCTTCGCGGCGGTGACGTAGACGTGCTCGGCGACGGGCGTGGAGCCGACGAAGCCGATGGCCTTGACGTCGGGGTGCTCGAGCAGGCCGTTGACGGCGTCATGGGCGCCGTGGACGACGTTGAGCACGCCGGGCGGGCCGCCGGCCTCGAGGAACAGCTTGGCCAGGGTGACCGGCACGGACGGGTCCTGCTCGGAGGGCTTGAGAATGAACGCGTTGCCGGCGGCCAGCGCGGGCCCGGCCTTCCACAGCGGGATCATGGCGGGGAAGTTGAATGGGGTGATGCCGGCGACGACGCCGAGCGGCTGGCGGACGGAATGCACGTCGACGCCGGTGCCGACAGACTCGGAGAATTCGCCCTTGAGCAGGTGCGGGGCGCCGAGGGAGAATTCGACGACCTCGAGGCCGCGCTGCAGGTCGCCGTGGGCGTCGGGGAAGGTTTTGCCGTGCTCGAGCGACAGGTCTCGGGCGATGTCGTCGGCGTTGGCGCGGATCAGGCGGATCCATTCGTTGAGCACGCGGGTGCGCTTGAGCGGGCTGAACGCGCCCCACTGCTTCTGCGCCTCCTTGGCGTTGGCCACGGCGCGGTCGACGAGCGCGCGGTCGGCGAGCCCGACGGTGCCGCGCACGGCGCCGGTCGAGGGGATGGTGACGTCCATGACGTCGCCGTCGGCGTGGACTTCTTCGCCGCCGATGATGTGGGGGATGCGGATGCTCATGCCAGGTGTTCCCTTCGTCGCGGGCGTGCGCCCGTCGCGTTTCGGTTAATGGTCACTAACTGAGAACGTATGTGACGGGAGTCACGAAATCTACCCGGGGGCAAAACTACTCCACGGAGATCACCCGCTCGCTAATTTTGCGAAGCCAGTGTTAACTCTTCGCGCCCCAGCTTGACGCACGCGAACACCATTCCCCACCTCGCTTTACGACGGTCACGTGGGCACGCTTCGCTGAGCAAGTTTCCATTTTGCGAATTCTCCCCTATGGTGAGCCACGCAACAGGTTCCGCCCCCGCGAGCGTCGCGGGGAGTCGGACGCAAGAGGGAATCCGGTGAGAATCCGGAGCTGTCCCGCAGCGGTATGCCGGAACGAAAGCCGTCACAGGCACTGGGGTTTCCCCGGGAAGCGACGGCCGGTAGGCCCCCGCCCGATCGGGCGGACGCCGGCGAGCCCGAATACCTGCCGTTGCACCGGCTCATCCGGGCCGGTCCACCGAGGGCGCCCACGGGCGGCCCCGGTCTTTCTTGACGAGGATCGAGGAGATCACCCCATGACCGCACATGCGACCCCGGCGGGCCCGCGCCCGCCGTTCATTGCCACCGTGCCGGGATTCCCGCGCATCGGTGCCCACCGAGAATTGAAGAAGGCCGTCGAGGCCTATTGGTGTGACCCGGCGACCGCGCCGGAACTCGCCGGCACCGCCGCCGAACTGATCGACCGCAGGCTCACCCGCGCCGCGGCGACCGGGCTGGATTCGGTGCCCGCCGGCACCTTTTCCTTCTATGACCAGATGCTCGACACGGCCGCGATGGTCGGCGCCCTGCCGGCCCGCGTCGACTCCATCCCCGACCACGTGGCCGGGCCCGGCTCCGGTGAGCTGCTGCCAGCGTGGCTGGACCGCTATTTCGCGGCGGCCCGCGGGGCGGAGGGCACCCCTCCGCTGGAGATGACCAAGTGGTTCGACACGAACTACCACCACCTGGTGCCCGAACTGGATCCCGGCCGGCCCTTCGCGCCGGACCCCTCGTTCCCGGTGGCCCAGGTGCGCCGGGCGCGGCGCCTCCACGTACCGGCGCGCCCGGTGCTCATCGGCCCGGCGACGTTCCTGGCCCTGTCGAAGATGGCCGGCGGCGCCGCGGGCGAGCCGCTGGACCGCCTGCCCGAGCTGGTGGACGCGTACCTGCCCGTCCTCGATGCGCTTGCCGACGAAGGCGTGGCGTGGGTGCAGCTCGACGAGCCCGCGCTCAACACCGATCATCTGCCCGCCCGGCGCGATGCCGGGGTGTCGGCGCAGTGGCGCCGATTGGTCGACCACGCGCACGGGCGCGGGCTGCGGGTGCTGGCCCAGACCTACTTCACGGGTGCCCAACGGGCGGTCGATGCCCTGGCGGGCACGGGGGTCGATGCCATCGGCGTCGATTACGTGGCGGGGGCGGCGCCGGACCTGTCGGAGGTGCCCGAATCGACGCTGATCGTCGCCGGCGTCGTCGACGGCCGCAACGTGTGGCGCACGGATTGCGCCCGGGCTCTGGCCACGCTCGCGGAGGTCGCGCAGTCGCACCCGGTGGCGGTGTCCACGTCATGTTCGCTTCTCCACGTGCCACATTCGCTGGCGGCGGAACCGTCGCTGGCGGACCGTCCCGAGCTGCGCGCCCGCCTGGCGTTCGGCGAGGAGAAGATCATCGAGGTCGTCTCGCTGGCCCGCGCCCTGCATCACCCGGGCGGCCAGCGGATCCGCCGCAATGGGATCCTCGCGGACACCGTGACCGCAGCCACCGCACCCGATGACGCGGAGGACTCCATCGACGGCCCCGCCGACGTGCCCCGCCGGGACGGCGGCGTCCACGATCGCTCCCCGTTCCCGCTGCGCCGGGAGGCCCAGCGACGGTCGCTGGATCTGCCACCACTGCCGACGTCGACCATCGGCTCTTTCCCGCAGACCCCCGAGGTCCGCGCCGCGCGCGCGGCGTTCAACCGGGGCGAATCCTCGGAACGCTCGTACGAGACCGCGATGGTCCGCGAGATAGTCCACGTCATCGCCGAGCAGGAGAAACTGGGCCTGGACGTGCTCGTCCACGGCGAGCCGGAGCGCAACGACATGGTCCAGTACTTCGCCGAGCAGCTCGAGGGCTTCCACTGCACGTCGAATGCGTGGGTGCAGTCCTACGGCACGCGCTGCGTGCGCCCGCCGATCCTGCACGGCGACGTCTCCCGCCCGCAGCCCATGACGGTGCGGTGGTTCCGTGCCGCCCAGGACATGACGGACCGTCCCGTCAAGGGCATGCTCACCGGCCCGGTGACCATGCTGGCCTGGTCCTTCGTCCGCGATGATCAGCCGCTGGCCGACACGGCGCACCAGGTGGCGCTGGCCATCCGCGCCGAGTGCGCGGATCTGGAGGCCGCCGGCGCCAAGGTCATCCAGGTGGACGAAGCCGCGATCCGCGAACTCCTGCCCCTGCGCGACGAGGACCGTGCGGAGTACGCCGAGTGGTCGGTCGAGTCCTTCCGCACCGCCACCGGGGGCCTCGCCGACTCCACCCAACTGCACACGCACATGTGCTACTCGGACTTCGCGTCGATCCTCGATCTCATCCGGGACATGGACGCCGACGTGACCACGATCGAGGCGGCACGCGCCGGCTTCGACCTCGTCGACGCGATCGCCGCGTCGGACTTCGATCTGCCGCTGGGCCCCGGTGTGTGGGACATCCACTCCCCGCGCGTTCCCGGCGTGGACGAGGTCGCCGAACGCATCGGCCACGCCGCCCGGGTCCTCGGGCCCGACCGGGTGTGGGTGGTGCCCGACTGCGGGCTGAAGACCCGCGGCTGGCCCGAGACCCGGGCGTCCCTGGGCGCGCTGGTCACGGCCGCGCGGAAGGTGCGGGCCACCCTGTAGCGGCGGCTACCCGCCGAGCAGGTCCTCCGGCCCGCGGATGCTCGCGGGATCCCGGCCCAGCGCCTTGGCCACCATCGGCGCCCACGGCAGCGACAGCCGGGCCCGGGCCGCCAGTGCGGGATCGAGCAGCATGTCGGCGGCGTCGCCGGTGACCGCTCCCCCGTCCACCAGGACGGTGGCGCGGGCGGCGAAGGACCAGGCGACGTCGACGTCGTGGGTCGCCATGACCACGGCCACGCCGCGGTCGTGGAGCCCGACGAGGGTGGCCAGCAGCTTCCGGGTTGCGGCCGGATCAAGGCCGGCGGTGGGCTCGTCGAGAAGCAGCACGTCGGGCCGCATGGCCAGCGCACCGGCCAGCGCCACCCGCTTGCGCTGCCCGTAGGACAGCTGGTGGGGGACGCGGTCGGCGAGGTCCGCGACCTCGGCGGCGGCCATGGCCTCGTCGACGCGGGCGCGGACCTCGTCATCGGGCAAGCCCTGATTGACGGGGCCATAGGACACGTCGGCGGCCACGGAAGTGGCGAAGAGCTGATCGTCCGGGTCCTGCAGCACCAACTGCACGCGCCGCCGCAGGTGATTGCGGCCGCGGCGGCCGTAGGAATAGGGCGAACCGTCGAACTCCAGGTGGCCGGACGTCGGCCGGATAGCGCCGGCCAGCAGGCGCAGCAACGTCGACTTTCCCGAGCCGTTGGCCCCCAACAATGCCAGGCGCTCCCCGGCGACGACGTCGAGGTCGACGCCGGACAGCACCTGCACGCCGGGGTGGCGGAAACCGATGCCATGTGCGGAGAGAATGCTCATGGCAGCCACCCCCTGACCAGAGCCGTGGCGACGACGACGGTGATGAGTACCGCCGCGGCGGCGACGAGGAACCGGCCGTCGCGGGGACGATCGCGGACCAGGACGTCGGCCGCGCCCGGCTCGGCGCGCAACTCCAGGCCCTCCCCCAGCCGGCGGGCCCGCTGGAAGGACAGGACGAACAGATTGGCCGACTGCGCCGCGACGCCCGTGAGCAGGCCCCGGCGGGTGAGATGCCCCAGGCGCTGGGCCTGGGCCTCGTGCATCATCGCCGCGGTGCCGGCCAACGTGCCGACCATCCGGTAGATGAGCTCGGCCAGATACGTCAGAGTGCGCGGGATGCCGGAGCGGCCCGCCCACGCGAGGACCTCCGACAGCGGGGTGGTCACGGTAAATAGCATCGTGCAGCCGATCGCTGCCGTCGCCCGCGCCACGACCTCCGCCGCCCGCTGCGGCCCCGTCGGGGACCAGACCACCCCGTCCAGCGTGATGGAGAACAGCAGGGGCAGGATGCCGACCGCGACGAACGCGGCCGGCGCCGCCCACAGGGCGAGGAAAAGCCCGGCCGGCACGCGCGCGACGACCGCCGAGGCCGACACAGCGGCGATGATCAGCGCGGCCGCCGGCCACGGCGGCAGCGAAATGGCCAGCACCAGCAGGCCACCGCAGAGCAGCGCCTTGTCCCCGACGTTGCGCCGCGCCCACCGGCTCCCGGCCGCGGCCACTTCCAGCGCATTCACGCTAGGCGGTCCCCCGCCTCTTGCCCTCGTCGCTACCGGTGCCGCGGCCCCGGCCGCGGTAGAAGCCCAGGGCGTAGCCCAGCACGCCGGCGCCCAAGCCCGCCTGCAGCGCGAAGATGCCGGACTCCACCTCGCCGGGCAGCTCGCCGATGACCGGCTCGAACCACGGCTCGTAGTCCGGGTTGGATTCCTCGATGACCTCCGTGGCCGCGCCGTCGGCGCCGCCGAAGGGCTCCTCCACGTCGCCGGCGAAGTTGAAGAACATGGGGAACACCGCGATGACGATCGCCAACACGATCAGCCCAACGGTCACGCCCGCGCCGGAGCGCTTCACCTGCGCGCTCATCGCACGGCCTCCTTCTGCTCGGGCCGCGCGGCTTCCCCGTCGGGCTCCACTTCCCCGGCGATCGAGACGTCGGAAAGCTCCTTTTTCTTCAGCACGCCCAGGGAGAAGAGTTCCTTCTCCGCGACCGTGCGCAGGGCCTTGACCACCAGCACCGTCAGCAGCGCCTCGATGACGGCCAGCGGGATCTGCGTGATGGCGAACAGCGACAGGAACGTCGCCAGCGCGCCACCGAATCCACCCGGGTCGGCCGGGTGCGCCAGGGCCAGCTGGGTGGCCGTGACCACGTACGTGGACAGGTCCGCCAGGAACGCCGCGACGAAGACCGCCGGCAGCAATCCGCCGCCCAGGCGCCTGGTCAGGACGTAGCCGCCCCACGCGACCCACGGGCCGACGATGCCCATGGAAAACACGTTCGCGCCGAGCGTCGTGATGCCGCCGTGGGCGAGCAGCAGCGCCTGGAACAGCAGGACGATGGTGGCCAACACCGCCATCACCGGTGGCCTGAACAGCACGGTGCCCAGGCCGGTGCCGGTCGGGTGCGACGTCGAGCCGGTCACCGACGGGATCTTCAGGGCCGAGAGCACGAACACGAACGCTCCGGCCGCGCCCAGGAGCAGGCCGGTGCCGGGCTTCTCCTTGAGCAGCTTGTTGACGCGCCACGCGCCGTGGACGACGAACGGGGCCGCGGCCACCGTCCACCCCACCGCATGGCCGACGGGCAAAAAGCCCTCTGCGATATGCATGAAATTTTCATCCTCACGCGCCCCCGTCACCTCGCGGCGGCGCACAGTGCCACCCGGCGCGGACGGCGCCGGGGCAGATCACCGGCCGGTCTCCTGGCTGACGGGGCCGGCTCGCGCCGTCCGCTCCGGCGCCTTCCCGGATCCCGCGCGCCCTTTCCATCGGCCGCGCGTGATCCGGTGGCATGTGCCGGAACGGGGTCACCCCGATCACAGTGGCGAGGGCCGCCGCCCAATTGCAGGGCGTTCCCGTCCACCGACGATCTGGGGCCATCCTAAGACTTATTTCAGTTTTCACCCAGCCGCACCCCGCCGCCACACCCCGCGCCGCCCGCACCGCGCCCACCACCGCACCCCGCGACCAGGTGCCCCCGGCCCCAAACTAGACGAACCTGTCTGTACAAAGTGCGGGGCGCCGCGTAGACTCGCCGACCGACGAAGCAAACGAGAAAGGACCCGACTGGATGACCATCCACGACAACATCACCGACCTCATCGGCGGCACCCCGCTGGTCAAGCTCAACCGCCTCACCGAGGGCCTGCCGGGCACGGTCGTCGCGAAGCTGGAGTTCTACAACCCGGCCAACAGCGTCAAGGACCGCATCGGCAAGGCCATCATCGACGCCGCGGAGGCCTCCGGCGAGCTCAAGCCGGGCGGCACCATCGTCGAGGGCACGTCGGGCAACACCGGCATCGCCCTGGCGCTGGTCGGCGCGGCCCGCGGTTACAAGGTCATCCTCACCATGCCGGACACCATGAGCCAGGAGCGCCGCGTCGTGCTGCGCGCCTTCGGCGCCGAGCTGGTGCTCACCCCGGGCTCCGAGGGCATGAAGGGCGCGGTGAACAAGGCGAACGAGATCGTCGAGAACACCGACAACGCCATCCTCGCCTCGCAGTTCGCCAACAAGGCCAACCCGGAGGTCCACGCGGCCACCACCGGCGAGGAGATCTGGGCCGACACCGACGGCAACGTCGATTACTTCGTCGCCGGCATCGGCACCGGCGGCACCATCACCGGCGCCGGCCGGACGCTGAAGAAGCACAACCCGGAGGTCAAGCTCGTCGCCGTCGAGCCGGCGGACTCCCCGCTGCTGACCGAGGGCAAGGCCGGCCCGCACAAGATCCAGGGCATCGGCGCGAACTTCATCCCCGAGGTCCTCGACCAGGAGCTGCTGGACGAGGTCATCACCTCCACCAACGACGACGCCATCCGCGTCTCCCGCGAGCTCGCCGCCAAGGAGGGCATCCTCGGCGGCATCTCGGCCGGCGCCAACGTCAAGGCCGCCCTCGAGGTCGCCGCGCGCCCCGAGGCCGAGGGCAAGACCATCGTGGTCATCATCCCGGACTTCGGCGAGCGCTACGTCTCCTCCATCCTCTACGAGGACCTGCGCGACTAGTCCCGTTCCACCGCTGCCGCCGGCGTTCCGCTCACCCCGGGCCGCCGGCGGTGCGCTATGTAAAGTTGGTCACCATGACTTCGTTCCTGAGGCTCCTCAAGGAGGACCTGGACAACGCCCGCGAGCATGATCCCGCGGCCCGCGGCGACGTGGAGAATGCGCTGGTCTATTCGGGCCTGCACGCCATTTGGGCGCATCGCGCGGCCCATGCCCTGTGGGAGCGGGGCGGGGCGGCGAAGGGCCTGGCGCGCATCGTCGCGCAGTTCGCGCGGTTCCTCACGGGCATCGAGATTCACCCGGGCGCGACCATCGGCCGCCGTTTCTTCATCGACCACGGCATGGGCGTGGTCATCGGCGAGACGGCGGAGATCGGCGATGGCGTGATGCTGTACCACGGCGTGACGCTGGGCGGCCGCAGCTTGGCCAAGGTAAAGCGCCACCCGACGCTGGAGGACAACGTGACGGTGGGCGCGGGCGCGAAGGTGCTCGGCCCGGTGGTCATCGGCGCGGGGTCGGCGATCGGCGCCAATTCGGTGGTCACTCGCGATTGCCCGCCGGATTCCATCGTCGTGGGCATCCCGGGCAAGGCCCGTGCCCGCCAGCCGGAGGAGCACAAGCCGCTGCTCGATCCGGCGGTGTACGTGCAGGGCGACGGCGACTTCATTTAGCTGTCCCGGGCTTTGCGACGGCCCGGCGCACGAAAAACCGGCCCCCTCGGCAGTCATGCCGTGGGGGCCGGTTTTGGCGTTTACGCCACCAGGTCGGCGTAGTCGGGGTTCTTGGAGATGAACCGCTCGACGGCCGAGCAGGTCGGGATGATGCTGCCGCCGTTGAGGCGGACGTCGTCGAGGGCGGCCTGGATCAGGGGCTTGGACAGGCCCTGGCCCTGGAACTGATCGTGGACGACGGTGTGGTTGAAGTCGAGCGCGCCTTCGGCGGGCTCGTAGGCCGCGAAGCCGGCCTCTTCGCCGTCGACGACGAGGACGTAGCGGTGGGCGGCCTCGTCATGGTCGATGGTGTGCGCCATGGTCATGCTCCTTACTGTTGGTGCCTTTTCCCACAGGATACGTTCAGACGCCGCAGTTATCAGACGCCGCAGTTATCAGACGCTGCGGTGATCCACGGCGACCGGCGGCGTGCCGGGCTGCTCGTCGGCGCGGCCGACGGCGACGCGGCAGGGCACGGAGCCTTCGCCGTGGGCGCGCTCGGCGGCGACGCCGGTGCCCCAGCCGGGGCTGACGACGTCGGCCAGGGGGCCGGAGAGGTCGGCCAGCTCCGCATGGGAGAGGCCGGGGACGACGACGGTGAGGCGCTGGCGCGCCCGGTCCCCCACCTCGACGCCGGGGTTGGCCTCGCGCCACTCGTCCTGCATGGAGGAACCCTGCTCCCCGTCTGGCATGACGTCCTGGTAGACCGTGGCGCCGGAGCCCGGGACGAACTCCTCGAGGGCACCGCGGATCGTGTCCGCGGCGGCCTGCCGGCCGGCGTCGTCGGTGAACAGGAACAGTCGGATGACCGACGGCAGCGACTCATCGCCGGACATCGTCCCCGCCGATGCGTATTCGGTAGTCATGGGCATTGACCTTACCGAGGGGCCCTTTCCCCCGCGGGAATAAGGACGGGATAACGAAAACCGGGGAGCCACCTTTCGGTGACTCCCCGGTTTTCATCGGCATATTGTGGCCAGAAGCGGGGTCGAACCGCTGACCTTCCACTTTTCAGGCGGACGCTCTACCAACTGAGCTATCTGGCCGAACAAACCCCGAGGGGAATGTCGGCGACCCTGACGGGACTTGAACCCGCGACCTCCGCCGTGACAGGGCGGCGCGCTAACCAACTGCGCCACAGGGCCTTATGCCGCACACGAACGTTGTCCGTGCACGAGATGTTACTCTACACAGCGCGTTGACGGCGGCACAAATCCGCAGCTCAGGACGCAAATCGGCACATTTTGCGGACGCCGCCGCAATGGGCGGGATTGGCGGGGAAACGGTGGCCGTCGCAAAGCAAAAAAAAGGCGGCCACCCACCAATGGTGGATGACCGCCTTCGCCAGAAAATGGCGACCCTGACGGGACTTGAACCCGCGACCTCCGCCGTGACAGGGCGGCGCGCTAACCAACTGCGCCACAGGGCCATGTTCTGTTGTGCTCCCATTCGGGGAGTGGTACTCCCTACGGGATTCGAACCCGCGCTGCCGCCTTGAAAGGGCGGTGTCCTAGGCCGCTAGACGAAGGGAGCTCGTCTTCGCGTTGAGCGCGGGGTCGTGCCCCGCGGCAACGCATCAAAGATTAGCCTACGCCATCCCGCCCGACAAAACCGCAGGTTCGGGGCGCTTTCCGGGATCGGCGAGGCCCGCCCGGCGCCAGCCCTTCCGATCGAACCACACCGCGGCGATCGCCCCGACGGCCACCGCGATGGCCACGGACGCGCCCGCGTAGATCAGCGCCTGCCCGACGCCCGAATCCCACGTGCGGTCGAGGTACAGCATCGACCGCGAACCGAGGTAGATCTGGTGCATCGGCGAGATCAGCCCCAGCCACCGGAAGAACTCCGGCACGGCCTCCAGCGGCAGCGTGCCGCCGGCCGACGGCAGCCCCAGCACGATGAACGCGATGAGGTTGACTATCAGCCCCGGATTGCCCAGCAGCGCATTGATGGCATGGCTGACCCAGCCGACGGCGACGATCATCGTCGCCGTGAAGCCCCACAGCGCGAACGGCGAGGCCAGCGGCATGCCGACGATCGTGCCGATGAGCACGTACAGCGCCGCCACCAGCGCCCCCTGCGTGGCGGACATGCCGAACTTGGCCACCAGCGTCCCCAACCGCGAGACGCCGTGGTGGGGGTGCCGCACGAAGATCGGGCCCCATTCCAGCGAGTGGATTCCCAGCCGGTTGTCCACGATCTGCCCGGTGACCATCGCGCCCGTGAAGCCCGCCAGGACGATGAGCAGCGTCCAGTAGAACGCGGACAGGCCGTTGCCGGTGCCGTCAGGCAGAGGGTGGAAGTCCTCGAACTTCACGTCCACCGGGTGGGCTGCGGCGGCCAGCGCCGTGCCGGTCGGCTGCGCGTCGGCGTCGGCGGCCGCGGACTGGACGCGTTCCAGCAATTGCTTACCGACGGCCACGTCCACCTGATCGCCGACTTCGAACCCCATTTCCTTCACGATCGTCGACGCGCCCAGCCCGGCGCTCGGGTTGGAGACGATGCGGATCTCGGGGGCCACGACGTCATTGCCGACCAACGTGCCGATGCCCCACGCGTTGAGGCGGGCGCTGAAGTTCTCCGGGATGACGATCGACCCGTAGAGCTCGCCGCGTGCCATCTGCTCGATGGCCTCGTCGCCGGTGAGATGGCGGAGGTCGAATTGGCCGGCGTCGATGCCCTCGACGAGCCCGTCCACGACCTGGTCGCCGGCCTTCAGTTCGCCGCCGTCGATCGTGCCGGCGCCGCGGTCGGCGTTGACGATGGCCACCGGGAATCCATGCAGATTCGCCCGCGGATTGACGTTGCCGCCGAGGTAGGCGCCGGCGAGGAAGACCGCCAGCACGGCGACGGCCAGCGTCGGGGCCAGCCAGAACATGAAGGTGCGGCGGGGGTCGCGGGAGGTGCGCTCGTCGGTCATCGCCCCTCCCCCAGACCGCCGTCGACGCCGCGGACGAGCAGGACTCCGAGGTCGGCAACGAGGTCGGCCAACGGGCCGCGGTCCTCGTCCGAGGCCCACTGCACTGCGGTCCACGCGATCGACGCGGCGATGGCGCGGGCGGCGGTCTCGGGCGCGAGCGGACCGCCGGCGAGGCGCGCGCCGAACGTCGGGGCGGCGAGGATGCGGGCGGCGAGGTAGTCGATGGACTGCCGCAGCACCTCGGGGCCGCCCGGGCCGGCGAGGACGCGGTGCATGAAGTCGACGTGGGGCTCGAGCCGTGCCACCGCCGTGCCGATGACCTCGAGGATCCGCCCGATGTCGCCGGTGTCGAAGCCGTCTGCGGCGGGGTCGATGCCGTCGAAGGCCTGCTCCAGGCGGAGGACCGCGGCGTCGGCCCAGGCCTCGGAGAGGTCGCGGTAGACGGCGTAGAACGTGGGGCGGCTGACGCCGGCTTCGTTGACCAGGTCGGTGATGGTGACGTCGGTCGGCTCCCGCTGGTCCAGGAGCGTGGCGGCGGCCGCGCGGAGTTTGTCGCGCGACCGGGACGCCAGCCCCGGCGGACTCTGGATTTTACGCATGTAAACTTTTTACACCTGTAAAGCGGGGCGGACAAACCGCTTCCGCATGCCCATCGCCCGTCCACCAGCCATCAGCTACCCGGCCACGCCATCACTGCGCCACTCGGCCGCCCAACCACCCATGGAATTTCATTGGTATCGACCCACGGATTCAATTCCGTCCCGTGCGCGCCGCCTCCACGGAGCACGCACGGGATGAAGTTGAAGAAAAGGGGGGTCTGACATTCAATTTCGTCCCGTACGTGACGCTCTCGAAGGCCACGCACGGGACGATCTTGAATAGGTTCTTTTCAGGTCCGTGCCACGGCAGATTCCGGCTCGCTTGACGACGGCCAATGCCGCCTTGAACAGCGGAAATGAAAAAACGACGCCATATGCCCCTCAGCGCCGCCGGCCGGTCCACGGGGCCGCGAATGGAGATCCAACGCCGCTACGGGCCGCGTGGCATTGCGGCCCCGATCCAATCTCCCGATCCGACATCGCGGAGCCTACGCGAGAGAGAGGGGGCATGGGGTGTGGCTCTTACGTGGCTCTTGACGGGCGCCCGGCGGCAATATGCGACAACCCCGGGCAACCTGACCCCCATCTTGCCCGCACCGTTTCACCTGCGCAAAGGCACGAAAAAACCCCGCCACATGGGGCGGGGTGATTCGCGGACAAAACGCCTGTAGTGGGCCCCGTGGGGCTCGAACCCACGACCTACGGATTAAAAGTCCGCAGCTCTACCAACTGAGCTAGAGGCCCGCGCCGCGCCCGGGCAGCTGTGGCCCGACGCGACGACGTGCAAATCCTACCGCTCCCCCGCCCGGCTGCGAAAAGCGGGTCGGGGGGTGTCTCCTACTGCGCCTGCAGCTGCAGGGACGGCAGCGGCAGCTCGGGCATGGGGACCTCGGGCAGCGGGATCTCGGGCAGCCCCGGGATCTGCGGGATAGACGACCCCGGCGCCTGCTCGGCGGGCTGGTTTTCGGCGGCCCAGGCTTCGTCGGCGGCCATGTCCTGGCCGATGGTGCGGAAGTCGCTGTGCGGTGCGGTGGATTCCTCGACCTGGAAGTGCTCGTTGACCTTGCCGTCTTCGATGCCGTAGGCGTCCTGCAGCGCCTGGTCGGCGGGCTGGTAGCGGGAGACGGGGCCGACGGCCATGGAGTTGATGCCGATGACCTCGTTGGTGCGCGGGTCGTAGGCGTTGCCGCCGGAGTCGCCCTTGCCCAGGTTGGACACGGCCCACACGCCGTTGCGGACGCGGAAGACCTGGACGCCGCAGTTGCGGCCGGTGCGCGCGCCGTCGGAGCAAATGGGTTGGCCGAAGTTGTCCACGGCGACCTCGCCGGGGCGCAGCTCGCGGTAGTCGACGACGCCGGTCATCTGCACGCCCTCGCCGCCGGCGGCCCCGTTTTCGTCGACGGAGTAGCTGATGGAGGTGGCGTCGATGTCGTCGTCAAGCTCGATGAAGGCGTAGTCCGAACCGTTGAACGACGAGTCGAGGACGTTTTGGTTGGCGCCGGCGTCGTTGGGGTCGGGGATGGGGAACGCGGCGGGGCCGACCTCGCCGATGCGCACGTCGCCGTCGTGGGTGGGGGCGTAGATGACGCCGGAGGACTTCGGCAGCTGCTCGTGGCCCTCCTTGTTCACGCAGTGGCCGGCGGTGATCAGGACGCGGTGCCGGGTGCCGTCGGCGTCGGTGACGGTGCCGGGCACGCTGGTGGAGCACATGCCGGTCTGGACGTGGCGGCCACCGTCGACGACGGCGCCGGGCTCGGGCATGCGGATGGGCGAGCCCGGGCCGACGGTGATCGCGCCGGCGGCGGCCGGGGCGGCGAACGTCGCGCCGACGGTGATCATCGCGGCGATGGCCGACGCGGTCCGGTTCTTCTTCATGCGGTTCCCCTGTGGTCGTCGTGCCGCGGCTCTGTGGCGCCGTGCGGCCCAATGGCCTTGACCGTATCCGTGACGGTCGTCCCCCACCCGTCAATTGGCCCGCATGTCGCGGATCACATTGTTCTCGCCGCCCCGCTGGTTCACGACGTACACTTGGGCCACGACCGCACCAACCATAGGAGGGGCACGATGACCGACCCGCGCAACGACCGCAACCACGACCCGAAGGACGACGCCGACGAGAATCCGGGCGGCGCCCAGCCCAGCGAGCAGGACGTCGACCAGGAGCTGGAGGAGACCTTCCCCGCCAGCGATCCGCCGGCCAACTACTAGGCCCCGTCCCGCCCCGGCCAGTCCGGGGCGGGCTTTTTTGCTTTGCGACGCCTCATTCCGCCGACAGCCGAGAAATGATGTTCAGTTCCCGCGCTTCCCGGTAGAGGTCTTCGCGGTGGTCGGGGTGGGCGACCTCGATGAGCCGCCGCGCCCGCGTGGAGTAGTCGGTGCCGCGCAGCCGGGCGATGCCGTATTCGGTGACCACGTTGTCGATGTAGTTCTTGTGCGTGGTCACGGGGGAGTTCGGGCCGAGCTGCACCTTGATCTTGCTCGTGCCGTCGCGGGTGACCGACGGGCACACGATGTAGCCGCGGCCTCCCTTCGACCGCCGGGCGCCGATGGCGAAGTCGAGCTGGCCGCCGGAACCGGAGTAGAAGCGCCCGGCGACGGTCTCCGACGCCGCCTGGCCCAGCAGGTCGACCTCGGTGGTGGCGTTGACGCTGACCATGTTCGGCTCCAGGCCGATGAGGAAGGGGTCGTTGGTCCGCTCCACCGAATCGAGGTAGACGGCGGGGTTGCGGTCGACCCAGTCGTAGAGCTTCCGGGTGCCCATGATGAACGTGGCCACGCACTGGCGCTGGTGCGAACGCTTGAACCGGCCCGTCACGGCGCCGCATTCGACGAGGTCCATGACGCCGTCCGACATCAGCTCGGTGTGCACGCCCAGGTCCTTGCGGTCGCCGAGCATCGCCAGGATGGCGTTGGGCAGCTTGCCGATGCCCAGCTGCAGGCAATCGCGGTCCTCGATCTCCGGGGCGATGAGCTCGGCGATGCGGTGCTCGGCGGACCCCTCCGCCGGCAGCAGCGGCGGCACCTCCAGGACGTCGGCGTCGGAGCGGATGGCGCCGACCATCTCGCGGGCGTGGATCTGGTTCTGGCCGAAGGAGTGCGGCACCTTCGCGTTGATCTCGCCGAAGACCGGCAGGTTGCCGATGAACTGGACGGAGTAGTCGGCGCCGAGGCCGAGGGACATGTACCCGTGCTCGTCGGGCTCCGACACCGCGGCGATGAGGATGTCCGGCTTGACGTGCTCGCGGACGAGTTCGGGAATCATGGAGAAGTTGACGGGGTACAGCTCCGAGGTGCCGTTGCCGTGGCCCTTGCGCGACCCGCCGCCGAGGAAGAAGTCGTGGTGCGTGAGCTTCCCGGGGTACTCCCCCATCTGGTACGGCCGCACCGACTCGGTGCACATCTGGTAGACGTGCACGTCCTCGAGCTGGTCGGCGTGGGCGTCGAGCATGTCCAGCAGCGCCGTCGGCTCGCACGCCGCCACGGGCACGAGGATCTTCGTCCCGGGCGTGATGTGCTCCAGCAGCGCTTCCGGGGAGAGGTCGAGATGATCGTGCACGGCGATGCCCTTCCGTTTGAGTTAATGGCCCTTCACACAAACTACATAGCGTCCCGCAACAAACCACCCCCGGGGTGGGCGGGAGGCCGTCGCAAAGCGATTTCGCTCCCCGCCCACCTGGTGCGACAATGCGACCGTGACTGACCTGCGCATCGGCCCCCACCAGCTCGCCTCCCCCGTCGTGCTCGCCCCCATGGCGGGCGTGACCAACGTGGCGTTCCGCACGCTGTGCCGCGAGCAGGAGCGCGAGCGGATGGGCACCGTCGCCGGGCTCTACGTCTGCGAGATGGTCACCGCCCGCGCGCTGGTCGAGCGCAACGAGAAGACCATGCACATGACCACCTTCGCCGCCGACGAGAACCCGCGCAGCCTGCAGCTCTACACCACCGACCCGGAGTGGACCTACCGGGCGGCGAAGATGATCGTCGACGAGGGCCTGGCCGACCACATCGACATGAACTTCGGCTGCCCCGTGCCCAAGGTCACGCGCCGCGGCGGCGGGTCGGCGCTGCCGTACAAACGCCGGCTGTTCGGCAACATCGTCGCCGCCGCCGTGCGCGCCACCGAGGGCACGGACATCCCCGTGACGGTGAAGTTCCGCGTCGGCATCGACGACGACCACCACACCCACCTCGACGCCGGCCGCATCGCCGCCGACAACGGTGCCGTCGCCGTCGCCCTCCACGCCCGCACGGCGTCGCAGCGCTACTCCGGCGAGGCCGATTGGTCCCAGATCGCCCGCCTGAAGGAGCACATGGTCGACGCAGGCCACGCCTCGGTGCCGGTGCTGGGCAACGGCGACATCTTCGCCGCCGGCGATGCCCGCCGCATGATGGGCGAGACCGGCTGCGACGGCGTCGTCGTCGGCCGCGGCTGCCTGGGCCGCCCGTGGCTGTTCGCGGAGCTCTCCGCCGAGCTGCGCGGCCTGCCGGTGCCGCCTCCCCCGACCTTCGGCGAGGTCGCGGGCATCATCCGCCGCCATGCCGGGCTCCTGGTCGAGCACGAGGGCGAGCGCAAGGGCTGCCGCGACCTGCGCAAGCACATCGGCTGGTACTTGCGAGGCTATCCCGCCGGCTCGGAGGTCCGTTCCTCCCTCGCGCGCGTGGCCACGCTCGACGAGCTCGACGCGGTCCTCGCCCCGCTTTACGACGGCCCCCACGCCGGCGCCCTCCCCGACGACGCCGACGGTGCCCGCGGGCGCCAGGGCTCCCCGGGAAAGGTGGTCCTGCCGGAAGGGTGGCTCGACGACCCGGAGGATGAAACCGTGCCCGAGGGCGCGGATTTGATGCATTCCGGCGGCTGATCGCCCCACGTTCGGGGGCGAAATTCTCCCAACAGGCGAAAGCGCCCGCAAGGTCCTACTATGGGTGACCATGCGCACCGTTTACCGCGAACAAATGGACAACCTCGCCCACGGCCTGATCGTCATGTGCGACCACGTCCATGGCATGCACCGCGCCGCCTGCAAGGCGCTCTTCGACGGCGACCTCGAGGCCGCCGAGTCCGTGCTCAGCTCCCTGGACAAGCTCGACGAATTCCGCATCTCCGCGGAGGAGCGGGCCTTCGAGCTGCTGGCCCGCGAGGCCCCCGTGGCCGGCGATCTGCGCCAGGTGGTCTCCGGCATCTACATCGTCGAGGACATGGCCCGCATGGGCGCCCTGTCCGTCCACATCGCCAACACCGCCCGCCGCCGCCACCCCGGCAAGGCGCTGCCCGAGCAGGTGGAGGGCTTCTTCCGCGAGATGGCCGCGGTGTCCGACAAGATCACCCACGACACCCGCCAGGTGCTCATCGACTACGACGTCGCGTCGGCGCTGAGCATCAACGACGAGGATGACGCGATCGACGACATCCACAGCCACCTGTTCACGCTGACGACCTCCCCGGAGTGGGCCCACAGCCCGGCCGAGACGGTGGACGTGACGCTGCTGAGCCGCTACTTCGAGCGCTACGCCGACCACGGCGTCGCCGTCGCCGCCCGCGTCATCTACCTGGCCACCGGCTACAAGCAGGAGGACTACCTCCGCGAGCTGGACACCGAGGAGCGCCGCGCATCCATCAGCAAGCGCCTCAACGACCTGGAGCGCCACTTCAACTCCTAGTCGGTTCTGGTCGGTTCCCCGCACCTCACGCGGGACAACGCCCCACGCGATTCGCGTGGGGCGTTTTACTTGCTCCTCCATGAGGCTCCGCCCATGTCCCCCACCCGACGCGAAAGCCCCGCGCCCACCTGGTGCGGTGGGCGCGGGGCCGTCGTAAAGCGGGGTGCCGGGTCTATCCGAAGCGACCGGAGATGTAGTCCTCGGTCTCCTTCTTGTCCGGGTTCTCGAAGATCTTCTTCGTCGGGCCGACCTCGACGAGCTGGCCGGGCTTGCCGGTCGCCTCGAGCGAGTAGAACGCGGTCTGGTCGGACACGCGCGCGGCCTGCTGCATGTTGTGCGTGACGATGACGATGGTGAAGTCTTCCTTCAGCTCGTGGATCAGGTCCTCGATCGCCAGCGTGGAGATCGGGTCCAGGGCCGAGCAGGGCTCGTCCATGAGCAGGACCTCGGGCTCGACCGCGATGGCGCGGGCGATGCACAGGCGCTGCTGCTGGCCACCGGAGAGGCCGCCGCCCGGCTTGTCCAGGCGGTCCTTGACCTCTTCCCAGAGGTTCGCCGAACGCAGGGACTTCTCGGCGACCTCCTTGAGCTTCTTCTTGTTCTTCTCGCCGGACAGCTTCAGGCCGGCGACGACGTTGTCCTCGATGGACATGGTCGGGAACGGGTTGGGGCGCTGGAACACCATGCCGATGGTGTTGCGGACCGACACCGGGTCGATCTTCGGGCCGTAGATGTTCTCGCCGTCCAGCAGGACCTCGCCCTTGACGTACGCGCCGGGGATGACCTCGTGCATGCGGTTCAGCGAGCGGAGCACGGTGGACTTGCCGCAGCCGGACGGGCCGATGAAGGCGGTCACGGAGCGCGGCGGGACGTGGAGGTTGACGTCCTTCACGGCGTGGAAGTCACCGTAGAAGATGTCGACGTTGTTGAGATCGAGGCGCTTGGCCATGATTCGTGGTCTCTTTCCTGTGAATGGGGCCGGCGGCCGTTACTGCTTGACGGAGAACTTCGCGGAGATGACCCGCGCGACGATGTTGATGAACGCGATGATGAGGACCAGCGTCAGCGCGGCGCCCCACATCTTGTCGAACGCGGCGCCCGTGTTGCCCGCCTTGTACATGTCGAGCATGAACAGCGGCAGCGAGGACTGCGACTGGCCGAACGGGTTCCAGGTGATGATTCGCGACGTCGCGACCAGGATCAGCATCGGGGCGGACTCGCCCATGACGCGGGCGATGGCCAGCATGATGCCGGTGACGATGCCGGACAGTGCCGTCGGCAGGACGATCTTGGCGATCGTCTTCCACTTGGGCACGCCCAGCGCGTAGGACGCCTCGCGCAGGTCCGCGGGGACGACGCGGAGCATCTCCTCGGTGTTGCGCACCACGATCGGCAGCATCAGCAGCACCAGGGCCAGCGAGACCGCGAAGCCCGAGCGCGACATGCCGAACATGACCACCCACATGGAGTAGATGAACAGCGACGCGACGATCGAGGGGACGCCGGAGAGGATGTCGACCATGAAGGTCGTGATCTTGCCGAGGCGGGAGTTGCCCGCGTACTCGACCAGGTAGATGGCCACGAAGATGCCGAAGGGCACCGTGATGATCGAGGTGACCAGCGCCTGCACCAGCGTGCCGATGATGGCGTGCGCGACGCCGCCGGCCTGCGAGCCGACGGTGACGCCGAGCTGCGAGGTGGACCACCACTCGGCGGAGGTGACGATGGGGAAGCCGCGGGTGATGACCTCGAAGAGGACCCAGCCCAGCGGGATGAGCGCCAGCGCCATGGAGGCGTAGATGATGACGGTCGCGAACTTGTCGCCCGCCTTGCGGGAGCCCTTGATCGGGGTGAACGCCGACTCGGAGGTCGAGACCTTCCCGCTCGGGTCCTTGTCGATGACTGCCTGATGTGCGGTTGCCATTGTCTGCTCCCTACTTCTTGGCGATGACTCGGGCGGCGGAGTTGACCACGAAGGTCAGGAAGAACAGGACCAGGCCGGCGGACATGTAGGCGCCCGCCTTGAGGTCGTCGTTGAACTCCGGGGCGGCGTTGGCGATCGCGGTGGCGAATGTCGTGCCGCCCTCGAAGAACGAGCCGCGGAACGCGTCGGACGGGGAGATGACCATGTACAGGGCCATGGTCTCGCCGAGCGCGCGGCCGAGGCCGAGCATCGAACCGGAGATGTAGCCGGACTTGCCGAAGGGCAGGACGGCGAGGCGGACGGTCTCCCAGCGGGTCGCGCCCAGCGCGAGCGAGGCCTCGATGTGGCCGCGCGGCGTCTGGACGAAGACCTCGCGGGTGGTGGCCGCGATGACCGGGAGGATCATGATCGCCAGGACCACGCCACCGGTGAACAGGTTGCGGCCGGTCTCGAACGCCGGAGAGTTCGGGAAGGTCGCGAACAGGAAGATCCCGCCCAGGTTGCCGGCGGCCCAGTTGTAGAAACCGCCCAGCGCCGGGCCGAGGGCCATGAAGCCCCACAGGCCGTAGACGATCGACGGCACGGCGGCCAGCAGGTCGACCAGGTAGCCCAGCGGCTTGACGGCCTTCTTCGGCGCGTAGCTGGTCAGGAAGATGGCGATGCCCAGTGCGACGGGCATGGCCAGGATCAGGGCGAGCACCGAGACCGCCACCGTCACCAGGAACAGGTTCGGGATGCCGAAGTACATCGCCGAGGTGTCGTTCAGGTTCCAGCGTTCGGAATAGGTGAAGAAGTTGGCCTCGTTGTTGCCGATGGACGGCAGCGCGCGGAGCAACAGGAAGATGGCGATCGCGATGATCGACGCGGTGACGAGCGACGAGGCCCCGACCGAGAGGATCTTGAAGATCCGGTCGCCGGGACGGACGACGCCCTTGGCCACGACCGGCGCTTCGCCGGACGGCTCCTCGCCGGAGCGCAGGCGCGGAGAGTTGAGGGCGGCGGCGCCGTCGGCCGGGTCCTTCTCGGCCATCGCCGGTTCTCCCGGAGCGGAAGTGGAAGAGGTCATTGATGTTCCTTAGCTGGTGAGCTGTGGGGTGGTGCTCCCCCGGGCGCACCACCGGCCGACGGGCCCTCGTCCTCCCCGCTCCGGGGAAAAGTCGGGCCAGTCGGCCGCGGTGTCACTGTGGGGGTGCGGTCGCCGGCGCTCGGGGCCGGCCACCGCGGTCGAACCGTCTTACTGGATGGCGTCGACGGCGTCGGAGAGCTTCTGCTTGAAGTTGCCCTGGACCGGGATGTAGCCCAGATCCTCGAGCTCCTGGTTCTGGCCCTCCTCCAGCACGACCTTGAAGAAGTTCTTGACCAGGTCGCGGGTGGTCTCGTCGTAGCCGGCGGAGCAGACGATCTCGTAGGTGGTCAGGACCAGCGGGTACGCGCCCTCGGCGTCCATGGCGAACAGCGCCTCGGCGTCGACGACCATGTCGTTGCCCTCGGTCTTGAACTCGACCTGGTCCATGGCGGCGCCGACGGTGTCGGCGTTGAGCTCCACCGGGCCGTTGCCGAAGTCCATCTTGGCGACGCCCAGCTCCTTGTCCTTGGCGAAGCCGGCCTCGACGTAGGTGATGGCGCCCGGGATCTGGGCGACCTGGTCGACGACGCCGGCGGAGCCGTTGGCGCCCGAGCCGGTGGCGGTCGGGAAGGACTTGGAGGCCTCGTGCGACCAGTCCTCCGGCGCGGCGGAGGTCAGGAACTTCATGAAGTTGTCGGTGGTGCCCGACTCCTCCGAGCGGTAGATGACGGAGATGTCGGTGTCCGGCAGCTCGACGCCCTCGTTGAGCTCGGCGATGGCCGGGTCGTTCCACTTGGTGATCTTGCCGTCGAAGATCTGGGCGGTCACGGACGGGGACAGGGCCACGTCGACGCCGTCGAGGTTGTAGGCGATGGCCACCGGGCCGATGACCATGGGCAGGTGCCAGGCGTCGTTGCCGCCGCAGCGCTGCTTGGCGTCCTCGATCTGCTCGTCCTTCAGCGGCGAGTCGGAGCCGGCGAACGCGACGGTGTTGGCGATGAACTGCGACTGGCCCGAACCGGAGCCGGTGGCGTTGTAGGACAGGGTCGAACCCGGCGAGTTGGTCTCGAAAAGGGTCGCGAACAGGTCCATCGCGCGCTGCTGCGAGGTCGCGCCCTCGCCCTGCAGCTCACCGGTGGTCTCGGTGAGGCCCTCGACCTGGGACTCGGCGTTGGAGCCGGACTCGGAGCAGGCGGACAGGGTCAGGCCGGCGACGGCGGTGAGGCCGAGGACGGCGGCGCGGCGGCGGGTGTTCTTCAGCACGGGTGTTCCTCCGGGAAAATTCTCGGTATCGGGCGCTCGGCCCGACGGGGCTGTCGTATCGACCCCTCCCGGCCCGGTTGCTAGAACCCGCCGAAATGGAGTCGCCGAAGTCCGGTCGGACTCCGCTGACTGTGGAACGTATCGGCCCATGGTTGCCGGATCCCGTGCATTAGATGAACGCAAAGTGAACGCGAAGAGTACTTCCTGGTCTCGACCTGAGACGTCTCTCACACGCCGTACATGACGTCGCGCCGCGTAACGTCGAAGCCGGTTCGCTCGTACGTCCGCACCGCCGGCTCATTGTCCCCCTCCACGTACAGGATTACCCGATCCGCGCCCCGTTCGCGCAGATGCCGCATTCCCGCGCGCGTCAGCCACCCGCCGACGCCTCGGCCGCGCGCCGCGCCCGCCAGCCCGATGACGTACACCTCGCCGACGCCCCCGCCGTGCCATTTGGTCCAGTGGAAACCGACGATCGCGCCTGCCTCCTCATCCACGGCGAAGAGCACGCCGGCGGGGTCGAACCACTCCACCCCGCGCCCGCGCCGCAATTGCGCCAGGTCCCATCCGCCCTGTTCGGGGTGCCAATCGAAGGCTTCGTTGTTCACGGCAAGCCACGCCTCGTCGACGGCGTCCTCCCCCATCCGCTCGCGCGCGGCGGCGAGGTCCTCGAGCCGGATCCCCTCCAGCGCATCCTCGTCGCCGAGCCCGGCCACGACGTCGGCCGGGGCCGTCATCTGCAGCAGCTCCCGCACGACCCGCCGGCCGGTCGCCGTGGCCAGCTCCCGCGCCCCCGGCACGTCCCCGTGCGCCCACACGGGCAGCTGCTTTCCGACGAGCCCGTCGACACCCTCGAGCAGCGCCTTTCCCGCCCCACGGCGGCGGCTGCCCGCCGCGATGGCCAGTTCGGCGGAATCCTCGGCCACGCCGGCCAATCCGACGAGCGCGTCGTCGTCAAGCACCCGCAGGTGCCGGTGACCGGCCGCGGGGTCCGACAACCCGCGGACGAACGCCTCGCCGAAGGGCTCGACGCCATCGGCGGATTCGACGGCGGCGAGCAGGTCACGGGCCTCGGCGGGATCCGGGGCACCCTCCACGATCCGGAACGTCACTGCTGCTCCTCCTCGGGCTCGACGGCCTTGTAGCCGACGTTGCGGACGGTGGCGATCAGCCCCTCGTGCCGGTGGCCCAGCTTCGCGCGCAGGCGGCGGACGTGGACGTCGACGGTGCGCGTGCCGCCGTAGTAGTCGTAGCCCCAGACGTCCTGAAGCAGCTGCTCGCGGGTGTACACGCGCCCGGCGTTGCGGGCGAGGAAGCGCAGCAGCTCGAACTCCTTGAACGTCAGGTCCATCGGGGTGCCGTTGAGGCGCGCGGTGTACGTGTGCTCGTCGACGACCAGGTCGCCGAGGACCAGCACCGGGCTCTCCTCCGGCTCCGTGACCGGCACCGGGCGGCGCGACAGCAGCAGGCGCAGCCGCGCGTCGATCTCCGCCGGCGTCGCGCCCGGCAGCAGGAAATCGTCGATGGCCCAGGATCCGTCGATGGCGATCAGCGCCGTGTCGGCGGCCAGCACCGCGACCGGCATGTCGGGGTTCGCGCCGGCGATGGTGCGGCACAGCTCGCGGGCGGCGAGCAGGTTGGGGCCCGTCGCGTCGATGATGGCGACGGTGACGTCCTCCAGCAGCGTCGCCGACCCCTCGGTCGCGGGCAGCCGGATGATGTCGTGGTTGAGCAGGCCGATGTTGGGCACGCGCTCACGGACCTGGGGGTCGTTGCTGACGAGGGCCAGGCGCACGGGAGCACACTCCGCTTCTTCGGGGTCGTTTACCAGGTTCATCTTAACGGGCGCGGATTCTCGACCGGAGATGCATGCGGTACTAATGGGGGTGTGAGCATTTCCCGCCCGGTCGCGCGCGCGGCCGCCACCGTCGGCGCCGTCGCGCTGTTGGCCGTCGGCGCGGACCTCGGATTGGCCATCCACGCCGAGCGCAATCTGGCCAATCAGATCCGCGAGGACATGAATCTGCCCGCCGATCCCTACGTCAGCTTGGGCGGCGCGGCGTACGCCTCGTCCTTCTTCACGGGCCGGTGGAGCTCGATCCAGGTCCGCGCCCGCGACCTGGAGATCGAGGGTTTCGGCCTGGTGTCCGTGGAGTCCGGCGCCGTCGACGTCGAGATCCCCCGCGAGTCGGTGTGGTCGGGCGACTTCGACAACGCCTTCACCGAGCGCTACCACACGAAACTGCAGCTCGACGGCCTGTCGCTGGGCCGCCAGTTCGGCTTCACGGACCTGGCCATCCAGAACCACGAGGACATTTCCCCCGCCGGCGGCTGGGAGACGGAGGCCATTTTCGAGGCCACTCCCCCGGGCTGGTCGGCTCCCGCGGAGGTCGTCGTCAAGCTCCGGATCCTGCAGGGCGACGCGGAGTTCATCCCGGTGGAGGTCATCTCGGGCCCGGAAGGCCCGGATTCGAAGGACGTGCTGCGGGGCGAGGAGCTTTCCGACGCCACGGTGGACGCCATTTTGCCGTCCTTCGGGCTGGAGCTGTCGGGCGTCCAGCTGCCGCTGCGCCAGCGCCCCACCCGCATCTACGTGGCCGGCGGGTCGATCTTCATCGAGGGCGACGAGCGCTACCGGCACGTCTCCCCGGGTGATTTCCTGCCCGTGGCCACGCCCGAACCGGAACTCGGCGGGGACGGGGACCGGGCCGGTCGGCCTTCCCAGTAGTGTCGTGGGCATGAACGACACCAACGAGAACACGGGCGACGTTCCCCGCCGCCTCGACGGCAACGCGGCCATCGACCATGCGGCGCAGCAGTCGGAATCGACCGCCGGGCGCAACATCGACGACCTGCCGGGCCTGCCCATCGCGGAGGACACCGCGAACCTGCGGCACGGCCCCAACCTGCACGACGGCCTGCTGGCGCTGCTGCCCCTGGTCGGCGTGTGGCGCGGCGAGGGCCAGGCGGACACCGTCGTCGACGGGCAGTACCGCTTCGGCCAGCAGATCGTCTTCAGCCACGACGGCGAGAACTACCTGTCCTACGAGTCGCGGTTCTGGAAGATCGACGACGACGACAACGTCATCGGCCCCGACCTGCGCGAGTCGGGTTTCTGGCGCATCAACGACGACGACGAGATCGAGTTCCTGTGCACCCACTCCACCGGCGTGGTGGAGATCTACTACGGCAAGCCCGTCACCGAGCGCGCCTGGGAGGTCCAGGCCGCGTCGACGATGGTGACGGCCACCGGCCCGGCGTCGCTGGGCCCGGGCAAGCGCCTGTACGGCCTGATGCCGAACAACGACCTGGGGTGGGTCGACGAGCGCCTGCGCGGCGACGACTTCTTCCCGCGCATGTCCGCGCAGCTCAAGCGCTGGGCGGGTTAGCGCGCGAGGGCTTCTTCGCAGAGCTCCCTGAACTCGGCTTCCGCTGCGGCGCCGGGCGACGGGAGCTCTTCGCCGTCCAGGGAGGTCGCGCGCACGGCGATGCGGACCGAGGACACCAGCCACACGGCGTCGGCGGCGCGCAGGTCCTCCGGCGTCAGCTGCGCGGGCACGCACTCCCAGCCCTTGCTCGCGGCGTGGTCGAACAGCGCGGCCTGGGTGGTGCCGGGCAGGACGCCTTCGCCGGGGTTGGGGGTCAGCAGCCGCCGACCGCGCACGAGCACGATCGTCGACGTGGGCCCCTCGAGCAGGTTGCCCTCCGACGAGGTGAAGATGACGTCGTCGAACCCGTTTTCCTTCGCGTGGCGCAGCGCGGCCATGTTGGCGGCGTAGGACAGCGTCTTGGCGCCGATGAGCGCCCACGGGGCGCGGTTGCCCAGGTCGAGCTCGAAGCCGCGCTCGGCGAGCATGACGCGCACGCCGCGCTCGCGGGCCTCGGCGGCGCCGGCGGCCGGGGTGACCATGATGTAGCCGGTCGGCCGCCCGGTCGATTCGCGGCCGCGGGAGTAGACCCACCGCATCGAGGCGTCGCGGTGGGTGACCGACCCGTCCGCCGACGCGCCGTCGACGGCGGCCCGGTCCAGCGCCCCGCGGTTCCATTGCGCGACGGCGAGCTCGGACGCCTCGCGCCACCGCTCCAGCTCCGGCGCGGGAAGCTGCAGCATCTGCGCCGACGACAGGAACCGGTCTTCGTGGCGGGCGACGTTGCACGCGTGGCCGTCTCTGACCAGCAGCGTTTCGAAGACCCCGTCGCCGCGCACGGCTCCGAGGTCATCCGGGTACAGGAAGGGCGCGGCGGCGTCGGCGACGCGGGGGGCGTCGCCGGAGAGGACGTCGACGAGGACGATGTCGTGCTGCGGGGCTGTCATGCCCCATAGCCTATTCCCCACCGGTCGCGTTACCATGGGCGCCGTGACCTTCGATGAGTTCAGTCCGATCGTCCATCACGTTCCCGGGGCGGTCGCCGTCCCGGAGGGGGATCCCGGTGGGCGGGCGGGCGTCGCGTGGCATTACGGCTCGCCCCTGGTCGAGCAGCGGGCGATCCACGATTCCGCCGCGCTCGTGGACCGATCGCACCGCCGCGTGCTGCGGGTGTCGGGCCCGGATCGCCTGGAGTGGCTGAACACGCTGTTTTCCCAGAAGCTCGACGACGCCCTCCCGGGCTTCGCCTCCGAGGCGCTGGATCTGGACCCGCAGGGCCGGGTCCTGCACCACATGGGCATTGCGGTGCTGGAGGATGAGGTGCTTGTCGACGTCTCCGTGCTCGGCGCGGAGTCCCTCCACCGGTTTTTGACCATGATGATCTTCCGCTCCGACGTCTCCGTGGAACATGCGGATCTGGCGATCCTCTCGGTCCTCGGCCCCGCCGCCGGAGACGTCCTGGCCGCCGCCGGCCTGCCCGATCCCGGTGCCGGCGCCGTGGCGGTCGCCGAAGACGGCACCCCGGTGCGCGGTGCGACGTGGCCGGCGGCGGGCGCCCGCGACGTGTTCGTCGCCCGCGATGGCCTCCCCGCCGCCTGGGACCGCCTGGTCGACGCCGGCGCGAAGCCGACCGGCCTGATGGCGTGGGAGGCCGAGCGCGTGGCCTCGCTGCACCCGGAGCCGGGCCTGGACATCGACGAGAAGATGATCCCCCACGAGTCCCCGGCGTGGATCGGCCCCGCCGTCCACCTGGAGAAGGGCTGCTACCGCGGCCAGGAGACGGTCTCGCGCGTCCACAACCTGGGGCGGCCGCCGCGCACCCTGGTGCTGCTGCACGTCGACGGCTCGGATTCCGCCCTGCCCGAACCCGGCGACGCCGTCGTCGCCAGCAAGCGCACCGTCGGCCGGGTGGGCACCGTCGTCGACCACCACGAGTACGGCCCCATCGCGCTGGCGCTGGTCAAGAGGTCGTCGCAGGTGGGCGTGGAGCTCACGGCCGGCGGCGTCGCCGTCGCGGTGGACCCGTCGACGGTGGATCGGGATGATTCGGTGCGCCCGGGGCGGGCGGCCGTCGACAAGCTCCGGGGTCGGTGATTCGCGGATAACGGTTCCACATCACTTTCGCCTCCCTAAGCCCAGGTCAGGGCCCCCGCCCCCTGGTGCGCCCCGCCGCTGCGGCATGACTTGCCGGGTGGGCGTCAACGTCGCGCCCCCGGATGGGCTATGGTGTCAACCAGGAATTGACGCATTAGATGATGGAGGGGCGGCCGAATCCCCGTGCCGCGCCCCGACCTAAACAAGGGGGTCAGGCCATGGGTCGCGGCCGTGCCAAGGCAAAGCAGGCGAAGGTTGCTCGTCAGCTGAAGTACGATACTCCGGATATGGATCTGGAGCGGCTCCAGCGGGAGCTCGTGAGCAAGTCGGACGACGACGGCGCTTACGATGACTACTCCGACTGGGAGGACTGGAACAGCGGCGACAGCCGTTGATGCAGCCAGCGTTTCATCAGTAGCGAAAAGGGGGCGGGCCCCGGCCGATTGGCCGGGCCCGCCCCCTTTTCGGGGCTTTCGGGGCCTAGAAGCGCGGGTGGTCGCCGCGCAGGGTGGCGCGATCCTCGCCCGCGCGGACGACGCCGAGCTCCCACGCGCCGATGTGGCGGGCGGTGAGCATGGCCAGGGCGCGGTCGCGGTCCTCCGGGGCGACGATGGCGACCATGCCGACGCCCATGTTGAACGTCTTCTCCATCTCCTCGCGGGACACGCGGCCCAGCTCGGCGATGGTGCGGAAGATCGGGCCCGGCGTCCAGGTGGCGCGGTCCATGTCGGCGACCAGGCCCTCGGGCATGATGCGGGCCATGTTGCCCGCCAGGCCGCCGCCGGTGACGTGGCAGAAGGTGCGGACCTCCGACTCCGCCATCAGCGCCAGGCAATCCTTGGCGTAGATGCGGGTCGGCTCGAGCAGCTCCTCGCCGAGGGTGCGGCCGAAGTCCTCCATGTGCTCGTCCAGCGGCAGTCCGGCGTGCTCGAGCAGGACGTGGCGGGCCAGCGAGTAGCCGTTGGAGTGCAGGCCGGACGACGCCATGGCGATGATGACGTCGCCCTCGCGCACGCGGTCGGGGCCGAGGACCTTGTCCTCCTCGACGACGCCGACGCCGGTGGCGGAGACGTCGTACTCGTCGGGCTCCATGACGCCCGGGTGCTCGGCGGTCTCGCCGCCCAACAGGGCGCAGCCGGCGTCGATGCAGCCCTCGGCGATGCCGGCGACGATCTGCGCGACGTGCTCGGGCACGACCTTGCCGATGGCGATGTAATCCTGCAGGAACAGCGGCTCCGCGCCGCAGACCACCAGGTCGTCGACGACCATGGCCACCAGGTCGCGGCCGATGGTGTCGTGCTTGCCCATCGCCTGGGCCACGGCCAGCTTCGTGCCGACGCCGTCGGAGGCGGCGGCCAGCAGCGGCTTCTTGTACTCGCCGAGCGCGAAGAGTCCGGCGAACCCGCCGAGCCCGCCGCGCACCTCCGGCCGCGTCGCCTTCTTGGCGATGGGGGCGAACAGCTCGACGGCGCGATCGCCCGCCTCGATGTCCACGCCCGCTGCGGCGTAGGACGCGCCGGTGTTCTGGTTGTCGGTCATGTCCGCTTCTCGTCTCCCGCTTGTCGTGTGAATTTCTAGGATCCGCCGTTTAGCGTAGCCGCCTGCATGCGCGCCACGGCCTCCGCGTTGGCGTCGCCGTCGGGCAGCCCCAGCGGGTACTTGCCGTCGAAGCAGGCGCGGCACAGGTCCGCGGGGGCCTGCTCGGAGGCCTCGGTCATGCCCTCGACGGACACGAAGCCCAGCGTATCGGCGCCGATGGCCGTGGCGATGCCGTCGACCACGTCCTCCTCCGGCAGCCCGTTGGCGATGAGCTCGCCCGGCGAGGCGAAGTCGATGCCGTAGAAGCACGGCCACTTCACCGGCGGCGACGCGATGCGCACGTGCACCTCCGCCGCGCCGGCCTCGCGCAGCATGCGGATCAGCGCGCGCTGGGTGTTGCCGCGGACGATGGAGTCGTCGACGATGACCAGGCGCTTGCCGGCGATGACCTCCTTGAGCGGGTTGAGCTTCAACCGGATGCCCAACTGCCGGATGGTCTGCGACGGCTGGATGAACGTGCGGCCGACGTAGGCGTTCTTGGTCAGGCCCTGCCCGAAGGGGATGCCCGACTCCTGCGCGTAGCCGACCGCAGCCGGGGTGCCGGACTCCGGCACCGGGATGACCAGGTCGCCCTCCGCCGGGAACTCGCGGGCCAGCTGGCGGCCCAGCTCCAGGCGCACCGCGTTGACGGAGCGACCGCGGATGACGGAGTCCGGGCGGGCGAGGTAGACGTACTCGAAGATGCAGCCCTTGTGCGCGACATCGGCGAAGCGGCTGGAGCGCACGCCGGAGGCGTCGATGGCCACCAGCTCGCCCGGTTCGATCTCGCGCACGAAGGACGCGCCGACGATGTCGAGCGCGCAGGTCTCCGACGCCACGACCCAGCCGTTGGCCAGCCGGCCCAGCACCAGCGGGCGCACGCCGTGCCGGTCGCGGGCGGCGTAGAGGGTCTCGCCGTCGGTGAAGGTCAGGCAGAACGCGCCCTCCAGCCGCGGCAGCAGGCGCGTCGCCGCGGCCTCGACGGTGGTGTCGGTGTGCGCCACGTTTTCGTCGTCGCGGCGCTCCTCGGCCACCAGCCCGGTCTCGTGGGCCAGCAGGGCGCACATGATGTCGGAGTCGCTGGGCAGGTGGTCGGAGATGTCGACCAGCCCCAGCCCGGCGGCTTCCTCCGCCAGCGCGACGTGGTTGATCAGGTTGCCGTTGTGCCCCAGGGCGATGTCGGTGCCGTCCGGCGCCATGCGGAACATGGGCTGGGCGTTCTCCCACGACGGCGAACCGGCCGTGGTGTACCGCGTGTGCCCCACCGCGATGTGCCCCTTGAGGGCGTCGAGCGACTGCTCGTCGAAGACCTGCGACACCAGGCCGAGATCCTTGAAGACCAGGATCTGGTCGCCGTCGCCCACCGCGATGCCGGCGGCCTCCTGGCCGCGGTGCTGCAGCGCGAACAGCCCGTAGTAGGTGAGCTTGGAGACGTCTTCGCCGGGCGCCCAGACGCCGAACACTCCGCACTCTTCGCGGGGCTGCTGCTCCCCGAGATCGTCGAGCGGGGAGGCTGGTGACGGGGATGACGCCGGGGCGGGGGAACCGTAGTTCAGGGTATCGGCCACGCGGACAAGGATAGTCGCGCCGCCGGGCCCCGGGCCAAACCGGCCGGGCCCGCTCACCCCAAACGGCACACGGGCAGGTGCCCGGCCAGCTCCCCCGCGCGGGTGCCCGAGACGTCCATCGATTCGCCGGGCTCCTCCCCCGCCCGCCGCGCCGCCTCGTCGAATCCGACCAGGCCGAGCGCCAATCGCAGCCACGTCCGCGGCGTCACCTCGACGACGTTGGGCGGCGTCCCGCGGGTGTGCCGCGGCCCCTCGATGCACTGCACCGCCACGAACGGGGGCACGCGCAGCTCCACGCTGTGCCCGGGCGCTTCGTCGGCGAGCATGCGGGCGGACAGGCGCACGGCCGCGGCCACCTGGGCGCGGGCGGGGCGCGGGGACGCCGGGGCGTCGTCAAGCAACCAGCCCTCCACTGCGGCCATCGCGGCCCTCAACTCGACTGCATCGACCTTCTTGGACATGCCCGCATTATGGTTGACGCCATGCCTTCGCCTTCGGTGACCCTCCGCTTCCTCGCCGCGCCCACGGACGTGCTCATGGCCGGCTCCAACAGCGTCCACGGCGGCCGCGTGCTGCAATGGATCGACAAGGCGGCCTACGCCTGCGCCACCGGCTGGTCCGGCCAGTATTGCGTGACCGCCTACTTCGGCCACATCCACTTCGACCGCCCGATCCCGTCGGGCCACATCGTCGAGGTCCGCTCGAAGATCGCGTACACGGGGCGGACGTCGATGCACATCGTCAACGAGGTGCTGTCCCGCGACCCGCGCGAGGGCGAGTTCACGCGCGCCGCCGACTGCCTGGTCATTTTCGTGGCCATGGACGAGAACCGGAAGCCGACGCCGGTGCCCATGTGGGAGCCGACGACCGACGAGGAAGAGCGCATCAAGGAGGCGGCCATTTCCCGCTTCGACCTGCGCCGCGACATCGAGGCCGCCATGCGCGCCCAGGTGTACACCGCGGAGTCGTCGGCGCCGGAGCTGGTCACGCGCTTCCTGGCCAAGCCGTCCGACGTCAACTGGGGCGGCAACGTCCACGGCGGCACGGCGATGGAGTGGATCGACGAGGCCGCGTCGGCGTGCTCCATGAACTGGGCCGGCCGCCAGACCATCGCGGTGTACGCGGGCGGCGTGCGGTTCTACAAGCCCATCCACATCGGCGATCTGGTCGAGGTCCGGGCGCGGATCCTGCGCACGGGCAACACGTCGATGCACATGAGCGTCCACGTCCATTCGGGCGAGCCGCGCAAGGGCCGCGGTGGCCTGGAGCTGGCGCTGCATTCGTCGATGACGTACGTGGCCATCGACGATGATTTCAAGCCGCAGCCCGTCCCCCATTTCCAGCCGACGACGGACGAGGACAAGCGCCTCCACGCCCATGACCTGTCGCTGAAGGAACTCCGCGACGCCTACCAGCCCCTGCCGCTGGTCGGTCCGTTGGGCCGGGTCTAGGTTGTCCGGTTCCCGCTTGACGACGGCCCGCGCCGCCGCAATCGCCCTCTCCATAGTCGCGGCAGTGGTGTATTCGGGGTGGGTGCTGGAGTGGTTCCTGCCCAACGGGGTGGATCCGCTGCGGTCCTACGCCTCCGAGCTGGCCGCGCGCACCGAGCCGCACGGGGATCTGTTCGCGCGCCTGGACACGGTGTCGGGGACGCTGCTGGCGGTGATCGGCCTGGTCATCGCCGCCGTGTGGCGCCGCCTGCTCGTGCCCGCCGGCCTGGTGCTGTGGGGCGGGGCGACGGTGGCGGATTCGATCTTCCGCATGCCCACGGTGACCACCGTCGGGCCGGGGGCGTCGGCGGCATTGTCGGAGGCGGACAAGTCCGCCGTGCTGGCCCATTCGATCTGTTCGTCGACGGCCGCCGCCGGGATGGCGCTGGTCGGCGTCGGCCTGTGGGTGCTGGGACGGCGGGTGCTGGCCGCCGTGTTCCTGGTGCTTCTGGCCGCGGTGGCGGTGACGTCGGGGCTCCACGAGATCGGTGGCCCGAACCTGTGGCTGGGCCTGTGGCAGCGGTTGTCGCTGGCCGTGGCGGCCGTGGCGGTGGTGGTGGCCGCGGGGGCGGTCACAGTTCGTCGAGAAGCTTCCTGACCCGCCCGTCGATCTCGTCGCGGATCATGTCCATCCGCTCCTCGCCCTCGATGCCGCGGCGGCTGGGCTCGTCGACGTCCCAGCGCTCGATGGTGGCCTTCATGCCGTCGTGGGCGGGAATGTCCGCGCCGCCGACGACGATGACGCGGTCGGCGGAGCGCATGACGTCGCCGTCGATGGCGGCGGGCGTGCCGGCGGACATGTCGGCGCCGATGCCGGCGACGGAGGCGGCGGAGCCGGCGTTGATGGCGTCGGCGGGCGTGCGGCCCGCGGAGAGGACCTCGATGTCCCGGCCCGCTTCACCGGCGCGCAGGCGCAGGATGGCCTCGGCCATCTGCGACTTGCCGCCGTTGGTGTTGCACAGGAAGTAGACGGTGGGCTTGTCGGTCATCGATCGTCGCTTTCGCTCGTGGGATGGGGCCCGCCAAGGATACGTGCCGGTGCCGCACTGCCTGTGCTTGACGACGATCCCGTGCCCGGCCGTGCGGCCTGCGGGTGCGGTGTGCCGTGCTGCGTGCCGTGCTGCATGCCGTGCTGCATGCCGTGCTGCATGCAGCCGACCCCACAGTCGACCGCACAGAAACGCCCAAAGTAGCGCTTACGTTCGACCTCACGGGATGGAACATTGTACGGCGCCAGGTGGGATTATGTCCCGTTTGCGCTGCTAAAAGTTGCCAAACCGTCACCTCCCGTTCACCTTCGATCGCTCGAACGGGTGTATGATCAATGGTGAAGCAAGGCAGTACAGCAAGACATAGGGGCGGGGCCGGGGGTTTGGTTCCGCGTCAGGGCAGATCAGCACCAGCGATCACACGTAGATCCACTTTCGATCCGTACTCGCATTCCCGGGGGAATCTTCATGGCTTTCGACCATGACGCAGCCGAAGAGCACGACGATCCGGACCACCACCACAACCAACACGAGCAGAACAGGCAACGGCCATCCGAGCCGCCTCCTCCCCGCAAGCGGTGGGTCACCGAACGCGATGAACCCGTCGCCACCACGGGGAGGGCCCGCAATATCGCCAACATCGACGCCGCCATCGCCGCCACACCCGACGGCGGTGCCGACGTCGACTCCCACATCGCCTCCATCGCCACCCGCCTCGGTGTCACACCGTACTGGGCGGAGATCTACTGCGACGTCGGCACCATGCTCGCCCACATGCCCCGCATCCTCGACTTCGCCTACTCCGGGGCACTGCCCCTGGAACGCCTGGCGAAGATCGCCGATGCCACCATCGCCGTCTCCGACGAGCACCTCGCCGACGTCGAAAAGCTGATCCTCGAGTACCTGATCCCCAACAAGGAGTTTCAGGCACTGCCGGGCCAGAAGAACTTCATGCGCAAGCTCCGCGCCATGATCGAGGCAGTCGAACCCATCTCCACACCTCCCGATGAGGAGGAGAAGAAGGCCCTGGAGGCGGAGAAGGTGACCATCGTCAATGACTACCCGTGCGACTTCGGGGCGATGGAGGTGTGTCTGCGCCAGGACCGCATGGCCGAGTTCGAGGCCACCGTCCGCGCCATCCGCGACGCGAAGATCAAGGCAGGCGTCGATTGCACTCTCGCCGACGCCTTGATGGCCATGTCGCGCGGTGATTTCGCCGGGGCGAAGGTCACCATGAACGTCTACACCGACGCAGGCGCCGATGATGGCGAGCTGCGCTTGTGGCTCGACGGCGCCGGCTGGCTGCCCAAGTACCTGACCAAGCAATGGCTCGAGCGCTGCGATGACGTTCGCCTGTCCGCGGACTCCCAGGTCGATGGCTACGTGCCCTCGGATGCGCAGAAGGCGAGGGTGCGTGCCCGCGATGGCGGGTGCCGGTTCCCTGGGTGTGATGTGCCGGCGCACAGGTGCCAGATCGACCACGTCATCAACTACGACCCCGACGCCATGAAGGGTGCACCGGGGATGGTCATCGGTGGCGGAACCTGTGAGGGAGATGCCGCTGGTGGAGCTGCTGGTGCTGCGTTCATCGCCGGCGACACTTCCAACCTGCTCGGCGTGACGGCGACGTGGAATCTGCAGTGCCTGTGCCAGCACCACCACAACTTGAAAACCAGCCGACACTGGAACGCGGTGATGAACGACGACGGTTCCGTCGACTGGTTCGACCACACCGGTGCCGCCTTCGCCACCTCGGTGCCCCATGGGCCGATCGCGCACATCAAGCGGCAGACCTTCGATCAGCGCGCCACCCGACTGTCCAAAACCATCCGCGGCGCCAATGCACAGCGGATGCGGGCCGAAGCTGAGGCGGCTGAGGCGATGCACCGAGCAGAGATTGCCGAGGCGCTGGCCGCGCATGCGAAGGCCACCGCGGACTATGAGAGGGCACTTGCCGAGTTCACCGCCGGCCCCCTCAATGACCCGGACAGGGAGGTCGCCGAAGAGGCACGGTGCCTGGCCGACGCCGCCGATGACGGATGGCCGGCAGTCGAGGATCCCGTGTGGGATCCGGGGTGGGAGGCCCGATCATCGGGGCGGACCAACCAATCCCGACGACGGGGCGAATCCGGAGTGCCCGATGAGAAGGCACGCGACGAGTCCGGGGCACGATTTGGATGGTTGGCCGATGAGAATCCGGAGGCCGACGCATTCTGGGGAGTCTCACCGCAGCGCGCCGGCAGTAGGCGGGGCTGGTCGGAGAACTGCTTAACGTGGATCCGCCGTGCGTCGATCGATGCGGACCCGACGATGCGGCCGGAGCCGCCGGACCCGCTGGGCCCCGACCCGACGGTTCCGTTCTGATTCCCCCAGTTCCCGACCTTTTCCTTTCAACGGGACCTCCGACGGGCACGAGAGCATCTGCCCGGCCCCCGCCCGGTTCCAGAAAACCGGGCCGGCCCCCTCAGCGGCCCGTCCCCTTCCTCGGGTCGGCCCCACGAAGAAAGCTATTCGGAGGACGCGGCGGCGGAGTTTTCCGTCCGCCCGTCCCCCGAACGGCGAGCGCGGAACAGGTACACGACCAACCCAACGGCAACGATGAGGAGAATTCCGAGGAGCAGCCACGCATCCGACACGGCGCCGGACACCTCGGACAACCACTGCTGCAACGCGAACTGCTGATCCACCGTCGTCGCACCGCCCAGCCCGGCGGTGCCGCCGGTGACCAGGAAAAGCAGGCCCAACACCACGAGCACGATGCCCGCGAGGAGGGACAGGGAATTCGTGCGCACCGGGCCGAGCTTCACCGTGCGCGGGCGCAGCCAGGACCGGGACCCAAGATCGAACTTCTCCCACAACACCGCCAGCACCAACAACGGCGCCACCATGCCCAACGAATACACCGCCATCAGCGCACCGCCCACGACGGCCGAACCACCGGCCAACGCGACCGTCAGAATCGCACCCAACAACGGCCCCGAGCAGAACCCCGCCAATCCGTAGACCGCGCCGAGCACGAAGACGTTGAGCACGCCCGTCCCCCGAGCCGTCGCACTGCGCCCCGCGCTCCCGCCGACGCTGAACCCGCCACCCAGCGCCGTGAACATGCCCAAGGCAATGACCACGAGGCCGGCGATGAGCGTCACCGTCCCCCGATGAATGGTCAGCAACGACCCGACGGCCCCGACGCCCGCGCCCACCGGCACGAGCACCAGGACCATGCCCAGGTAAAACACGGCGGTACGCTGCGCCAACCTGCCCACGCCGTCGAAGGCGTACGCGAAGAACGACGGCAGCAGCAACGCCGAACAGGGGCTCAGCAGCGACAACAACCCGCCGAGGAACGCCCCCGCGAACCCGATCGAACCGACTCCCACGCGGCTACTCCCCAGCCCCGGCCGGCAGCTGCGACTCGATGGCCTCGCGGAACTGCTCCAAAGGCTGGGCACCGACGATCGCCCGCTTGCCCACGATGAACGTCGGCGTCGAGTTCACGCCGTACAGCGCGCCCTCCTCGGCATCCTTGTTGATGGCCTCGTCGAAACGCTCCGACGTCATGTCCCCGCGGAACTTCTCCAGGTCCGGGATGCCCGCCTGCTCGGCGAAGCCCATCAGCGTCTGCTCGGTCAGGTTCGCGTGCCCGCGCTCGGGGGCGGCGGCCATGACGACCTCGTGGAACTCATGGAACTTGCCCTGCTCCGCCGCTGCTCGCCCCGCCCGCGCGCCGATCATCGACTCGTCGCCGAAGATGGGCATGTCGCGCCACTCGATGCGCAGCTTCCCGGTCTCCACGTAGTCCGACACCAGCGCCGGCTCGATGTCGCGGGCGAACTTCGCGCAGAACGGGCAGCGCCAATCGGAGTAGTTGATCAGCACGACCGGCGCGTCCACGGGCCCGATCGCCATGGGGTCGCCCTCGTCGCGACGGGCGAGGAAGCTCAGGCCCTCGTCGGGGGTGCCGCCCTCGCCGGACGCGGCAGTCGTCGTCGCGGGGCCCGCGGCCGTGCTCGAGCCCGAATCGCCCCACATCATGTAGCCGCCGACGCCGATGATCAGCAGCACGACCACCACCAGCGCGATGACGGCGGGCACCATGCCGGGCGCCGGCTTTCTCCTGGGGGTGGCGGTGTTGCTCATCTGATCTCCACTTTCCTGTCGCACGGGATGGGCCTTGCTTTACGACGTCCCGGCCCGTTTCAATTCCCCCACCGTATCCGAGGGGCGGACACTGCCTCGAGGGGGACGCCCGGCAAGATTGATACTTTTACGCTTTTATATTCTCTCCTTAGCACCTATCTTAGGTTGTACTTGCGAATCAACTGGAAGGGCCAATCACATGAACACTCCGGCACGGACGGTCTCGCTGGTCGCGTCGGCTGCGGCGATCATCATCGCCATCGTATTCGGCTTCTTCGTCGACGACGACGCGCTGTATCACTGGTGGGCCAGCGGAATCCTCGGCGTCATCGCGCTGGTCGCGGCGATCCGGGCGAAGAGCATCGGGCTCGGCGTGCTGGCCGTCGTCGCGGCCTTCTCGCCGGCGATCCTCATGTTCGGATCCTGGCTGATCTTCACCGCGTACCACATGATCAGCGGAACGACGCCGGCATAACCCACGCGCACGAAAGTGGGGCCGCTCCATTATCGGAGCGGCCCCACTTGTGCGGGTCTCGGGTGCTACCCCTCGACCACCGAGTTCGCGCCGGCGGCGTGGGCGAACAGGTTCGGCAGGGTGTCGCGCCAGGCGGACTCCGCCTCGGAGACGGGGATCTCGAAGGAGACGTCCCCGCCGGAGACGCGGATGACCTGCTCATCCAGCACGCGGCCGACCTGCGCGAACGGCACGCCCACCTCGGAGGCGCGGGCCTCCAACTCGGCGGCGTCGGCCTCGCGGACGGCCACGAGGGCGCGGGACGCCGACTCGGAGAAGAGGGCGACGAACGGGTCGGCGGAGACGTCGTCAAGCGAAAGCTCGATGCCGACGCCCGACTGGACCGCGGCCTCGACGACCGCCTGCGACAGCCCGCCCTCCGACAGGTCGCGCGCCGCGGTGGCGAAATGCGAGCCGCGGGCGGCGATGGTGCCGTGGAAAAACTCGGTGAGCTTCTCCTCGTCGGCAAGGTCGATGGCCGGGGGCATGCCACCCAGCGCACCGTGAGCGACCTGCTGCCAGATCGACCCGCCCAGCTCATCGGCGGTGTCGCCGAGGAGGTACAGGACCTCGTCGCCGGCGCCGTCCTGGGCGAGGCGGTTGCCGATGACCTTCTCCACGTCCTCGACGATGCCCAGCACCGCGATGACGGGGGTCGGCAGGATCGGCTCATCGCCGGTCTGGTTGTAGAACGACACGTTGCCGCCCGTGACCGGGACGTCCAGCTCGGCGGCACCATCGGCCAGGCCGCGGACGGCCTCGGCGAACTGCCACATGGCGTCCGGGTTCTCCGGCGAACCGAAGTTCAGGCAGTTGGACACCGCGTACGGCATGGCGCCGGTGACGGAGACGTTGCGGTGGGCCTCCGCGAGCGCCAGGCGGGCGCCCGTGCGCGGATCGAGCTTGGTGTAGCGGCCCGACGCATCGGTGGCGATGGCCACGCCGCGGCCGGTCTCCTCGTTGACCCGCAGCACGCCCGCATCGGCGTGCTTGGCGGCGACGGTGTTGCCGCGGACGTAGCGGTCGTACTGCTCGGTGATGTGCGCGCGCGAGCACAGCGCCGGCGACGCCGCGAGATCGAGCACGGCCTTGCGCAGGTCCTCGGAGGAGGCCGGGCGGGCCAGCTCCGGATCCCGCTGCAGCGCGTCCTGCCACTCGGGGCGGGCGTAGGGCCGGTGGTAGGTCGGGCCCTCGTCGGCGATGGTCTTCGGCGGGGCGTCGACGACGGTCTTGCCGCCGTGGGTGATCACCAGGTTCGTGCCGTCGGTGACCTCGCCGATGTCGGACGCGATGACGTCCCACTTCGCGCAGATGGCCATGAACTCGTCCATGTCCTCCGGCTTCACGACGGCGCACATGCGCTCCTGCGACTCGGACGACAGGATCTCCGCGGCGGTCATGTTCTCGGCGCGCAGGTGGACGTTGTCCAGGTTGACGTTCATGCCGCCGTCGCCGGAGGCCGCCAGCTCGGACACCGCGCAGGACAGGCCCGCGCCGCCGAGGTCCTGGATGCCGACGACGACGCCGGCCTTGTACAGGTCGAGGCAGCACTCGATGAGCACCTTCTCGGCGAACGGGTCGCCGACCTGCACGGCCGGGAGCTTGCGCTCCGCGCCCTCCTCGAAGGTGTCCGAGGCCAGCACCGACACGCCGCCGATGCCGTCGAGGCCCGTGCGCGAACCGAAGAGCACCACGCGGTTGCCGGTGCCCGACGCGAACGCCAGGTGGAGGTCCTCCACCGGCAGCACGCCGACGCACAGGGCGTTGACCAGGGGGTTGCCGGCGTAGGACTCGTCGAAGACGGTCTCGCCGCCGATGTTGGGCAGGCCCAGGCAGTTGCCGTAGCCGCCGACGCCGGCGACGACGCCCGGCAGCACGCGCTGCGTGTCCGGGGCATCCGCCGCACCGAAGCGCAGCTGATCCATCACGGCGACCGGGCGGGCGCCCATGGCCATGATGTCGCGGACGATGCCGCCGACGCCGGTCGCCGCACCCTGGTACGGCTCGACGTAGGACGGGTGGTTGTGGGACTCGACCTTGAAGGTGACGGCCCAGCCGTCGCCGATGTCGACGACGCCGGCGTTCTCGCCGATGCCCGCCAGCATCTTCTCCTTCATGGCGTCCGTGGTGGTCTCGCCGAAGTAGCGCAGGTGCACCTTCGACGACTTGTACGAGCAGTGCTCCGACCACATGACGGAGTACATGGCCAGCTCCGCGTCGGTCGGGCGGCGGCCGAGGATCTCGCGGATGCGGCCGTACTCGTCCTCCTTCAGGCCCAGCTCGGCCCAGGGCTGGGCCAGCTCCGGGGTCACGGCGGCGTTGTCGACGGTGTCGTCGTGGACGTTGACGTGATTATCGGTCATGTCGATCCTCCCTTTACGCGCCGATGGTGGAGACGGCGGACAGGAACAGCTCGAGACCGTCGAGCGACGGGCCGGTCAGCGCCTCGACGGCGTGCTCCGGGTGCGGCATGAGGCCCACGACGCGGCCATCGGCGCTGCACACGCCGGCGATGTCGTTGACGGAGCCGTTGGGGTTGTCGGCGTAGCGGAACACCACGCGGCCCTCCCCCTCCAGCTCGGCGATGGTGTCCGGGGTGGCCTGGAAGCGGCCCTCGCCGTGCTTCGACGGGATGAGGATCTCCTGGCCGGCGGACAGCGACGACGTCCACGCGGTGGCCGTGTTCTCCACCTTCAGGTGAATGTCGCGGCACACGAAGTGCAGGCCCTCGTTGCGGGTCAGGGCGCCCGGCAGCAGGCCGGCCTCGGTGAGGATCTGGAAGCCGTTGCAGATGCCCAGCACCGGCATGCCCGTGCCCGCGGCGTCGATGACCGAGCGCATGACCGGCGCCAGCGCGGAGATCGCGCCGCTGCGCAGGTAGTCACCGTAGGAGAAGCCGCCGGGGACGACGACGGCGTCGACGCCCTTCAGGTCGGCGTCGGCGTGCCAGAGGTCGACGGGCTCGGCGCCGGCGAGCCGCACGGCGCGGGCGGCGTCGACGTCATCCAGGGTGCCGGGGAAGGTGATGACGCCTATCTTGGCGGTCACTTGCCCTCCCCGCGCACGACCTCGAAGTCCTCGATGACCGTGTTGGCCAGGAGGGTTTCCGCCAGGCGGTTCAGGTCCTCGTCGGACACGGAATCGTCGACCTCGAGCTCGAACCGCTTGCCCTGCCGGACATCGGACACGCCGGAGACGCCGATGCGCCCCAGAGCCCGGTGGACTGCCTGGCCCTGCGGGTCGAGGATCTCCGCCTTGGGCATCACATTGACAACTACACGCGCCACGTAAGTGCTCCTGTTGTTTGGTGGGAAGCCCCGCCTGGTCGCGGGACGCATATCCGCGGACAACTCTACTAGGGGCGGGCCCGTCCCCCGCCGCCGCTATCCTGACCCCATGACCGACGCCGACCGCCCCCGCCGCTTCCGCCCCGCCCCGTGGCCGGTTGCGCTGCTGGCCCTCGTTTTCGCCTTCGGTGCCGTGATGACGCTCTGGGGCCCCGTCAACCTGCTGGCGTGGCGCGGCGGCACCTTCCCCGACCCCGATCCCGAACGCCCCGTTTACCAGCAGAAAATCGTGGAGATCACCCGCGTCCAGCACGAGGATCAGCCCGGCGGCGCCCGGTACTTCACGCGGGGCGACGAGGGGGCCGGGCCGTCGGAAAGCACGGTCGGGCCCAAGGACGGCGGGGACTCTTCGCTTGGCGACACCTCCCCCGATCCGGAGGGGCCGTGGGACGCGGCATTCGTCTCGTGGGTGCTCAACGAGGCCGGACTGCCGGTGCGCGGCGAGAAGCCGGGGAAGACCGATGCGTGGCTCATCGCCGACACCCTCGAACTCGCCGACGCCATGGCCGCGCGGGGCGCCTACGTGTCGGCGGAGGACGCCCCGGAGTTCTCGCCGCAGATCGGCGACCTGATCTTCTACGACTACCCCGGGCCGCTGGGCCACCACGTGAACATGGTGGTGGCGGTGCACGGCGACGTGGTCACCGTCGGCGGCGACGAACTCGGCGGCGTCGGCCTGGCCAGCATGAACCTACGCAATCGCGGCGGGATCATGGGCTGGGGCGCGACCGGGCGGCTGGAGCAGCCGGAGGCTACACCGGCAGATGCTCCTCGATGAGGTCGACGATGGCGTCGTCGTCGGGCTCGGTGCGGGGGCGGAAGCGGCCGACGATCTCGCCGGCGTCGTCGACGACGAACTTCTCGAAGTTCCACGCCACGTCCCCGGCCTCGCCGTCGGCGTCGGCGACCTGCGTCAGCCGCTGATACAGGGGGTGGGCGTTCTCGCCGTTGACGTCGATCTTGGCGAACATGGGGAAGGTCACGCCGAAGTTCGAGGAGCAGAACTCGGCGATCTGCCCCTCGTCCCCCGGCTCCTGGCCGCCGAACTGGTTGCAGGGGAAGCCGAGCACGAAGAAGCCGCGCATGGCGAACTCGTCCTGCAGCTCCTGCAGCGCCCGGTACTGCTCCGTCAGGCCGCACTCGCTGGCGACGTTGACGATGAGCAGCACGTGGCCCGCCCAGTCCGCCAGCGTGGTCTCGCGGCCGTCGATGGTGGTGACGGGGATGTCGTAAAGGGAACTCATGCCGCCCATCGTAGGGGCACCGCGCCATAGCCCGCCGGGGCGACGCCGGCGGACATGGCCAGATCCAGCAGCCGCAGGATGTCGCGGCGGACCTTCTCGTCGCGCAGCCGCGCCGCCGACACCGAGATGCGGATGGGTCGGCCGTCGGCGATGGCGCGGTTGACGGAGTTGCGCATCGCCCGGCGCCACCAGCGCGCCGCGCCGAAGCCCTCGCCCACCGCCAGCACGCGGGTGGGGTCGGTGGCGCCGGTGACCAGGTCGTGGACGCCGTGGAGGTCGGCGGCGATGCGGAAGCCCAGGTCCGGCAGCACCTCCAGCGTGCCCGGCGACATGAGCCAGCGCGGCGGGGCGAACATGTCGGTGTCCAGGCTCAGCGCCCGCATCTGCCGGGTCGCCGCGGTCAGCCGCAGCCGGGCCTCGTGCGGGTCGAGCGCGGCGAACTCGCCGCGGCGGCCGCGGTCGGACTGGTCGTAGCCCGCCAGCAGGATCTCGGCGCCCTCGTCGCGCCGCCGTCGCACCCAATCCAGCACCGCCGGCGAATCGCGCAGCGACCAGTCCCCGCCCAAATGCGGGGCGACCAGCAGGGACGGCGAGATGCCCCGGTACTCCAGGGCGGCGATGAAACGTGCGGCGTCGAGCAGCCGGTCATCCCGGATGCCCGACACCGACACCACGAGGGCGGGCGAGATGGCGGTCATGCGGCCAAGGAAAGCACCCCGGGGTGAATTCCCGGTGACGGCCACCCGACGCCCGCGCTAACGGAGGGCTAATCCCCCGCCACTCAATCCCAATGCACGACCTCGTCGAGCTCGAGGCCCTTGCGCCACCCGAACGCCTCCAGGTCGCGGACCTCGGCCAGGTGGGTGACGGGTCCCAGGCACAGCCAGGCCACGGGACGCACGGGCTTTGCGACGCCGATGAACTCCGCCAGGAACTCTTCCTCGTAGAAGCTGACCCACCCGATCCCGGCGCCTTCGGCCGTCGCGGCGAGCCACATGTTCTGGATGGCCAGGGCCACCGACATCAGGCCGGTGTCGTCGATGGTGTGGCGGCCGAGGATGTTGGGGCCGCCGCGGTCCGGGTCGTACGTCACCACGATGCCGGTGCCCGACTCCACGATCCCTTCGATGCGGATGGGGTTGAAGGTGCCGCGGCGGTCGTCGGGAAGCGAATCGGCGAACCGCTCGCGGCACCCGGCGACGTGGTCCGCGAACGCGCGCAGGCGCTCGGGCCGGCGCACGACGTGGAAATCCCACGGCTGCGACAGCCCCACCGACGGCGCGGCGTGGCCGGCGCCGAGGATGCGCATCAGCGCGTCGTCGGCGATGACGCCGCCATCGAACTCGCGTCGCACGTCGCGGCGGCGGCCGATGGCCTCGTAGATGTCCATCATCTTCTTTCGGGTCAGGCGGCTCCGGCGGCGCGCAGGAGCCACGCGTACTGGAACGCGGTCTCGCGCCACTTGGCGTAGCGGCCGGAGACGCCGCCGTGGCCGGCGCTCATCTCCGTCTTGAGCAGGAACGGGCCGTTGCCCTCGATGCCGCCGGCGACCTCGCGGAGCTTGGCGATCCACTTCGCCGGCTCCACGTACAGCACGCGGGTGTCGTTGAGGCTGGTCACCGCGAGGATCGGCGGGTACTTCTTCGCCTCGACGTTTTCGTACGGCGCGTAGGAGGCCATGTAGTCGTAGACCTCCTCCTCGTGGAAGGGGTCGCCCCACTCGTCCCACTCCACCACGGTCAGCGGCAGCTCGGGCATGAGCATCGACGTCAGCGGGTCGACGAAGGGCACCACGGCCTCGATGCCGGCGAAACGGTCGCCGGCCATGTTCGCCACCGCGCCCATGAGCATGCCGCCGGCCGAGCCGCCGTCGGCGACCATGCGGTCGCGGGCGGTGATGCCGGCGGCCAGCAGATCGTCGGCGACGTCGATGAAGTCGGTGAACGTGTTTTTCTTGGTCAGGCCCCGGCCCTGCTCCCACCAGGCGCGGCCCATTTCGCCGCCGCCGCGGACGTGGGCGATGGCGAAGATCATCCCGCGGTCCATCAGCGACAGGCGCGCGACGGAGAACCCGGGGTCGATCGGGGCCTCGTAGGACCCGTAGCCGTAGAGCAGCAGCGGATTCGGCTGCGACAGATCAAGGTCGGCGCGGTGCACCAGCGACACCGGCACCCGCGCGCCATCGCGGGCGGTGACCCAGCGCCGCGTGGCCACGTACTCCGACGGCTCGTAGCCGCCGCGCACCGGCTGGCGCTTGAGCATCTCGCGTTCGCCCGTGGCGACGTCGAGCTGCCACACCTCCGTCGGCGTGGTGAACGACCCGTAGGAATAGCGCAGCACGGGCGCCTCCCACTCCGGGTTGCCCGACGAACCGGCGGTGTACAGCTCCTCCGGGAAGTCCATTTCGGAGAATTCCACGGTGGCGTCGTCAAGCGAGTCCGCCAGCGCGAGCCTGCCGATGCCCCCCGACCGGTACGCGAGCACCAGGTGGCCGGCGAAGCAATCGACGCCCTCGACGCGGACATCGTCGCGGTGGGCGACGAGTTCGCGCAGGTCGGCGACCGAATCGAAGCTGCCCACGGGCACGGCGCCGAGCGCGAAATTCGGGCCCGTCATGTTGTGGGTGACCAGCCAGACGTCCTCGCCGCCGATGACCGCGTGGTCGACGTCGTACTCGACGCCGCGCTCGCGGGGGCGCACGCACGCCGGCTCGGCGGTCGGGTCGGTGCAGTCGAGGAACCAGGTCTCCGACGTGATCTTGGAGCCCGCCTCGAAGATCAGGTACTTCTCGCTGCGGGTGGTGCCGACGCCGACCCAGTAGGCCTCGTCCGGCTCGTGGAAGACACGGACGTCCTCGGACGCGGGCTTTCCGACGGTATGGCGCCACACCGAATCCGGCCGCCAGGCCTCGTCGAGCCGCTGGTAGAAGAGGTGGTCCGAGCCCACCCACGTCGCGCCCGCGGCGATGCCCGAGATGACGTCGCCGTAGAGCTCGCCGGTGCGCAGGTCCTTGATGCGCAGCTCGTAGCGCTCGTCGCCGACGACGTCGGTCGAGTACGCCAGCAGCGTGCCGTCGACGGTGACGGAGGCGGCGCCGAGGGAGAAGAACTCGTGGCCCTCCGCCAGCTCGTTGAGGTCGAGGAGGATCTCCTCGCCCTCCACCGCCTCGCCCGGCGCGGCATCGGGGATGGTCGGCGGGGTCCAGTCGTCGCCGTCGGCGCGCATGCGGCACGACAGGCCGTAGGACTTCCCCTCCAGCGTGCGGGAGTAGTACCACCAGTCCCCGGAGCGCACCGGCACCGACATGTCGGTCTCCTGCACGCGGGACTTGATCTCGCCGAAGATCGCCTCCGACAGATCGCCGAGATCGGCGGTCATCGCATCGGTGTGGGCGTTTTCCGCATTGAGGTGCGCGATGACCTCCGGGTCGGACTTGTCGCGCAACCACTCGTAGTCGTCGGCGAACTCCCGGCCGTGGTGGGCGCGGACGTGCGGGCGGCGGGCGGCGATGGGGGCATCCGTCACGCGGGGTCCCCGATCCAGTCGGAGAACCGGCGGCCGGAGATGCGCTCGTAGGCCTCGATGTAGCGCTCGCGGGTGGCCTCGACGACGCCGCCGGGCAGCGGCGGCGGGGGCGTGCCGGCGTTCTTGTCCCAGCCGGACTTCGCCGACGTCAGCCAGTTGCGCACGAACTGCTTGTCGAACGACGGGTTGACCTGGCCCTCCACGTAGGAGTCCGCTGGCCAGTAGCGGGAGGAGTCCGGGGTGAGCACCTCGTCGGCGAGCACCAGGGAGCCGTCGGCGCCGACGCCGAACTCGAACTTGGTGTCGGCCAGGATGATGCCGCGCTCCAGCGCCAGCTCGGCGGCGCGGGAGTAGATGGACAGGGTGGCGTCGCGCAGCTCGTTGGCGCGGTCCTCCCCCAGCGCGTCGACGACGCGGGAGAACGGCACGTTCTCGTCGTGGTCGCCGATCTCGGCCTTCGTGGCCGGGGTGAAGATGGGCTCGGGCAGCTTCGACCCCTCGGTGAGGCCTTCCGGCAGCTCGATGCCGCAGACGGTGCCGGACTCGCGGTACTCCGCCAGGCCGGAGCCGGTGAGGTAGCCGCGGGCGACGCACTCGAACGGCAGCATCTCCAGCTTCTTGCACACCAGCGCGCGGCCCAGCGACTCGGCCGGGATGCGCTCGTCGTCGGCGGGGCCGGCGAGGTGGTTGGGGAAGTCGAGCTCCCCGAAGAAGAAGACGCTCATCGCGGTGAGCACGCGCCCCTTGTCCGGGATGGGCGTGTCCAGGATGTGGTCGTACGCGGAGATGCGGTCGGAGACGACCATGAGCAGGGTGTCGTCGTCGATTTCGTAGATCTCGCGGACCTTGCCCGCCGTCAGGTGGCTGTACGCGGAAAGTTCGGGTCGCATGGGGATAGAGCATAGACCCCGCCCGGTCAGTCTTCCCCGGTCAACCCCAATCGGGCGGACAGCCAGGGCAGGGAGTCGCGGAAGCCCGCGGCCCAGATCCGCCAGGTGTGCCCGCCGGGCCGTTCGGAGTACACGACCGGCAACCCGGCGCGGTTGGCGGCGTCGGCCAGCGCCCGCCCGGCGTCGCCGTCCTCCTCGTCGTCGACGGCGGCGATGATGGTGCCCGCCACGGGCACCGCGCCATCGCCGGACGGCTGCGCCCATCCGCGCTCGAGCATGGCCAGCGGGTCGATGGCGTCGTAGGCGGCGCGGTCGCCGCGGAAGTACTTGTCCACGGTCTGCTTCAGGTTCTCGTCGACGGGGTGCTTCTGCGGGGACATGGCCAAGAATGTCGGATACGTGCCGGGGTTCTGCAGCGACGCCTGCAGTGCGCAGGATCCCCCGCGGCTCAGCCCGGCTATGGCCCACTCGGCGGGGTCGGCCGAGACGTCGAAAAGCTCTTTGACCGCGCGGGGGACGTCGGTGGCCAGGTAGGTCATCGGCTTGTCGCCGGTGACCGGCGAGTCGGCGCAGAGGGTGTCCTTGAAGGTCTCGCCGTTGGCGTCGACGGCGACGACGACGGGCGCGCGGCCCTCGTGGGCGGCTGCGAAGGAGTCGAGGGCCTCGCCGGCGCGGCCCTCGTCGAACCACTGTGCCGGCGAGCCGGGGACGCCGTGGACCAGCACGATGACGGGCAGCCGGGGGCGGTCGCGGTCGAAGTACGCGGGCGGCAGGTAGACCTGCGCATCGCGGGCGGCGAAACCGCTGGCGGAATTGCCCAGCTTCACCTGCGTGACCACGCCGCCGTCGCGCCGATCGCGCACGGACGGCAGCGCGGCGTAGTCGTACTCCTCGGGCCCCGCGGTCGGGTCGAGCGTGGCCACCGTCGGATACAGCTGGTAGGTGATGTTCGCCTGCAGCAGCGCCGCGACCACCGCGACCAGCGCCACGGGCAGGGTCAGGGCCAGGTTCCTGCGGCGGGTGGCCAAGGGCTTGACGACGGCCAAGAACCCCACGTGGAGCGCCACCCCGCCGGCCAGGTACATGGCGCCGGGGACCTGTTCGGGGAAGGGCCGCCAGATGACCTCCAGCAGGAGCCACACGCACGCGACGATCGACCACGCCACCACCCCCGTGACCAGCACCGGGCCCGTGAACCAGCCGCGCGGCCCGCGCCGCGCCTTCGGCGGCCGGATGATCAGCGCGAGGGCCAGCAGCAGCGCGAGGATCACGGCGATCTGGGCCTTCGGCCCCGTCAGCGACAGATCGGCGATGCCGGGGAGGTTTTCGAGTGGGCTCACGCGGACATTCTTACCCCTCCTCCCCCGGGGGGTGGTCGCACGATCTTTTGCGCAACGGGGTGACATGGGTCGCAATTCGGGATAATGTCTACATTTAGTTACTCAGATCACACATAGGGATCAAGGAAGGCACCAGTCACATGACGACCCAGCCCACTCAGAACGCACCGCGCCGCGCCGTCATCGTCGGCGGCAACCGCATCCCGTTCGCGCGCTCCAACAAGGAATACAGCGACGCGTCGAACCAGGACATGCTCACCGCCGCCATCGACGGTCTCGTCGCCCGCTACGGCTTGGCCGGCGAGCGCCTCGGCTCCGTCGCCGCCGGCGCCGTGCTCAAGCATTCCCGCGACTTCAACCTCGTCCGCGAGTGCGTCCTCGGCTCCGCCCTGGACCCGACGACCCCGGCCTACGACATCCAGCAGGCCTGCGCCACCGGCATGGAGGCGCTGTCGTCGATCTCCAACAAGATCAAGCTCGGCCAGATCGACGCCGGCATCGCCGGCGGCGTGGACACCACCTCCGACGCCCCGATCGCCGTGTCCGAGGGCCTGCGCAAGGCGCTGCTCAACGCCAGCCGCCAGAAGACCACCATGGGCCGCGTCAAGGCGCTGTCCGCCATCCGCCCCGCCGACTTCGCCCCGGCCGCCCCGGGCACCGGCGAGCCGCGCACCGGCCTGTCCATGGGCGAGCACCAGGCCCTGACCACCGCCGAGTGGAACGTCACCCGCGCCGAGCAGGACGAGCTCGCCGCCAAGTCCCACCAGAACCTGGCCCGCGCCTACGACGAGGGCTTCTTCGACGACCTGATCACCCCGTTCAAGGGCGTCTCCCGCGACACCAACCTGCGCGCCGACTCCACCGCCGAGAAGCTGGGCAAGCTCAAGCCCGTCTTCGGCCGCGGCCTGGAGACCGAGCCGACCATGACCGCCGGCAACTCCACCCCGCTGACCGACGGCGCCTCCGCCGTGCTGGTCGCCTCCGAGGAGTGGGCAGCCGAGCGCGGCCTGCCGGTGCTCGCCGACGTCGTCGACGTCGAGTCGGCGGCCGTCGACTTCGTCCACGGCGACGAGGGCCTGCTCATGGCCCCCGCCTACGCCACCCCGCGCCTGCTGGCCCGCCAGGGCCTGACGTTCGACGACATCGACTTCTTCGAGATCCACGAGGCCTTCGCCGGCACCGTCTGCGCCACGATGAAGGCGTGGGAGGACGAGGAGTACTGCCGCGAGAAGCTGGGCCTCGACGGCGCGCTGGGCTCCGTCCCGCGCGAGAAGCTCAACGTCAACGGCTCCTCGCTGGCCTGCGGCCACCCCTTCGCCGCCACCGGCGGCCGCATCACCGCCTCGCTGGCGAAGATGCTGCGCGCCAAGGCCGACGAGACCGGCGAGGTCGCCCGCGGCCTCATCTCCGTCTGCGCCGCAGGCGGCCAGGGCGTCGTCGCCATCCTCGAAGCCCGCCCGTAACCCCCGCGAATACCGAACAAGGAGCATCTGACATGGCAGACAAGTACCAGGAACTGGTCACCGGCGGTCCGCTCACGGGCGTCGCCAAGTCCCTCGGCCTTCCCCAGCCCCCGCACCTTCGCCGCCACAAGGCGGGCGACCCGTTGCTGAAGAACGACAAGGTGCTGGTGACCGGTTCCGGCGCGGACGCCGATGCCGTCGCAAAGCAGCTGGCCGACTGGGACCTCAACGTCCGGCGCGACGAGGCCGGCGACGACAAGATCGGCGCCATCGTGGTCGTCGTGACCGAGGCCGCGCGCCCGAAGGAGCTGCAGGAGCCGGTGCTCAACGCCGCGAAGCACCTGCGCAAGCTGGACAAGGGCGGGCGTTTCATCGTCATCTCCCGCGCGAAGGCGGAGCACGGCGAGGATATCGACGTCGCCGTCAACGCCGCCCGCGGCGGTGCCGAGGGCCTGGTCCGCTCGATGGGCCACGAGGTCCGCGGCGGCGCCACCGCCAACGGCATCCTCGTCCACGACGGCGTCGGCGTCACCGCCCCGTCCGTGGTGTCCTCGCTGCACTTCTTCCTCTCCGGCCGCTCGGCGTTCGTCGACGGCCAGTTCCTCACCGTTTCCTCCGATGCCGGCGAGATCCCGGCCGACTGGGACAAGCCGCTGGCCGGCAAGGTCGCCGCGATCACCGGCGCCGCCCGCGGCATCGGCGCGGCCATCGCCCGCCAGATGAAGGCCGACGGCGCCGACGTCATCGTCATCGACGTGCCCCCGGCCGGCGACGCCCTGTCCAAGGTGGCCAACGAGCTCGGCGGCCTGGCCCTGCAGCTCGACATCACCTCGGCCGACGCCGGCAACCGCATCGCGGATGCGGCGCAGCAGCGCTTCGGCAAGCTCGACATCGTGGTGCACAACGCGGGCATCACCCGCGACAAGATGCTGGCCAACATGGACGAGGCCAAGTGGGGCTCGGTCATCGCCGTCAACATCGAGGCGCAGCTGACCATGAACGAGCAGCTGCTGGCGCACGAGGCGTTCCAGAACTCGCCGCGCATCGCCACCATGTCGTCGACGTCGGGCATCGCGGGCAACCGCGGCCAGACCAACTACGCCACCTCGAAGGCCGGCGTGATCGGCATGGTCGAGGCCACCGCCGAGCGCGTGGCGGGCCTGGGCGGCAACATCAACGCCGTCGCCCCGGGCTTCATCGAGACCGACATGACCGCGTCGATCCCGTTCGTCAACCGCCAGGTCGCGCGCCGCGTGAACTCGCTGCAGCAGGGCGGCCAGCCGGGCGACGTCGCGCAGGCGATCTCGTTCCTGGTCTCCGACCGTGGCCTGGGCGTCAACGGCGAGGTTCTGCGCGTCTGTGGCCAGAACATCGTGGGTCAGTAGGGGGCGCCGGCATGACTGAAGCCAAAGTCCTGTCCTCCGTTCCGTCGCTGGTCCCGCTGTACGCGAAGGCCGCGACGGGCGGCAAGCGCACCAACCGTTCGTCGACCCTGAAGACCCCGGCGCTGGCCGTCAAGGGCGTCAAGGTCTCGGCGTCGCGCGACGAGGATTTCCGCCGCGTCGCCGGCGCCCCGCCGGTCGATCACGTGGCGGGCTCCGCCTTCTTCGGCCACGTCCACGCGCTGATCATGCCGTTGCAGATGGAGCTCATGGCCGCGGATGATTTCCCGCTGCCGATGATGGGCCTCATCCACACGTCGAACACGTACCGCCAGCTGAAGCCGGTTCCGGTGGGCTCGGAGGTCGACGTGGAGGTCCGCGTGGCCGGTTTCCGCGCGCACCGCTCCGGCACGGAGATCGTCCACGAGGCGACCGTGACCAGCAATGGCGAGGTGCTCGTCGAGGAGACCTCGGTGTACCTGGCCAAGGGCAAGAAGCTTGACGACGTCGAGCCCCTCGACGATTCGGCCGGTTCCTCGAAGCGGCCGCAGTTCAAGGTGCCGCGCCCGACGGCGCAGTGGCGGATCCCCGGTTCCATCGGCCGCACGTGGGCGAAGGTCTCCGGCGACTGGAACCCGATCCACGTCACGGGCCTGACGGCGAAGGCGCTGGGCATGCCCGGCGTCGTGGCCCACGGCATGTACACCGCCTCGCGCGCGCTGGCGGAGTCCGACGTCCCGGGCGGCGCGCCGTTCGAGTTCCACATCGAGTTCGCGGCGCCGGTCATCGTGCCGGCGACGGTGATGGTCGCCATCACCCGCGCGGGCGAGGTCGTCGACGGCGAGGGCCGCGGCGGCACCGACATCGTGGCGTGGGACCGCAAGAAGCGGCGCCCGCACTTCACGGGTCACGTGCGGGACGTGTAGTTCACCGCCCCGCGAATTTCAGGTAGTCAGATGCGGCCGGGTGGTCGTCGTCCCAGGTGTCGACGATCCGCCCGGCCTTCATCGTCGCCCGATTGACCAGGCCGTTGATGGTCGGGCCGATCAGCGTGAACAGCTCCGGCTCGGCGTCCTTGTCCAGCGCCAGCGTCCGGTCGCCGTAGCCCATCATGTATTCGTCGAACGCGGGCAGCGCGATCGGCCCGCGCGGCGGCCGGGCGTTCGGATTCGCCGCGGCCTCCTCGGCGGCCTCTGCCAGCATCAGGTGCGGCCGCCCGGCCACGGACACCTCCGTCACGGCATCGCCGGCGGCCTCCACCGCCTTCGCGATGGTCGCCCGCGTGTGCCCCGACCACCACGCGATATCTGACACCTGCGCGGGTCCCCGGCCACGCAGATGCGTGACGACGAGACGGCGCAGCAATTCCTCGGTCTCCCCCTCCTCAGACTCGGGCACCCACGCCTCGAACACGGTGAAGGTGTCCGCGGTACCGACGGGCGGGCCCTGGACGAGGACGCGCTCCTCGCACAGGAAGCGCAGCATGTGGGAGCCGCGGCTCGACGACGAATCGATGCCCACGCTCTCCCACAACGCCCGGACCCCCTCACGGGTCAGCGCCACCGCGGCACCGCGCGGACCGACGAAGGGCACGGCCTTCTCGGCGATGTGCTCGGGCAGCCGATCGGGGTCGGTGGTGGCCTCGGAGAGGGCGGCGCCTGCACGGAGGACGTCGTCAAGCGTCAGGCCGAGCGCCGCACGGCGCGTCTCGACACCCGAGCGGGCCCGGTGGGAACACAGCCCCGTCAGCCAGGAGACGTCCTCGGCGGCCATGATGTGGTGCGTGCCGCGCATGGGCCACGTGCGGATCAGCGCGCCGGACTCCAGCGCCGCCTGCCCCTCCGAATACTTCGGGTTTCTGGTGCGGATGCCCACGGCCCACCGCGCCGCCTTCGCGTTCTGCGCCTGCAAGGCCAGCATGTGGCGCACCGCCGACACGGGATCGGCGGCGCGGTCCTTCGCGGTCAACAGCTGCGCGCGGCACCGGGCTGCGCGGGCGGCGGAGGGCGTGAGCTCGAGCATCAGGGCTCCCTGGTCCGCAACACCGCCAGCGCCGCATCCCGTGCGGCGGGCACCTCGGTGACGCCATCCGAATACAGGAAGTGCTTCGCACCGGACACCACGACCGGCTCGGCGCCGAGGCGCTCGGCCATCGACTCGGAGAAGACCTTCGGCACGATGTGGTCGTCATCCGACATGATCACCGTGACCTCCCCCAACTGCGGCAGCAGCGCCGGAGTGTCCACGCCGTCACCGATGAACGGGTCGAGCTGGCTCAGCGCCTCGCGCTCATCGGCGAACCCCCGCACGAGCTCACTGCCCTTCTGATCGAATCCGGCCACCAGCACCAGCCCGGCCAACGCCTGATCGGGGTTGTGGGCCAGGTGACGGAGCGTCGTAAAGCAACCGAGGGAATGCGCCACGACGACGGCGCCATCGAGGGACCCCGCCTGCTCCGCGAGCGCATCCGCCCAGGCCACGGGGTGCGGGCGCGACGGATTCGGCAGGGCCACGCGGGTGACCGGGAAGCCGGCGCCGACCAGCTCCGCGGCCAGCCACGGGAACCAATGCTTGGCCGGGTAGCCGTTGTAGCCATGGACGATGACGGCGCGGGGGCGGTCCGCGCCCGCGTCCGGCAGGTCCGTGACGGGCTCGTGGTGCTTTTCGCTCATGGCAGCGAGGGTACGGCACCGCGCCTGACCGCGTCCTTTGCTTTGCGACGCCCATCGGGACCCGATTCGCCGGAAGATTCTGGGGCCTGGGGTAGCGCAGGCGTTCGAATGGGAGTAGCGTGGGGGTCGATGGCAAGGGGAGGTTCTGTCATCGCCCCTCTCACGACAGGGACTGGGAGGGCACCCACGAGTTCATGGCGTCATCGCCGGCCCTGGCGCGCGGCCATGGATTCATACGGTCTTTCGACACCTTCGATTTTCGGGGATTGACGATGGCGGATGACACCTGCCCCTGCCCGGACCACCACGACGACCGATGCAGCTTTCCCGGCACCCTCTTCGCGCACGAGACCCCGGGCGACCCACTGTGTGCGGCGGGACTGGAACGCAATGCCCGCGACCTGCGCGTCGCGGTTCTCGCCTGCCCGAGCGGCCCCGCCGACGTCGAGGATCACCTCGCGCGCATTGCCCCGCGGCTCGGGATCACGCATGCGGCGGGGCTGGACTATTGCGACATCGGGCTCATGCTCGACCGGCTCACCGATCTTGGCGATCTCCTGGAGCAGCGGCCGTTTCTGCCGCTGTCCCATGTGCGGATGATCGCCCGCGCCGTGATTCCGCTGGATGACGAGCATCTGGAGGCGTTCACCGATCGCCTCCTGCGGTATCTCGCGCCGAAGCGGCACGGTCAGGCGCTGGTGGGCTACCGGTCGCTGGCGTCGGAATTGTCGCGGATCATCGGCGACCTGCAGCCCATGGCCAGGCCACCCGACCCCGACGACGAACCGGTGCCGGACCCGGCCACCGGAGCGGACTTCGACATCGACGACCGGTCCCCCAGGTACACCTTGTGGCACATCGGGATGCGGGCGGATCTGGCGAGGGAGGCGCTGGCGATCGTCGATGCGATCGCCGCCGCCCACCACTGCTCCCGCAACGATGCGCTCCTGCATGCTCTGCGCGGCACCGCCGCCGGCGTGAAGGTGACGTTCAACCTCTACCGTGATGTGGCGGGCGGACCGGCGTGGATGTCGGGCCCCGGCTGGCTCGACGCGGTGGCCACCGACGAGTGGGTCGCCCGCATCACCGGATTGCGCATCGCGTCCCACGGCGACACCGAGGGGTATGCGCCGACGGAGGCGATGGTCGCGTTCCTCGAGGGCCGCGACGGCGTGTGCCGGTTCCCCGGCTGCAACAGCCCGGCCCACCGGGGCGACAAGGACCACGTCGCCGCTTTCGACGCGAACGACCCCGCCAATGGCGGCCCGACCGACACGAAGAACATGCACTGCCTGTGCCGGCGACATCACAACGTCAAGACCTCGAAGCTGTGGGACATCGAACTGCACCCCGACGGCGACGAGGTCTGGACCAGCGCCGACGGCGAGCATCGCTTCTCCACGGTTCCGCAGGGGCCGCTGGCCGGATTCGGCCGCCAGACGTTCGACGCACGGGTCACGCGGCTGACGGGCGCCCGGGCCGAACACAACCGCCGGCGGATGGCCGCGGAAGAGGCGGCCAACGCCAGGACCGAGAAAGCCCGGGAGGAGGCCGTCGACCTCTGGCCGAAGCTCTACGGTCCCGACGCCGACGGCACCGACCCCGAGACCGGGCTGCCGATCAAGGACAAGGAGAAGCAGGCAAAGTACCCCGAGGTCCCGCCGTTCTGAGCTGAACGGAGGGCACGCGGAAGGTGAAAAGCCGAAGGGGAAAGAGGGAGGTCAGCCCCAGGAAGCGTTCTCCGGGTCCACGCCGTTGGCGCGGGCGTCGGCCTCGATGGCCGCGACCAACCACCGGGTCGGCTCGATGCCGCCGTAGGACTGCTGGAAACGCTCGTCGGCCAGGTACATCCGGGCCAGCAGCACCTGCCGGCCGTGGGTGCACTCGTAGTGCTTCGCGATGCCCGCACGGTGCATCGCCGACACCTCGCGGCCGGTCCCCGAATCGGGATCGGTGCCGTCGGCGACAGCTTCCGCGATCGTGGCGACGATCTTCTCCTGGTCCGCGAACATCTCCGCCCACTCGCCCTCGGTGCGGTTGGCGTTGGCCTCCTGCGACTGCGCCCACGCCTCCGTGCCACCCCAGCGCTCCTCCGCCTCGTCGGCGTAGTCCTGGCGCCACCCGCCGCCGAACTTCTCGGCCGCGGCGCGGGGATCCATCTTCTTTCCGTTCTTGTTGTTCTTGCCGTTCTTGGACACGGTCATCTCCTCCAACATGTCGTCGACTGCGCCGATCATCCGGCGCAGATGCGAGGCGCGCTCCGCCAACAGGCGCCGCTGGCGCTCCAGGTGTTCCCGGGCGTCGCCGCCGCCGTCGACGAGCTCCCGGACCTCCGACAGCGGCAGCCCGATTTCGCGGTAGACCAGGATCCGCTGCGCGCGTTCCAGGTCGTCGTCGACGTAGAGCCGGTGCCCGCCGAGCGTCCGCCACGACGGCACGAGCAGCCCGATCGACTCCCAGTGCCGCAGCGCCCGCACGGTGATGCCGAGCAGCTCGGCGGCCTCGCCGATGGTCAGCTCGGTGCCGTCGCCTTGGTGAGTCGTGTCTCGCATGAACTGGACTCAATCACCTGACGCAGGGTCAGGTGCAAGACCCAATTCCGCGATCGCCTCCAGGGACGCCTTCGCCGACGCCTCGTCGATGACGTCCATGGCGAACCCGTTCTGGATGAGCACATAGTCCCCCACCTGCGCTTCCGGCACGTAGGCCAGGCAGCATTCGCGGGCGGTGCCGCCGAAGTCGAGGTCGGCCATGGGCATCAGCCCGTCGCGGATGGCCAGGATCTTGCCGGGAACCCCGATGCACATGTCAGCGGCCGCCTTCCTTCAGCTCGTCCCGCTCGTCCTCCAACTTAACGCCCATCCCGCCCTCGGGTGCCGAGGTGCACGGCAGGCACGGGTCCGCCGCCCTGATCGCCGACTCCGCCCAGGCCTCCGCATTGTCGTCGCCGACTGCCGCAAGCGATTCGCGGAGCATGCCGGCCAGCCACGCCTCGTTCTGGGCGGTCGGCGTGAGGATCCGGCAACCGGCCACCGTCCCCGCCTCATCCACCGCGTACTCGTGCGCGAGCAGGCCACGCGGGCCGTCGACCACGCCGATCCCGGTCCCCGCACGCTTGCTTGACGACGACGCCGTCTCCCCCACCGCCGCGCTCGCATTGCGTACGCCCGCCAGAGATTCGGCCAATCCCATTAGCGCGGATACCGAATCCGCCAGCGTCAGCAGCTGCGCCCGGAAAGGATCGGAGACGGCCGCGCCGCCGTCGCGAAAACGGGCCCTCGCCATCGGGCCGACGCGGTAGAGCCAGGTCTTTCCGCCCACCTCGATGACGGGCCGCGGGTCGGGGGCGCCTGGGCGCGACTCCGTGACGCGGGAGGCCCATTCGGCGGCGGTGAAGGTCTGGTGGATGGGGCCGGGGCCGAGCACGCCGACGTGGCCGCCCAGCGGATCGAGGCGCCCGTCGGCATCGACGACGGCGACGTCGAGGCCCGCGAAACTCGTCCGTGCAGCCGACTGGGGGAGGTGGCCGAGGAGGTGCGCGAGGTCGTCGTCAAGCGGGGGAAGCTGGCCCGCAAGGTCGGCGAGCGCCTCCGCATCGACGGGGACGCGCACACCGCCGGGGATGGCGACGCCGGGGAAATGGCCCGGCGCGCCCGCGGCCTTCATGGCCAGCTTGCCCAGGCGGCGCAGGCGCACGGCGAGCTCGCGGTCGCGGCCGATGAAGCGGGAGGCCAGCGAATCGAGGACGCTGCCGTGATGGAGCAGCAGCCGCTGATCGCGCACGGGCCGCGGGAGGTCATCCGGGGTGGTGCCCGCCAGAGACTCCAGCGCAGCGACGCCCGCGAGGTGGTGGGCGACGGGGCAGATGCCGCAGAGCATCTTCACCAGGTCCGGCACGCCGGCGACGTCCTTGCCCGCCAGCATCGGGTCCAGGCGCGGCAGGCCGGCGAGGTCGAAACGGGCGTCGACGATGGCGCCCGCGTCATCGCGCACGACGACGACCTTCGCCTCGAACGGGTCGACCAACTGGTCCAGGTGGATGGTCTCGCTCATGGGATCAACGCTTTCACAATGGGACGCCGTGCCACACTTGGGGCATGCATGAATTGGGGCTCCTGACGGGCGTGGTCGAGGTCATCGCCGATGCGGCGGACGGGCGCCGGGTGCGGCGCGTGGCCCTCGACGTGGGCACCCGCGCCGGGGTCATCGAAGACGCCCTGTACGCCGCGTGGCCTCTGGCCGCCGGCGGCACCGTCTGCGAGGGCGCCGACCTGGACGTCGAGGTCATTGCCGCCACCGTGTGGTGCCCGGCGTGCGAGGCCGAGCGGGAGATCGACGAGTTCTTCGCCCTGGCCTGCCCCGAATGCGGCGCGCCCACCGCCGACCTGCGGCACGGGCGGGAGTTCGCCATCCGGGAAGTGGACGTGGACACCTAGCCCGCGGCCCACCGCGCCAGCACTTCCTCGGCGGCATCGACCGCCGCGGGCAGCCCGGCGGCGACCTCCGGGGTCAGCCGCACCTCCAGTTCCGCGCTGGCGCACACGACGCCGACCACGCCGACGAGCTCCGGCTCATGGCCCAGCAGACGCGCCGTGGCCAGCAGATCCAGCAGCCCCACCTGATGCGGCGACAACTTCGACCGCAACAGCCGCGGCACCTGGTCGCCCTCCAGCACCACGACGTCACCGGGCTCCCCCGGCCCCGTCAGGCCATCGAGGACCAACAGCTTGCGCGCCTCGCCGACCACGCCGACGAGCTCCAGGCCCGACGTACCGCCCTCCACGAACGCCACGTCGCCGATCCGGCCGCCGGGGCCCGCGGCAACATCGGTGGCGGTGGCCGAAGCGGGGTCGAGGTGGGCGTCGTAAAGCCCCAGCCCTCCCGGCACCGACGGCGACGCCGACGCGCTGGCCAGGGGCACGAGGGCATCGACGTCGACGCTGCCCGAGCCGCCCATGACCCGCGCCTTGAGCAGGCGGAGGATCTCCAGGCCCGCGGCGTCGTCGCCCATGACGGCATTGCCGACGCCCAGCACCGTGATCCCCGGACCGCTCACCGCGCCCTCCGCCCGCGCCTGCGGTCGGCCCTCGCCGGCGGGCCGACGCGCTCGCCGTCGACCGGGCGCGCGTCACGGTGCAGCCACATTCCGCCGTTGATCATGGAGGAAATGCCGCCGTGCTTTTCGACGACATCCGACCTCACCGCCAGGTACACGTGAATGACCACGAACACCCAGATGAGGAACATGAGCACCGCGTGAATCAGGCGCACCGTGGGAATGCCCAGCCAATGCACCGGGTACGACAGCACCATGAGGAACCAATTCGACTGGTCGTACAACCCGTACAGCGCCAGGCCCGTGAGCAGCTGCAACAGGCACATCACGTAAATGCCGGTGTAGGACAGCTGCTGCAGCGGATTGTGCGCGATGTAGAGCGGGGCGTGCTTCTTCAGGAACGCGTAGTACAGCGTCACGTCCCACAGCCCCTTGACGTCCGCCTTCGAGTGGAACGGCGACAGCGCCTTCCACCGCGACTGCCGGCCGCGCGCGAAGAACAGCATGAACAGCCGCGCCAGGGCCACGCCGCACCACAGGAACCCGGAGAGGATGTGGATGAACCGGATGTAGCCCATCAGGTAGCCCGTCTCCCCCGACGCCGCGGCGCTCGCCGCATCCGGGCCGAAAAACGGGTCCATGATGTACCAGCCCGTCGCCGACATCACCACGATGAGCAGCACCGACGCCCAATGCTGGAACCGCAGCCCCGCCGACCACAGGTCGATGCGGACGTACTCGTCGCCGTCGATGATCCGCCTCGGCGACCCCGGCTCCCGCATCGACTCGGCCGACATGGCCTCGGCCTCGCGGCCCTTATCCGGGCTCTTGTCTGGGCTCTTGTCGGGGGCGGTCATGACGTCACCGTCTTGAAGATCTCCGTCCCCTCGGCATCCAGCACGTGGACCGCGCAGGACATGCAGGGGTCGAAGGAGTGGATGGTGCGGATCACTTCGAGGGGCTGCTCCGGATCGACGAGCGGGTGGCCGTCGGCAAGCGATTCCTCGTAGGGCCCCAGCCGGCCCTGCGGGTCGCGCCCGCCCGCCAGCCAGGTGGTGGGCACGACGGCCTGGTAATTGCTCACCTTGCCGTCCTTGATGGACGTGAAGTGGCTGAGCATGCCGCGCGCGACCTCGGTGAACGCCATGCCGGAGCACTCGTCGGGCCAGCTCGACGGCTCCCACTTGGTGGCGTCGAAGACGTCGATGTCGCCGCCGCGGATGCCGTCGACGAACGCCGGCATGGTCACCTCGGCCATGTACTCCGCCGTGGTCACCGCCTCGACGGCGCGGGCGAAGGTGCGGCCCGCCGTGGAATTCATCTGCTCGATGCGAATGCCGAGCTTGTCGACGGCCTCATCCACGAGCTGTTTGGTGCGGGATTCGCCTTGGATGTAGGCATTGAGCACGCGGGCGACGGGGCCGACCTGGATGACGCGGCCGTCGTAGCGCGGCGCCTTCGACCACGTGTACTTCTCGTCGTCGCCCAACCAGTCGTACGGGGGCTTCGGGCCGGTGTAGTCCACCGTCGTCTCGCCGACCAGCGGGTGCAGGCCCTTGTCGTCGCCGTCTTCGTAGGAGAACCACGCGGAGGCGACGAACTCCTCGATCTTCGACGGATCGAAGGGGGCGACCCTACTGAAGTCACCGTCGAGGATCACGCCCGGCGTCACGTCCGAGTGGACCGTGTCCAGGCGGGACTTGGCCGGATCGCCGGCGAACGTCGCGCCGGCCATGCCGACGGCCAAGAAGTTGGGGGCGGCGGCGCCGATGTCGAAGTAGTCGTCGTAGACGCCCATGATGGCCACGGCGTCCGGGTAGTAGCAGTCGGTGACGAACTCGAGCATCTCGGCGACCCACGTCTCCACCTGGTCCAGGTGGACCTGGTTGACCGTCTCCGATTTGTCCGGGTCGATGGAGCACGCCATGCCGCCGACCAGGAAGTTCGGGTGCGGGTTCTTGCCGCCGAACACCGTGTTGATGCGGATGATCGACCGCTGGAACTCCAGGGCGTCGAGGTAGTGCGACACCGCCATGAGATTGGCCTCGGCGGGCAGGCGGTAATCGGGGTGCTCCCAGTAACCGCCCGTGAAGATGGACAGCTGCCCGGATTCGATGACCTGGTTGAGGGTCTCCTTGACCTTGGTGAACTTGTCGAAGGTGTTCCCGCGCCACGTCGAGCCGATGGACTTGGCGAACTCCAGGGCCTTGTCCACGTCGGCCTCGGCGGCCGAGACGACGTTGACCCAGTCCAGGGCATGCAGGTGGTAGAAGTGCACGACGTGGTCGTGGACCTCCTGCGAGCCCAGCACCAGGTCACGGATGCGGCGGGCCTGCGGCGGCGGGGTCGAGCCGATGGCGTCCTCCACCGCGACGACCGAGGCCACCGAATGCACGCCCGTGCACACGCCGCAGATGCGGCCGACGAAGGCCCACACGTCGCGGGGGTCGCGGCCGCGGCAGATCTCCTCGATGCCGCGGAACATCGTCGTCTCGCTCCAGGCGTCCGTGATCTTGCCGTCCTCGTGCTCCAGCTCGATGCGCAGGTGCCCCTCGATGCGGGTCAGCGGGTCGATGACGAGTCTCTCGGTGGCCATTTAGCTGTCCTTCCCCGTCACATCGCCGGGCATGTTGTCGTGGGCGTCGACGGCGCGGCCGGCCGAACCGACGTCGGGTCCCTCGCCGAACTTGGCGATCACCCTTTCGTCACCCGACTTCTGCCGGATGCCGATCTGCTTGATGGTCGTGATCCCCGCGTGCACCGCCACGCCGGCGGCCGCGACGCCGACGGCGCCCAGCCCCACCTTCGCGGCGGTGGATTCCACGCCGAAGCCGCTGACGTTGGGCAGCTCCTCGTAGAACGGGGTGAACTTGTCGAAGAAATCCTTCTCCGTGCACCCGATGCACGGGTGGCCCTGGCCGATCGGCCAGCCCGACTTGAGGTTCCACTGGATGATCGGGCACGGGCTGAACGTCGACGGGCCCTTGCAGCCGACCTCGTACAGGCACCAGCCGTTGCGGGCGGCCTCGTCGTCGAAGGTGCGCACGAACTGGCCGGCGTCGAAATGCGCGCGGCGCGGGCAGGAGTCGTGGATGCGCTGGTCGTAGGCGAACAGCGGGCGCCCCTCGGCGTCGACCTTCGGCGACTCGCCGTGGGTGAGGATGTACGTGATCGTCGCCGTGATCACCTCGCCGATCGGCGGGCAGCCGGCGACGTTGATGACCGGCTTGTCCGTGATCAGCTCGTCGATGCCCACCGCGCCGGTCGGGTTCGGCTTCGCCGCCTGCACCGACCCCCACACCGCGCAGGCGCCGACCGCCAGGATGGCGGTGGCGTTTTCCGCGGCCTCCATGAGCACCTGCTCCGACGACTTGCCGCCGATGGTGCAGTAGATGCCGTCGTCCTTCATGGGCACCGAACCGTTGACCACGAGGATGTGCGGTTCCTTGTTGGCCTCGTCCAGCGCCTCCTCGGCCGCGTGGCCCGACGGCGCCATGAGCAGTTCGTTGTACGGCATGGACAGGTGGTTGAGCACCAGGTCCTCCACCGTCGACCCGCCCGAGCGCAGCACCGACTCCATGCAGCCGGTGCACTCCTGCAGCTGCAGCCACACGACGTTGGGCTTTTTCACCGCGCCGAGCTTGTCGGCGATCTCCTCCGCGGCCGGCGTCAGCTCCTGCGCCCCGGCCATGGCGGGCGACCCCGCCGCGAAGATGGCGGCGAGCCCGCCGCAGAATTTCATGAAGTCCCGGCGCGAGACGCCCGACTTCTCCAGATTCTCGGCGAGCGTCTCACCCCGCCAGCCATGGCCGATGTTCATATCCGCGTCCTCCCAGTCCGCAGCGGATCCGAGGGCCGGCGCCGCGATCGGCGGAGACCACCCCCGTCATCCTCGTAACGGGCGGGTGGTGTTGCCGCCCATGAGTTCGTCGTAAAGCAAGCATTGTCGGGGCAGTTCGGCGAAGGAGATGCCAGGGACATCAGTTCCCCTCCCCCGCGAGCAGCCACTCCAGCCACGGCCCCAGGCCCTCGCCCGTCTTGGCGGAAACCTCGAAGACCTTCGCGCCCGGATTCACCGCGCGCAGATTGGCCAGGAACAAATCCATGTCGAAATCCAGGTACGGCAGCAGATCCACCTTGTTCACCGCCACCACCTCCACGGAGCGGAACATCACCGGGTACTTCAGCGGCTTGTCCTCGCCCTCCGTGACCGCGTAGACCATCATCTTGCGGTGCTCGCCGACCTCGAACTCGGCCGGGCACACCAGATTGCCCACGTTTTCGATGAACACCAGATCCAGCTCCGCCAGATCCAGGCCCTTGAGCGCCGAGGAAATCATCGGCGCGTCCAGATGGCACTCGCCGCCGAAGCCATTGCCCGTGTTGAGCAGCGAAATCTGCGCCCCGAAGCCCTCCAGCCGCTCCGCATCCAGCGGCGTCTCGATGTCCCCCTCGATCACCCCGACCCGGACCTTCCCCCGCAGATCCTCCAGCGCATGGCGCAGCAGAGCGGTCTTGCCCGAGCCGGGCGAGCTCATGACGTTGATGGCGACGACGCCGTGGTCGTCGAAAAGCGCCCTGTTCTCCGCGGCGCGGACATCGTTTTCCGTGAAGATGTCCTCCAGGATCTGCACCCGCTCGCGGCCCGTGTCGTACCCGGTGTGGTCGCCGTGCTCGGCGCTGTCGGCGTTGGTGTGAGGGTGCTCGTGCGCATGGTCCCCATGGTCATGCGCGTGCACCGTGCCGTCGTCGTGCCTGTGGAAGCGACCCATCTCACGCTCTTTCCCGCGTTGGCTCTGTTGGCGGCCCAAGTTCGATGTCCAGCACCCGAAACTCTTCGCCGCCCACGACTTTCGCCGGCTCCCCGCAGGTCCTGCAGTCGAACCCCCACGACTCGGGCAGCTCCGCGACGTGCCCGGCGGGGCACTCCAGCACCACCGGCTTCCAATCGACGTCGAGGCGCGACGCACCAAGGTTGGTGTCCTTGACCACGAACCCCCAGGCGTGGGCCAGCGTCTCGGGCACCACCTGACGCAGTGCACCGATCTCCAGCCGAACGACCAGGACTTTTCGGTTATCGGCAGCCTTGGCCACGATTCGGGCCAGTTGCATGCTCAAGGCCACCTCATGCATATGACCCACCTTAGACCCGTATTTGAATTCCATGTAGCCCGCTCGGGGTGCGGGTGCGGTGATGGCGAGGTGCTGGCGGGGAACGTGCACACGGGCGGAGCCGTGACCTGCAACGATATGGCCGGATCAGCAAAATTGGGCCCGGCGTTAGATTGGGCACATTCGCGAAGCGGGCGCTGAACACCTGTTATCGGGGACTCAACATCCACACGGCGCCAACAGGCCGGTGATGGCAGGCCGCCGCTCTGGCACCGCCTTTTGGCCGAGCGACGTCATCCGTCGCCCGGGATACTCTCGCCCCATGCTGCACGCGTTCATCGACGAGTCGGAATCCGATGCCGACTACTTCTTTCTGTCGGCTCTCATCGTCAGCGAAGACGAACTCGAACCACTGAACCGAGCATTGGATGACTTGATGGTGCAGTACAGCAGGTCGACGCCCATTCCGAGGGCAGCGGAACTGCACGGGCACGACATGATGCAGCAAAAGTGCGATTGGAAGGGCCTGCCGGTCCGGCTATGCGCCGCCGTCTATCTCAAGGCCATGACCATCATCGACGAACACGCGGAATCGCTCTACGTCGAGTGCATCGACCGAGTCGCGCAGTCTCAACGCTATGCGCGGCCATTCAATCACCGGACGATCAGCATCGGGTTCATCCTCGAACGGATCAACGAGTTCGCCGAAAAGCACGACGAGACCGTGACGGTCTACCTCGATGACCATTACACGGCCGAAGAAGGACGCAAGGAGTTCGTCAGCTACCAAGCGAACGGAACCTACGGATTCAAAAGCTCGAAACTCGCGAGGATCAGCTCACTGGACTTCTACGACTCACGTGTCCACCGCGGCCTCCAAGCCGCCGACCTGTGCACGTACATCGCAAACAGGATTCTCACCCAGAAAAAGGCCGCCCCGAAGGTGGTGAAGCTCCAGAACCAGCTGTGGGAGCGCGTGGCCACGATCCGTGGCCGAGGCCGATATCGCGTCTGGCCCACACGCACGAAACCCCGCTACCAGGGGTAACGGGGTCCGGCAATGCGGAGTCGTTCACATGAACGATCTCTACGCCCCTGATCCTACAAGCCGTGGAGTCCTTTGATCAATGGTGGAATCCCAGCCGACCGGCGACGCCGTTTCAACTGCGCGATTGAGCCCCAGCCCCCACGGTTAAGCTCGCATCATGAGCGATATCCGGCGCGAGCACCTGCTGCGCGGCGTGATCCAGGGTGTGGGGTTCCGCCCGCACGTCGCCGCCGTCGCCGCGCGGCACGCCGTCTCGGGCTTCTGCGGCAATGACGACCGCGAGGTGTTCATCGAGGTCCAGGGCGAATCTCGGGTGGTCGATGCGTTCATCGAGGACGTACTTGACGACGCCCCTCCGCTGTCCCACATCCTCGCCCACGAGGTCCGTGATCTGCCGCTGGACGACGGCGAGTCCGGCTTCACCATCCTCGACTCCCGGCGCGCGGGCGGGGCCCCCACGCTGCTGCCGCCGGACGTCGCCACGTGCCCCGATTGCCTGGCGGAGATGCGCGACCCGGCCGACCGGCGCTTCGGCTACCCCTTCATCACCTGCGTCAACTGCGGCCCGCGGCTGACCATCATCGAGGACGTCCCCTACGACCGCCCGAACACCACGATGCGAGAGTTCCCCATGTGCCCGGCCTGCGCCGCCGAGTACGCGGACCCGGGCAACCGCCGCCATCACGCGCAGCCGATCAGCTGCTTCGACTGCGGCCCGCGGCTGTGGCTGGAGGAACCCGGCTCCGCGTCTTCCCCCGCGTCCGTCGCCGCCACCATCGCCCGCGCCCGCGCGCTCCTCGACGACGGCGCCATCCTCGCGGTGAAGGGCATCGGCGGCTTCCACCTCATGTGCGACGCCGCCAACGACGAGGCCGTCGCAAAGCTCCGCCGCCGCAAGCACCGCCCCGCCAAGCCCTTCGCGGTGATGGTCCCCGATGCCACGACCGCCGAGCGCCTCGCCAGGTTCGAGGACGCGGAGCTTGCCCTGCTCACCTCGCCCGCGCATCCGATCGTCATCGCGCCGATCCGCGCCGGCACCGGGCTGGCCCCATCGGTCGCCCCGGGCCTCGGCGACATCGGGGTGATGGTGGCGTATTCGCCGCTGCACGAGCTTGTCGTCGACAAGCCTCTCGTGGCCACGTCCGGCAACCCGCCCGGCGAGGCGCTGTGCCACGGCAATGCGGCGGCGCGGGCGCGGCTGGGGCATATCGCGGATGCGTTTCTGCTGCATGATCGGGGTATTCACGTGCCCGTGGAGGATTCGGTGTTCCTCGGCGAGCGCCCCGTGCGGCGGTCGCGCGGCGTCGCGCCGTTGCCGCTTCCTCTCCCTTTTTCGCGTGCCGACGACACCGCGCCCGCCCCCGTCCTCGCCGTCGGGGGAGAGCTGAAGAACACGTTCGCCGTCGTCGATGGCGTGTGCGGTGAGGGCGGCGTGGGTGCGATGGCGCACGTGTCGCCGCACATCGGGGACATGCGCTCGGCCGTGTCGCAGGCGACGTTCGGGGAGTCGGTCGAGCGGATGCTGGCGATGCGGCGGGTCGAGCCGGGGCTCGTGATCCATGATCTGCACCCCGACTACGCGACGACGGCGTGGGCCGAGCGGTTCGCCGACGATGAGCCGGGGGTGCGGTTGGTCGGGGTGCAGCATCATTACGCGCACGCGCTGTCGCTGCTGGCAGAACACGGGATCGCCGAGGGGCCGGCGGTCGTCGCCGCGCTCGACGGCACCGGGTACGGCACCGATGGGACGATCTGGGGCGGGGAGATTCTGACGCTGGGCGGAGGAAGCAGTCACGGAGATCTCCGCAGCTGGTCCCGGACGTGGCACGTGCCCGCCTTCGACTTCGCCGGCGGCGACCGGTCGGTGGAGCGGCCGTGGCGGACCGCGGTGTGCGTCGCGCGGTCGTGGGGGCTGGATGCGGTGGTCCGCGAGGTGCTCGATGAGGTGATTCCCGCCAACGCCGCCCCCGAGCGCGCGCTGCTCGAATCGCAGTTGGCCGCGGGCGTAGGCGTGGTGGCATCGACGTCGCTGGGCCGGATCTTCGACGCCGCCGCCGTTTTCGCCGGATGCGGCGCGACCTGGGACGACGGCGCGGTGAGCTACGAGGCGCAGGCCGCGATGGAGTTCGAGCATCTGGCGCGGACGGCGGTGGATGAGGTGGGCGTGACGGAAGGTGCCGCCACCACGATCCCCGAGCTATTCGAGGAGCTGGCCGAACCCGGCGATCCGGCCGTTCGCGCCCTGCGCTTCCACGTTGGCCTGGCGCGCATCATCGGCGAACAGATAACGCTGGCCGCAGAGACTGCAGGCACGACGATCGTCGGGGTGACCGGCGGCTGCGCGCTCAACCGGATCCTCGTCTCGGCGCTGCGCGAGGACCTCGCAGCCCGTGGGCTGGCGCTCCTGGAACACCGCGTGGTGCCCGCCAACGATGGCGGGCTCGCCGTGGGCCAGGCGATGGCGGGACTGCTCGCGTCCCGGACGACGCCGGGCTAGCAGATCCTCGGCAGCGGATCGCCGACGAGCATGTCCACCATGCGGGTGCCGCCGAAGCCGGTGACCAGCACGACCGACGCCGCGGGTTCGGCGACGACGCGGCCGATGGCGCGGGCCTCCGGCGCACCGGCGTCGTGGAGCGCGGCGACGGCGGCGTCGGCGGCGGCCTCCGGGACGACGGCGGCGAAGGTGCCCTCGTTGGCCACGTACAGCGGGTCGATGCCGAGCATGTCGCAGGCGGCGCGGGTCATGTCGCGCACCGCGATGGCGCCGTCATCGAGCGCGATGCCCTTGCCGGAGCCGCGGGCGAGCTCGTTCATGACGGTGGCCAGGCCGCCGCGGGTGGCGTCGCGCAGGAAGCGGACGTCGGGCACGGCGGCGAACAGGGCCTCCACCAGGCCATTGACGGCGCGGGTGTCGGACTGGATGGGGGCGTCGATGGCCAGGTCGCCGCGGGCCATCATCACCGCCATGCCGTGATCGGCGATGGGCCCGGAGACGATGATGCGGTCGCCTTCCTCGATTTCCGAGTACCCGGTGCGGCGGCCGGCGGGCACGACGCCGACGCCGGCGGTGGTGATGTACAGCTTGTCGCACGCCCCGCGCGGCACGACCTTCGTGTCGCCGGCGACGATGCCCACGCCCGCCGCCTCCGCCGCGCGCGCCATCGACTCGACGATGCGCCGCAGAACCTCGATGGGCAGGCCCTCTTCCAACACGAACGCCGCGGTGATGGCCTTGGGCACCGCACCCGCAACCGCCAGATCGTTGACCGTGCCGTTGACCGCCAGCTCGCCGATGTCGCCGCCGGGGAACTCGATGGGGTTGACCACGTAGGAGTCGGTGGACATGGCCAGCGAGCCGGCGGCCGCACCTCCATCTCCCGCGCCCGCGCCCAGCAAACCGTCCAGCGGCAGCACCGCCGAGTCCCCGCCGTCGGGCAGCACGTCGCCGCCGAAGATCTCCCAGAACACGTTCTCCACCAGCGCGGCCGATGCCTTGCCGCCGGCGCCGTGGGCCAGGGTGACGTGATCGTCGCGAAGCCTGTGCCTGCGCGCGCGGACGCGGCCGATGTTGGCGTTGACCCGGTCCTCGTCGTCGTTGAGGCGGTTTTTGGGATCCACTGCTTCTCCTGCTGTCGGGTCAGCTCGGGCGCGAGCCCAGCTCGACGGTGACCTTGCGGTCGATGCGGCCGAAGTTGTAGTACGCCGCGCACGCGCCCTCCGGCGAGACCATGCACGTGCCGATCGGCGTATCCGGCGTGCACGCGGTGCCGAACACGCGGCACTCCCACGGCTTGATCCGCCCGGTCAGGACGGACCCGCATTCGCAGGCCACGGGGTCGGGGATCAGCGCGCCGGGGACGGTGAAGCGCTTTTCCGCGTCCCACTGCGCGTACTCCTCCGCGATGCCCAGGCCGGAGTCGTCGAGCCAGCCCAGCCCGCGCCATTCGAACCGGTCGCGGACGGTGAACACGCGGTCGAGCAGCGCTTCTGCCGCAGGATTGCCCTCGGCCCGGACCACGCGGGCGTACTGGTTGCCCACGGTCGCCCGGCCCTCCGCGACGTCGCCGGAGACGAATTGCTCCACGAGCATCGCCACCGACTGCAGCACGTCGAGCGGTTCGAAGCCGGCGACGACGCACGGCATGCCGAACTCGCCGGGCAGGAAATCGAACGCCTTCGTGCCCACCACCGTGGCCACGTGGCCCGGGCCGATGAACCCGTCGACGCCCGTCTCCCCGCCGTCGACGATCGCGCGCAGCGGGGGCTCGATGGTGACGTGATTGGAGAACACCGAGAAGTTCGGGATTGCTTTGCGACGCGCAGCCTCCAACGTCACCGCCGTCGACGGCGCAGTTGTCTCGAATCCCACGGCGAAGAAGACGACGTGCTTGTCGGGGTTGTCCTCCGCCATCTTCAGCGCGTCCAGCGGCGAGTACACGAAGCGGACGTCCGCGCCCCTCGCGCGGGCGTCGAGAAGCGACCCGTCCGAGCCCGGCACCCGCATCATGTCACCGAAGGTGGTCAGGATGACGTCGTCCTGCGCCGCCAGCCACAGCGCATCGTCCACCCGGCCCATGGGGATCACGCACACCGGGCAACCCGGGCCGTGGACCAGCTCGATGTTCTCCGGCAGGAGATTCTCCAGGCCATAGCGGTAAATGGTGTGCGTGTGGCCGCCGCAGACCTCCATCAGCGAAATCGACCGCTCCAGCTTCGCCGCGTTGGCCTCGATGGCCCGCAGCAGCTTCTTCGCGGCCTCCGGGTCCCGGAATTCATCGACGTACTTCATGGCGCTCCCCCGCTCATTCGATCCGGCTGGTGGTGAAGGAATCGACTTCGTCGGCCAACACGTCCCCGCCGAGCCGTTCGATCTGCGTCAACGTCTGGGCTGCTTCTTCCTCGTCGATCTTGCTCAGCGCGAAACCGACGTGGACGAGCACCCAATCGCCGACGGCCAGCTCTTCGTCGAGAAGCAGATCCGTGGCGATCATCCGCTCGACCCCGCTGATCGCGACTTTCGCGCGGGCGGGATCCGGGATCTCGACGATCTGGGCGGGAATGCCGAGGCACATGACGTTCTCCACGCTTTCTTCCGGGTGACTGCCGGGGACTGGCCGGGCTACGGATCCGACATTACAACCTCGCCCGGATCGGCCGGCCCGCGCCCGGGCGCCACACGGACCGGGTGAACGCAGGTAAACTTCTGTGACGACCATCACAACGAAGCACGGCCCACAGGGAGACACCATGCGACTGCGCACCACCACCCGCACGACCGCCGCCGCGCTCGGCACCGCCACCCTCGGACTCGGCCTCGTGGCCTGCGCCGACGGCGGATTCAACCTCGGCGGCGACGCCACGACCGAGACCACCACCGTCACCGAATCCGCGGCCGCCGGAACGTCGGAAAGCAATGAGTCGGATACCAGCACGTCGGCCGCCGCTGACGACGAGGGCTTCGCCACCGCGGCCCTGAAGACCGCCGACGGCGACGACGCCGGCACCGTGACCTTCGCCGAGGACGGCGACATGGTCACCGTCACCGTCGAGGCCCGCGACCTCGAGCCCGGCTTCCGCGGCTTCCACATCCACGGCACCGGAAAGTGCGAGCCGGACAGCGAATCCCCCGACGGCGACAAGACCGGCGACTTCCTCTCCGCGGGCGGCCACCTCACCGGCGACGCCGACGCCGAGGGCCACGGCAACCCCGATGGCTCCACCGGCCACGCCGGCGACATGCCGCCACTGCTGGTCGGCGAGGACGGCACCGCGACCATGGAGTTCACCACGGACCGGCTGACCCGCGACCTGCTCGTCGACGACGACGGCTCCGCCGTCATGGTCCACTCCAAGCCGGACAACTTCGCCAACGTCCCCGAGCGCTACGCACCCGACGGCCCGGACGCGGACACGAAGAAGACCGGCGACGCCGGCGACCGCACCCTGTGCGGCGTGGTGGAGGAATCCAACTAACGTCGCGCCACGAGCGCGGGCGGAATCGATTCGGGACGGGGACGGTTACCCTGTTCCGTCATGACCACCGACACCGCCGCCGCGCCGCAGGCCCGATGGGATGAGCTGCTCACCGCGCTGGAGCAGGACCGCGGGATAGTGACGCTCACCGTGGAGCGCCTGCGGGCCTCCGTGCCCGGGTACGACGTCGTGCCCACCGAGGCGCTCGCGGCGTCGGCGCGGCGGAATCTGGAGCTGAGCATCCGGACGATCCGCAACGGCGGCGAGCCCTCCCCGGAGGGCGTGCCCGAAGCCGACGCGCTGGCCATCGAACGGCTCGGGCAGGGCGTGTCCCTGGGCAACGTGCTCTGCGGTTTCCGCACGTCGATGACCGTGATCCTGCAGCGGCTCATCGAGCTCGCGCCCGCGTCCGGCATCCCGTCGGACCAGGTGCTGGAATGCTCGACGCTGCTGTGGTCCCTCGGCGACGTCTTCTCCACCCGCGCCACCGCCGTGTACCGCGACCGCGAGATCGCCCGGGCGGTGGCGGACTCGACCCGGCGCTCGGCGTGGATCGGCGCCGCCGTGTCCGACTCCATGGACGCGGCCGAATTGATGAGGGGCGCGGCCGCCTACGACGTGCCCGCGGACGTCCCCGTCCGGGCGCTCGCCGCCCCCGCCCGGCCGCGGTCCGGCCACGCCGGCGAGCGCGAGATTCACAAGTGGGCCCATGCCGCGGGCGTGCGCGCGCTGACGGCCGTGCGCTCCAACATGATCGTGGGCATCCTCGTCGGGGACGTCGACGAGTCCGCGCCGGAGCCCGGCCAAACCATCGCGCTCGGCGAGCCGGCGCTGCTCGCCGACCTGCCGCGCTCCTTCGAGGGAGCGTCGGTCGCCCTGCGCGCCGCCGATGCCGTGGGGGCGAGCCGGCTAGTGGACCTGGAGCGCCTGTCCTGGCGGATGGGCGTCCACGCCAGCCCCGCCACCACCGACCTGCTCCGCCACCGCTACCTGTCGCCGCTCGACGGCGCCGGAGCCATCCGGGAGGACATCATCGAATCGGTGCGCGCCTACCTGCGCAACCGCATGAGCATCCCGGCCGCCGCCGCATCGATCCCGGTCCACGCGAACACGCTGCGCTACCGGCTGCGGCGCTTTTCCGAGCTGACCGGCGCCGACCTCGGCGACGTGGAGCACCTCATCGAGGTGTCGTGGGCGCTGGCGTCGATGGGCCCCTCCCGCCGATGAACTTCGTAGCGGGATACGAATTTCACGCCGAAACATTGAACGCCGCGATGTAGCGCGGGCCACATGCGCCGGGACATCCTGATCAGCGTCGCCCGGCGCGAGTGACCCGCATCACCTCCTGAAGATGCGGGCGCCGCACCGGGGACCCCAGTCCCTTCCCCCACAAGGAGGCGCCCATGATCCTCGGGATCATCGGAATCCTGCTGTCCCTCGCGCTGTTGATCACCCTCGCCTACCGCGGCGTCCCGGTGATCATCGCGGCGCCCATCTCGTCGATCGTCGCGCTGCTGTTCTCCGGCGCACCGATCCTGGCGTCGTACACCGAGATCTTCATGCCGGCGATGGCGAAGTTCATCGGCAGCTACTTCCCGGTGTTCCTCACCGGCGCGATCTTCGGCATCCTCATGACGGTCACCGGCTACGCCAAGTCCATCGCCACCACGGTCACCTCGTGGGTCGGCGCGGGCGGCGCGATCGCGGCGACCGTCATCACCTCGGCGCTGATGACGTACGGCGGAATCAGCCTCTTCGTGGTCGCCTTCGTCATGTACCCGCTGGCCCGCGAGCTCTTCCGCGCGGCGGACATCCCGCGCCGGCTGATCCCGGCGACGATCGCGCTGGGCATCTTCACCTTCACCATGACGGCGCTGCCGGGCACGCCCCAGGTGCAGAACATCATCCCCGGCCAGTTCTTCGGCACCGGCTCCTTCGCCGGCGTCGCCGTGGGCCTGGTCGGCTCGGCGGGCATCCTGGCCTTCGGCATGGCCTGGCTGGAATACCGGCGCCGGGCGATGGCCCGCGGCGGCGAGACCTTCTCCGCCGCCCACCACGCCATCGACGATGCCGCCGGTTCCGGGGCCGGTGGGACGGCCCCCGCGCACTCCGGCGACGCTCTGTCCCCGCCGAACCGCTGGGTGCCGTTCCTGCCGCTGTTCACGGTCTTCGCGGTCAACTTCCTGTGCACCCTGGTCATCTTCCCGGCCATGGACTGGGGATATCTCGCGGACGAGAAGTACGGCTCCATCGAGTTGTCCGCCCGCGCGGCGCTGTGGGCGGTCCTCGTCGGCATCGTCGCCGCGATCCTGGTCATCCTCGCGCTCAACGTCCGGCACCGCCGGAAGCTGGCCGGGGCGTTCGCCGATGGCGCGAAGCAGTCGATGCTCCCCGCCTTCAGCACGGCCTCGGAGGTCGGCTACGGCGCCGTCGTCGCCTCGGTCGCGGCGTTCGCGCTGGTGCGCGACTCAATCTTCAACATGGGCGCCAATGCCGTGATCACCTCGGTGGTCACCATCTCCATCACGGCCGGCCTGACGGGGTCGTCGTCCGGCGGCATGACCATCGCCCTCAATGCCCTGGGCGAGGAACTGCGCGCGATGGCCGAGGCCGACGGCACGAGCCTCGAGGTGATGCACCGCCTCACCGCCATGGCCGCCGGCGGCCTGGACACGCTGCCGCATTCGGGAGCGGTGGTCACGCTGCTCATCGTCTGCGGGCTCACTCACCGGCAGTCGTACAAGGACGTCGCCATGATCACCATGGTCGGCCCCGTCCTCGTCGTCGCGCTGCTCGTCGCCGCGGTCTCCCTCGGCGCCTTCTAAATCAACCACCAACCAGACAGGACCACGCATGGCACGCATCCCCCTCGATCCGAACCGACTGGACCTCTCCGGCCGCCGGGCCCTCGTCACCGGGGCGGCGTCCGGCATCGGCGCCGCCTGCGCGCGGGCCTTCGCCAGGGCGGGCGCCCACGTCACCGTCTGCGACATCGACGGCGACACGGCCCGCTCGCTTGCCGACGGCATCGGCGGCGACACCTGGGCCCTCGATCTCTCCGACACCGCCGCGCTCGAGGACATCCGGCTCGACGTCGACATCCTGGTGAACAACGCGGGCATCCAGCGCATCGCCCCCATCCACGAGTTCGACCCGGCCGCGTGGCGCCTGATCCACCGCCTCATGGTCGAGTCGCCGTTCCTGCTCACCCGCGCGGCGCTGCCCGCCATGTACGAGCGCGGCTTCGGGCGCATCATCAACATCTCGTCCATCCACGGGTCCCGCGCCAGCGCCTTCAAGTCGGCGTACGTGTCCGCCAAGCATGCGCTGGAGGGCTTCTCCAAGGTCACCGCCCTCGAGGGCGCGCCCCACGGCGTGACGTCCAACTGCATCGAGCCGGCGTACGTGCGCACGCCGCTCGTCGAAAAGCAGATCGCCGACCAAGCCGACATCCACGGCATCGCCCCCGAGGAGGTCGTGGAGAAGATCATGCTCACCGAATCGGCCGTCAAGCGCCTGGTGGAGCCGGAGGAGGTCGCGTCGCTGGCGACGTGGCTGGCCTCGGGCCATTCGGGCATGGTCACCGGCGCGTCCTACACCATCGACGGCGGATGGACGGCGAGCTGATGGCACTGGACAAGACCATCGCCACCGCGGCCGAGGCCGTCGCCGGCATCCCCGACGGGGCGTCGATTGCCGTGGGCGGCTTCGGAGTCTGCGGCAACCCGATCGCCCTCATCGAGGCCCTGCTCGAGCGCGGCACCCGCGACCTGTCCATCGTCTCCAACAACTGCGGCATCGACGACTGGGGGCTGGGCAAGCTGCTCGACGCGAAGCGGATCCGGAAGATGACCTCGTCTTACGTCGGCGAGAACCGCGAGTTCGCGCGCCAGTACCTCGAGGGCGAGCTCGAGGTGGAGCTGGTGCCGCAGGGCACGCTCGCGGAGAAGCTGCGGGCCGGCGGCGCGGGCATCGCCGCGTTCTACACCCGCACCGGCGTGGGCACGCAGGTCGCCGACGGCGGCATCCCGATGCTTTACGACGCCACGGGCACCGTGGCCCGCGCTTCGGCCCCGAAGGAGATCCGCGCCTTCGCCACCCATCACCGCCAGCCCGTCGATTACGTCCTCGAGGAGTCGATCGTCACCGACTTCGCGCTGGTCCACGCAGCCCGCGGCGACCGGCACGGCAACCTGGTGTTCAACAAGGCCGCACGCCAATTCGGCCCACCGGCGGCCATGGCCGGGCGCGTCTGCATCGCCCAGGTCGAGGAGCTCGTCGAGCCCGGCGAGATCGACCCCGACCACGTCCATCTGCCCGGCGTGTACGTGCACATGATCGTGGAGGTCGGGCACGACGTCGACAAGCGAATCGAGAAGGTGACCGTCCGATGACCGGCTGGACCCGCGACCAGATGGCGGCCCGCGCCGCCGCCGAGCTGCCCGATGGGGCCTACGTCAACCTGGGCATCGGCATGCCGACGCTGGTGCCCAACCACATCCCCGAGGGCCGCACCGTGGTCCTGCAGTCGGAAAACGGCATCCTCGGCGTGGGCCCCTACCCCACCCGCGACGCCGTCGACCCGGACCTGATCAACGCGGGCAAGGAGACGGTGACCACGCTGCCGGGGGCGTCGTTCTTCGACTCCGCCGAGAGCTTCGCCATGATCCGCGGCGGCAAGATCGACGTCGCGGTGCTCGGCGCCATGCAGGTCGCCGACAACGGCGACCTGGCCAATTGGATGGTGCCCGGGAAGATGGTCAAGGGCATGGGCGGCGCGATGGACCTGGTCCACGGCGCCGGCCGCGTGATCGTGCTCATGGAGCACGTGGCCAAGGACGGCTCGCCCAAGATCGTCGAGCGGTGCACGCTGCCGCTGACCGGGCGCGACATCGTCGATCGGATCATCACGGACCTCGCCGTCATCGACGTCGACCGGTCCGGCACGCGCCCCCGCCTGCGCCTGGTCGAGACCGCGCCCGGGGTCGGCGCCGACCACGTGCGATCGGTGACGGCCGCCGAGCTCTAGCCCGCCGGCACCGCGTGCAGCGGTGCCGCCGCCTCGGCGATCACGTGGTCGCCGATGGCGAAGCGGGCCGGGCCGTGCTCGCGGGCAAGGAGCTTTTCGACGTCCCCGCCCCCACCCGCGAGCAGCCCGTACATGGTGGAGTGGCCGGAGTACTCGACGCTCGTGACCTCCGCGGGCACGCCCGCGGCCCCCGCTTCCCCACCGGCGCGGAGCACGACGTGTTCGGGGCGGACGACGACGGACGCCGGGGCGTCGTCACGCGGAACCGCAAGACGTGCCCGCCCCAACCGGCACGTGACCCCCGCGCCACCCGGCTCGGCGTGGCCGCGCAACAGCGAGCACGTGCCCACGAAACCGGCCACCCACGCGGTGGCGGGGCGGGCGTAGACCTCCTGCGGGACATCGCACTGGACCACGCGGCCCGCATCGACGACCGCGACGCGATCGGCGGTGGACAGGGCCTCGTCCTGATCGTGGGTGACCAGCAGGCCCGTCGCGCCGTGGGCGGCGAGGATGTCGCGGACCTCGCCGCGCAGGCGGGTGCGCAGGGACGCGTCGAGGGCGGAGAACGGCTCGTCGAGCAGCACCAGATCCGGCTCCGGGGCCAGCGCCCGCGCCAGCGACACCCGCTGGGCCTGGCCGCCCGACAACTCCGACGGCATGCGGTGGGCGAGCTCCGGGATGCCGACGACCTCGAGCAGCTCCATCACCCGGTCGGGGACGCGGCGGCCGCGGCGCGTGAACGGCAGGCGCGGCAGGCGGCGGCCGAGGCCGAAACCGACGTTGTCGGCGACGTCGAGATGCGGGAACAGCGACGCATCCTGCGGCACCAGCCCCACCCGGCGGCGCTCCGGCGGCACGCCCGACGGGCCGTCGACCACGCGGCGGCCCGCCAAATCGACGGTGCCCGCGGTGGCGGGCATGAGGCCGGCCAGCACCCGCAGCAGCGTCGTCTTGCCGCAGCCGCTGGGGCCGAGGACCGCCAACAGCTCGCCTTCGGGGACGTCGAGGGTGACGTCGTGGAGCACCGGTGCGTCGGCGGCGCCGCGGACGGCGCCCGGGTAACCGGCGCACAGGCCGGCGACGGAAAGGGCGGGAGCTGCGGCGGTGGTGGACGAGGCTGTCATCGCGTTCCTCCGGGGTTGCGGGCGAGCACCAGTGCGGGCACGGCGGCGGCCGCGATGAGCATCAGGGCATACGGGGCCGCCGCGCCGTAGGCGGCGATGTCGGACAACTGCCACAGGCGCGTGGCCAGGGTATCCACGCCGGTCGGGCGCATCATCAGGGTGGCGGGCAATTCCTTCATCACCGTCAGCGCCACCAGCATCGCGCCGGCCGCGATGCCCGGCCACGACAGGGCGCCGGTGACCTCCACCCACGTGCGCGACGGCGAGCGGCCGAGCGTGCGCGCGGCGTCCTCCAGCGACACCGGGACCTGCGCGATCGACGTGCGCACCGAGCCCATGGCCTTGGGCACGAAGAGGATGCCGTAGGCGATGACCAGCAGTCCCAGGGTCTGGTACAGCGCCGGGACGACGGCCAGCGCCAGGTAGACCATGGACAGGCCCAGCACGATGCCGGGCAGCCCGTGGCCGAGGAACGTCGCGGCCTCCAGGCCGGACACGGCCCGCGAGCGGCGGCGGGCGGCGAGGATGCCGATCGGCAACGCCAGCAGCGTCGCCACCGCCGCGCCGGCGAAGCCGAGGAGCACCGTCGTCCGCGCCGCGGCGAGCATGCGCTCGGTCTCGATCTCATGGCCGGCGACGCTGCGCGCCAGACGATCGAGCAGCACGTAGACGGGGACGCCGACGGAGGAGACGAAGACCGTCGCCAAGCCGAGACAGGCCCCCGCCTGGCCCATCGGCGACAGCCGGACCGGCGGTGCGTGATCCCCGCGCACGCGGATCGCCGTGGCCGGGCGGCGCAGCGCGCGCTCGCAGGCGACGACGATGAGCGCCATGACCACCAGCAGCAGCGACAGCACCATCGCGAGCTCGCGGTTGAAGGTGCCGGCGAAGGCGGTCTGCACCGCCGGGGTGAGCGTCGGGTAGCGCATGATGGCCACGACGCCGAACTCGGAAATCGCGTACAGCGCCACCAGCAGCGCACCGGCGCCGGCGGCCGGGGCGATCTGCGGCAGCGTCATGGTCAGGAACGCGCGCAGCGGGCCGAGGCCCAGCGTCCGCGCGACGTCCTCCACCGCCGTGTCCGCCCTGCGCAGCGCCGCGGCGACCGGCAGGGTGACGTACGGCGTGGTCACCAGGACCAGCACCAGCAGCGAACCCCAGTACCCGCGCAGCGGCGTGGCGCTGACCCACGCCAGTCCCGCCACATACGACGGGATGGCCAACGGCAGGCACGCCGCCACCTGCCACCAGCGGCGGCCCACCAGATTCGTGCGCACCAGCGCGAACGCCGTGGGCACGCCCACCAGCAACGTGCCCGCCACCGCACCGGCCGCCAGCGCCAGCGTGTTGCCCGTCAACCGCAGCGTCCGCGGGCGCAGCAGCGCATCCGCGATGCGGTCACCGGGAGCGGCCAGCGCCTCCGACAGCAGGAACACCAGTGGCGTCGCCACCACCGCGACGGTGAGCAGCGCCAGCGTCAGCAGGACGGGATTGGAGCCGGCCGTGCCCCTGCCCCGGAAACGCCGAAACGGCCGACGCGCGGATGCGCGGCGGCCGACGGTGGCGGGAGCGGGGATCAATTGACGGTCAGACCGGCCTCGTCGATGAGGGCGGCGGTCTCCTCGACCGTGCCGAGCTGCGACAGGTCGACGTCCGGGACCTTCAGCGAATCCAGGGCGGGCACGCCCTCCGGGCCCTCGACGCCGTCGACGAGCGGGTACTCGTAGGTCTCGTCGGCGAAGTACTTCTGGCCGGCGTCGGAAAGCAGGAACTCGACGAACTTCTTCGCGTCCTCGCGATCCGCACCGCCGGTGAGGATGCCCGCACCGGTGGCGTTGACCAGCGCGGCCAGGTCGCCGTCGGCGCCGAACTTCAGCTGCGCGCGCATGTTGTCGGCGCCCTGCTCGGCGGCGGCGGAGTACCAGTAGTAGTGGTTGATCAGGCCGACCTCGGCCTCGCCGGTGTTCACGGCCTCGAGGACGTCACCGTTCTTTTCGTACGTCTTCGGCTCGTTGGCGGCGAGCTTCTCCAGCCACTCGCGGGCGGCGTCCTCGCCCTCGGCCACGCGCATGGCGGTGACGAAGGACAGGAAGGAGGCGTTGCCCGGGGCGACGGCGATCTTGCCCTTCCACTTCGGGTCGACCATGTCGGCGGCGGTCGCCGGGGCGTCGGCCTCGTCGACGGTGTCCTTGTCGTAGGCCACCACGCGGGCGCGGCCGGTGACGCCGACCCACTTGCCCTCCTCGGAGGAGAAGCCGGCCGGGACCTTGTCCATCAGGTCCTTCGGCATGTCGGCGAGCATGCCCTTGTCCTGCAGCAGGCCGAGCGCGCCGGCCTCCTGGGAGAAGAAGACGTGCGCCGGGGTGTTGTCGCCCTCGGTGAGCAGCAGCTGGGCCTGCTCGGAGGTCTTGCCGTAGCGGACCTCGGCGTCGATGCCGGTTTCCTCCTCGAAGTCCTCGATCAGCGGCGCGACCAGGTCCTCGCTGCGGCCGGAGTAGATGACCAGCGGGCCATCGGCGGGCGACGAGCCCTGGCCGGCGGCGGTGGTGTCGTCGTCCGTGCCGCAGGCGACCAGGCCGGCGGCGAGACCGCAGACCGCGACGGCGGCGGCGGTCAGGCGCGTGGTGAAGCGCATCAAAGAACCTCTTTTACGGTGGAGTCGGTGGTGTCGGTGGCAGTGCTGGAAGTGCTGGACATGCCGGACGCGGTGTCGTTGCACCGGCAGTGCAAAAATTGAACAGCGTCCAGCAAGCCGAAGTAAGGCTAACCTGAAGCCATTCATCTTGCCAAGGGCCCTGCACGGAACCCCCACGGGATATTCCGCCCGGTCATCGCCTCACCCCGGAACTGGCATCGACCTGGACTTTCGCCAACGCTTCCTTGCATGGCACGTGCACAGATAGGACAACCCCCGCACTCCTCGGGGGAGATGCGGGGGTACCCCGTTGGTCGGCGGACCAGAAGAATCTCCGGTTTAGAGGATGTCCCCGGGTGCGTAGGCCGCGGCCTCGGGATGCTTCTCGACGAGCTCGTTCACCCGCGCCACCACACGATCGACCTGGGATTCCGCGGCGCCGATGAAGGCGTGGCGGTCGGCCAGCGCGGCGCGCAGGCCCTCCTCGTCGAGCGGGATGCGGGAGTCGGCGGCGAGACGCTCGACGAGCGACTGCTCGGCGCCCTTTTCGCGCATGTCCAGGGCGGATCCGACGGCGTGCTCCTTGATGACCTCGTGGGCCTCTTCGCGGCCGACGCCGGCGCGCACGCAGGCCATGAGCACCTTCGTGGAGGCCAGGAACGGCAGGTAGCGCTCCAGCTCGCGGTCGATCATGGCCGGGAACGCACCGAACTCGTCGAGGACGGTGAGGAAGGTCTCGAACATGCCGTCCATGGCGAAGAACGCATCCGGCAGCGCGACGCGGCGGACCACGGAGCAGGAGACGTCGCCCTCGTTCCACTGGTTGCCGGCGAGCTCGGAGAGCATGGTCATGTAACCGCGCAGGATGACCTGGAAGCCGGTGACGCGCTCGCACGAACGGGCGTTCATCTTGTGCGGCATGGCCGAGGATCCAACCTGGCCTTCCTTGAAGCCCTCGGTGACGATCTCATTGCCCGCCATCAGGCGGATGGTGGTGGCCAGCGACGACGGGCCGGCGCCGAGCTCGACGAGCGCGGACAGCGCGTCGAAGTCGAGGGTGCGCGGGTAGACCTGGCCGACGGAGTCGAAGACGCGGGAGAAGCCGAGGCCCTCGGCGATCTCGGTTTCCAGCGAGGCCAGCGCGGCCTCGTCGCCGTCGAGCAGATCCAACATGTCCTGCGCGGTGCCCATCGGGCCCTTGATGCCGCGCAGCGGGTAGCGATCGATGAGCCCCTCGACGCGCTCGATGCCCAGCAGCATCTCGTCGGCGGCCGACGCGAAGCGCTTGCCCAGCGTGGTGGCCTGCGCGGCGACGTTGTGGGAGCGGCCCGCCATGACCAGCGACTGGTACGCGGCGGCCTTCTCGGCGGTGCGGGCGGCGACGGCGACGGCCTTGTCGCGCACGGCCCGCAGCGACTGGAGGATCTGCAGCTGCTCGACGTTCTCCGTCAGATCGCGGCTGGTCATGCCCTTGTGGATGTGCTCCGTGCCCGCCAGGGCGCAGAACTCCTCGATGCGGGCCTTCACGTCATGGCGCGTGACGCGCTCGCGCTCGGCGATGGAGTCGAGGTCCACCTGGTCGATGACGGCCTCGTACTTTTCCACGGTGCCCTCCGGCACCTCGATGCCGCGCGCCGCCTGCGCCTTGAGCACGGCGATCCACAGCCGCCGCTCCAGGATGATCTTGTGCTCGGGGCTCCACAGTTCCGCGAGGTCCGCGGACGCGTAGCGGTTTGCCAGGACGTTTGCGATCTTCTTCTTGTTGGCCACGGACCCAAGTATTCCACGAGCCCCGGATCGCGCGGATTACCGCCCGGTGAATTCCCCGATCCGCCGGCACGCCTCCGCCATGTCCTCCGTCGACCCGGCGAAGCACAGGCGAACCCAGTGGTGACCTGCGGCGGTGTCGAAGTCGATGCCCGGCGCGACGGCGACCCCGGTGGCGTCGAGAAGCTGCCGCGCCCACGTCAGCGAGTCGTCCGTCAGGTGCGACACGTCGGCGTATATGTAGAAGCCCCCGTCCGGCGGGGCGAAGGTGCCCAAGCCGGCCTCGGGCAGGCGCTCGATGAGCAGCTCGCGGTTGGCGGCGTAGCGGCGCACGTGCCCGTCGAGCTCGGCGATGGACTCCGGGTGAAACGCCTCGATCGCCGCGAACTGCGACACCGCCGGCGGGCACACGGTCAGGTTTGCCGCCAGCCGGTCGCACGGGCCGCGCAGCCATTCGGGGATGATCAGCCAGCCGACGCGCCACCCCGTCATCGAGTGGTACTTGCTCACCGAGCCCACGACGACGGCGGCGTCGCTGAACTCCCGGGCGCTGACGCACTCGCGGCCGAAGGAAATGCCGTGGTAGATCTCGTCGCTGACCAGCAGGACGTCGTTGGCCTCGCACCAGCGGGCGATCCGGCCGAGCTCGTCGCCGTCGATGATCGTGCCCGTCGGGTTGTCCGGGCTGGTGACGATCACCGCCCTCGGCACCCGCTCCAGCCCCTCCAGCAGTTCGACGGTGAGCTGGAACCGCGTTTCCGGCCCGCAGTCGATCTCGACGACGTTGGCCCCGAGCGCGCCGAGCGTGTTCCGGTACGCCGGGTAGCCGGGCCGCGCCAGCACGATGTCGTCGCCGGGATCCAGCGCCGCCAGGAACAGGGTGACGAACCCTCCCGACGATCCCGTCGTCACCACCACATCCTCGGGCGCCACCTGCGGCGCCACCTGCCCGGCTCCCCCGCGCAGCCCCATCCGCCGGTTGTGGTCGTCGGCGATGGCCCGCTTGAGCTCGGGAATCCCCGTCGCCTCGGTGTACCCCAGGATCTGCGCCCCCACCGCATCCCGCACGGCCTCCAGCGCCCGCCGCGGCGCAGGCGTCGACGGCTGCCCCGCGCACAGGAACAGCGCGTCACCGTGGCTGCGCTGCCTTTCCTGCGCCGCCGCCAGCACGTCCATGACATGGAACGGGGCAACGGCCGAGCGCGTCGAAGGCATCATGGCCCCAGCTTATCCATGCTTTACGACGCCCCCGCGCCCAGACCTTCCGACCTGTGCGCGGGGGCGTCGCAAAGCAGAAGCGGCGCGTGCCGCACCCGCCTAGCCGGGGATGGTGATGCGGCCCTCCACCGCCGGCAGCGCGATGTCCGTGCGGTAATGCGACCCGTCGAGGCCCAGGGTCGGCAGCACCGCGTACGCGCGCTCGCGGGCCTGCTCCAGCGTGTCGCCGACGCCGACGACGTTGAGCACGCGGCCACCTGCGGAAACGATGGTGCCGTCGGCGTCGAGCGCCGTGCCGGCGTGGAGCACGCCCTCGTCCTCGCGGCCCGGCTGCGCACCCGTGACGGCGTCGCCCGTGCGGGTGTCCTGCGGGTAACCGTGGGCCGCGAGCACCACCGTCAAGGCGTACCCGTCGCGCCACTGCAGCTCGGGCTGCTCGGCCAGCGTGCCCGTTGCCGCGGCGTGGAGGACCTGGGCCAGCGGCGACTCGAGCAGCGCCAGCACCGCCTGCGTCTCCGGGTCACCGAAACGGCAATTGAACTCGACCACCGACGGGCCATCCGCGCCCCACGCCAGCCCCGCATAAAGAAGGCCCTGGAACGGGCAGCCGCGCTCGACCATCTCCTTGGCCACCGGCACGCAGACCTCGTCGACGATGCGCTGCACGCCGTCGGCCGGCAGCCACTCCAGCGGGGCGTAGGCGCCCATGCCGCCGGTGTTGGGGCCCTCGTCGTTGTCGCCGACGCGCTTGTGGTCCTGCGCCGGCTGCAGCGGCACGACCGTTTCGCCGTCGACCAGGCAGAACAGGCTGACCTCGGGGCCATCGAGGAAGGACTCCAGCAGCACCGGGTTGCCCGCGGCGAGGACATCGGCGGCATGCGCCCGGGCCTCCGCGCGGTCCGGCGTGACCACGACGCCCTTGCCCGCGGCCAAACCATCGTCCTTGACCACCCAGGTCGGGCCGAAACGGTCGATGGCCGCATCGATGTCGGCGTCCGAGGCGCCCGGCTGGATCGCCTCGGCGTGGGCGGTCTTGACGTTCGCCGCCGCCATGACGTCCTTCGCGAACGCCTTCGACCCCTCGATGCGCGCGGCATCCTTGTTCGGCCCGAACACCGCGTAGCCCTTGTCGCGCAGCGCGTCGCCCACGCCCGCGACCAGCGGAACCTCCGGGCCGATGACGACCAGGTCCGGGGCGATCTCATCGGCCAGCGCCACGCACGCGGCGGGGTCGTCGACCTTCACCGGATGCATCGTGGCCAACTCGGACATGCCGGCATTGCCCGGCGCGACGTGCAGATCGGACTCGCCGACCTGCGGGTCCTTGCTCATGGAATGGAGGAGGGCGTGCTCGCGGGCACCGGAACCGATAACGAGGATGCGCATGCCCGCGATTCTACGCACCAGGTCGCGGCCCACATTTCGCACCACCCCATTGCTTTGCGACGTCCACCTCCACCCCATTCCGCCCCTCCTCTCCCGGCGGCCGGTGAGTGCAGGGCCTGAATGTGCGGCGTCCTTTTCTTCTGGCCGCCCGCGCACGCTCCCTCCCCCATGCGCGGCGCGGGCGGCCGATCTCGCGGGGGTGAGCGGTGCCCGATTCCCGCATCCGGCGGAATGCCCCCATCGTTCCCGGATGCCGGTCGGGCCTTCGGTTGCCGCGCTCTCCCCTCGCGCCGACCGTCCGGTGCCCGGTATGCCGGGTCCGATGCTCGGTCGATTGCCGGGGACAGCGCTGCAATTCCCCCCGAAGCGCGGGTGCGTCCCCTCCCCCTCGTCCCCGCCGAACACCACCGTGACCACCATGTTTCGGGGCCCGGCCGTGTCCGGCGGGGGCGATTCGCACCCTTCGCGGCCCTCTTACCTCGACCGCCCCACGGGCTCACCCCGCGGACAATTTTCGCCAGGGCGATTAATCCGCGCATCCGATCGGAGCGGTCGATTACCCCCGCTTTACAGTCGACCGCCCGCGCCCTTGCCACGCCACCCTTGCGCAATAATCGATGATCGCCATCCGCGCACGTCAAGCCCCGAACTGGCGCAGTTTCGGTGCGGTTTCCATGGATTTCCCGAAGAACCCGCCCGTGCGGACACCCCCGAAATCGGTAATCGCTTTCGTTTCCAGTTCACATCCGTCACACCGGAAATCAATCGGATGATCGAAAAAGTGGGGCGCGGGACGTCGTAAAGCACGCGAATCGAGGCCTGAAAATTCGGCCGAAAATTACCCCCGTTCCGCGAATGTCACGAATGTGATTCGCCGATCCCGGCCCTCTTCCCCGCGCACCGGCCGCACTCCCCACGCCACCCTCAACCCTCCCCGCACCAACTCCTCAACCCTCCTCCCCCCAACTCCCCAACCCTCCGCCGGCACCCCGCGCGCCAACTCCCAGCAACTCCCCAAGCCTCCCCGCACCAACCCAGACCCCTCCGCCGGCACCCCGCGCGCGAACGTTCTGCCCCGAGTCGCGCCAAGCTCTCGCCGACCCGTGCCCATCGAGCCGCCCAGCCACCTCACGTGCCCTCCGCGAGCCCCTCCCGAGGCGCGACCCAGACCATCCGACGACCCTGAAAACGCCTGAATTCAATTTCCGAGTTTTCGTGCGCCCCTTAACGGTCACGAAAACTCTGAACTTGAAGAAAAGCACCCTTCAAAATTCAACCTCAGAGCATCGGTGCCCCTCCGGATCACCATGAAGTGCAGGAAATTGAATCCGTTGAGCTCTCCAATCGTTCTATGTGAAGCCCTAAGTGGAGCACATGCCGAAAATCGCGCGTGAAGGCCCCGCAACGGCATTAACCCCTCGCATCGAACGTTCGGTCGAGGGCGAGCCGACAGTCCGGCACAGCGCCATACGGCGAGCTTCGCGTTTTCGAACCGCAGAAATGGTCACTACCAGCGTCGACGCGGTCGCCAATCCGCGCCTCGACACCGCCCCGATCACGAGAACCAGCGATTGACGATCCTCCGTGCCGCCTCGACGGTCTTGTTGCGGCGCCATGCGAGATCCCGCGCCCGCTCGGCGTCGATGCGTCGGCGATGCTGCTCGATGCGCTCGAGGAGCTGGTCGAAATCGCGGAACACGTCGAGGATCGTCACCTCGATGATGGTCCAGCCGACCTCGCGCAGCTCGTTGACGCGCTGTGCATCGGCGCGCCGCGCTTCGGCGTCCTGCCAATGCCCCTGCCCGAGAAACTCGAGGTCGATGCGGTAGTCGGGATCCCCCAGGTCAACCCACCTTTTTCCGCTCGCGACGTTCACCATGAACTGCGGCACCCATTGCCCCTGCCCGGCGCGCCGGAGCTTGGTGCGCAGGAGGCTCTCGGGCCGCGACTCGGCGCGCCAGTCGGCCCAGTCCAGCAGTTCGCGCATGCGTTTCGCACCCGCCCGACGGCTACTGCCGGCCCACGTGCGCAGCTGATCGCCGATGCCCCAGGCGCGGAGAGCGCCGTCGAGGAAGGCGATGGCCTCGTCGTCAGGCAGGGCGGCCACGCAGTCGATGGTGACGTCGACGACCGACGCGATCGGGATGCTCACCTCCGCACCTCCACCATTCGCGCTGCCACCCTTCGCGCCTGCTGCCGCGGCATCGATGGACAGCACACATCGTTCGGTCCCGTGGACGGGCCGCCGGCTGCTCGTGATGACGGTGATCCCGTCGCCCTGACCGCCGGCAGCGGCACGTTTCGACGCCTCCGCTGGCACACGGGGCACGAGCACGATCTCGGGCACGCACGCGGCGACCCACGGATGCCCCCAGGCGCGGGCGGCGGTCGCGCCGGACAGTGTCGCCGACGGCCGCGCTCGCACTTCCGCCAGCGCCGTGACCTGCGGCGTCACGTCGACGTCGCGCGGCAGGTACATCCCTTGCCGCACGCGGGTCCACGATCGTTCGGCGCCAATGCCGTGCCCGGCGATCATCTCGGCGCGCGTGCGCGGCACGGTCCACGGTGGCGGCGGCCAGGTCCGGGGCACCTCATCATTGCTTGACGACGCCACCCTCCCACCCCCTTCGCCCACACCGCTCCTTCGGTCATCCCCGACCGCCGGTTCCCCCGCCGCCGAATTCCCCATTGCCCTCTCCCCCATGGTCGTGTCCCCCACTCCGTGTCTTCCCGCGGTGCGCTCCCCGCCCCTGCACCAGTGTCGCCGAAGGCGGGGATGGAGGGCGGTGGTGGAGGAGGTGGGCGTCGTCAAGCTGTGGAGAACCCGGGCCCTGTGCACAACCTTTCCCCTGCGGGTCATCCGGGTTGGCCGCTACCCTGGGCGGCATGAGCACCGTCTTCACGAAGATCATCAACGGCGAACTGCCCGGCCGCTTCGTCTACCGCGACGAGAAGGTGGTCGCGTTCCTGACCATCGAACCCGTCGCCTACGGCCACACGCTGGTCATTCCCGTCGAGGAAGTGGACAAGTGGACCGACGCCGACCCGGCACTGTGGGCACACTTGAACGAGGTCGCGCAGAAGGTGGGCAAGGCCGTCGTCGAGGCGTTCGACGCCCCGCGCGCCGCCTACCTCATCGCCGGCTTCGAGGTGCCGCACGCCCACATCCACGTCTTCCCGGCGTCGGACATGAGCGGCTACGACTTCTCCACCATCGACCGCGACCCCGACCCCGCGAAAATGGACGAGGCCGCCGACAAGCTCCGCGCCGCACTGGGAACCACGGACCTGGCGTAATGGCCGACGACACCCCGCAAGTCCCCTACGCCACGTACCGCACGCGGCGCGGGATCTTCGAGGACGACTGGCGCGCGACGCTGTCGCCGAAACGCCCGTGGCCGATCGTGCTCATCCACGGCACCGGCCACGCCAAGGGCGTGTGGGAGGACCTCGGCGCCGAGCTGCGCAAGGACGGTTGGGCGGTGTTCGCCCCGGACTACGGGTACCGGGCGACGGGGCCGCTGACGGACTCGATGGACCAGCTGGCGGCGTACATCCGGCAGGTGCTGGTGGCCACCGGCGGCCGGCGGGCGATCATCGTCGGGCATTCGCAGGGCGGTCTGCTGGCGACGCTGCTGTCGTTCCGCGACCCCCAGTTCACCCGCCACGTCGTGTGCCTGGCGGCGCCGAACCACGGGACGTCGCTGGGCGGGGTGGCGGCGGGGCTGCTGAAGATCCCGGGCACGAAGTCGCTGGTCAACAACTTCGTGCAGTCGTATTGGGGGCAGTCGGGCATCGAGCAGCTGACGGGCTCGCCGCTGCTGGAGGACATCGCGCGCCGCGACGTCACGGCGCCGGGCGTGACGTACACGTGCATCGCCAGCCGCACGGATCAGCTGATCAGCCCGCCGTCGTCGTGTTTCCTCGACGATGGCGGCAGCGGGGCGGTCGACAACATCTGGGTGCAGGACCGTTTCCCGCAGGCGGTGGTCATGCATGAGCACGTCGCCACCGACCGCCGCGTCCGGGCGCTGGTGCGCGAGCAGCTGTTGCAGCTGGTCAACGAGTCGTTCTCGGGCGGCGCGTTCGTCGCAGACGGGGATGACGGCGACGGTGACGGCGGGGCCGGCGGCTCGCGAGGCGGCTCCAGCTCGGATGCCCGCGCGGATGCGGCACGCGAGGAGCTCGGCGAAGAGGGCCTCCTCGACGGAGTCGGTGCCGGTGGCGGCAGCGGGGATAACGGCAACGGCGACGATGACGCCGCGAACCTCACCAGCTTCGCCTCCCTGCTGTCGGCGTTCATGTACCGGGAGGGTTTCTCCGATTGGGCCGAGCGCGCCGGCCTGTCGGGCCTGCAGCAGCTGGCGGAGTCGAAGGGCAACGGCACCAAGTTCAAGTGGGGCCGCGGCGGTGACGATGACACAGAGCTTGACGACGACACCGCCACCTCAAGCAGCGCCCCCTCGAAGCGCGACGCCACCACTGACGCCCCCAACGAAACCGACGCCCCCGAGCAGTGAAGCCCCTGCTGCTGAAGTTCCCGCCGACGGGGTTCATCCCCGCCGGGGTGCTCGACGTGGGAGGCCCGCCCGACCATCCAGCGCCCGACCACCCAACGCCCCCTCCCGCCCCGCCGGTGGTCTGCCTCCACGGGACGGTCGCCAACGGCGGCAATTGGGGTGCGCTGGCGGAGGGGTTGTTGGGCGGGGGAAGGGTCGTCGTCACGCCGACCTACGGTGATCGCGGCACGGCGCCGCTGGCCGCGAATCTGGCGGAGGTCACCGGCATCGTTCGCGCGACGCTGCGGGCCACGGGCGCCGATCGCGTGGATCTGGTCGGGCATTCGCAGGGCGGCCTGCTGGCGGGGCTGATGGTCGCGGGGATGCTGCGGGGCCGGCCGGTGCTGGGGGACGGTCCCGTGCTTGACGACGCCTCCGTCCGCCGCGTCATCTGCCTTTCCGGTTCGCACCGTGGCGTGCGCGGGCCGCGCGGGGTGCCGATGCCGCTGGTCAGGGCGACGTTCGGGCCGGCGCTGGCCGATCAGATGAGGCTGCGCGACGAACTGCTCGCCGGCGATGGCGGCGTGCCGGAGGTGGTGCGGGCCGCGCGTGAGTTCCCCGATGCGGCGCTGCCGCAGTGGTTCGACCTGATCACCGACGCCGACCGCATCGTGCCCGGCGACTGCGCGCTGACGCCGGACGAGTATCCGGGCGCCACCGTCATCAGGCTGGAGGAGCGCCTCGGCCGCGGAGTGCCCCACCACCGGCAGCCCCACGATCGCGGCGTCGCCGCACTGATCGCGGAGCTGCTGGGCTGAGTTTCTTGAGCTGAGCTACTCCCCTCCGCCTTCCCCTACGGCCGCGGGATGTTGCGCAGGTTGGCCCGGGCGAGCTCGACCATCTTGCCCACGCCGCCGTCGAGGACGGTGCGCACGGACGCCTTGGTGAACCCGGCGACCTGCTCCAGCGAAATCTCCGGCGGCATCGACAGCGCGTCGGGGTCGGTGACCACGTCGACGAGCACGGGCCCGTCGTGGGACAGCGCGTCGGCGAGCTGCTGGCGCAGCCGCTTCGGGTCGGTGATGCGCACCGACCGCATGCCCAGGGCGGAGGCGACGGCGGCGTAGTCGACGTCGTCGTGGTCGGTGCCGTAGTCGGGCATGCCCTCGACGAGCATCTCCAGCTTGACCATGCCCAGCGAGGAGTTGTTGAACACCACCGTCTTCACCGGCAGCCCGGAGCGCCGCACGGTGAGCAGTTCGCCGAGCAGCATGGCCAGGCCGCCGTCGCCGGACATCGAAATGACCTGTCGGCCGCGGTCGGGCGCCTGCGCGCCGATGGCGTGCGGCAGCGCGTTGGCCATGGTGCCGTGGCGCCACGACCCGAGGACGCGGCGGCGGCCGTTCGGGGTGATGTAGCGGGCGGCCCACACGTTGCACATGCCGGTGTCGACGGTGAACACGGCGTCGTCGTCGGCAAGCTCGTCGAGGACGCGGGCGACGTACTCCGGGTGGATGGGCGTCTTGTCCTCGACGTCGTGGGTATAGGCCTCGATGACGTGCTCGAGTTCGCGCTCGTGGTGGCGCAGCATCTTGACCAGGAAGTCGTCGTTCTTCTCGGCGACCAGCGGCAGCAGGGCGCGGACGGTTTCGCCGACGTCGCCGTGCACGGGATGCGCCACGGTGGTGCGGCGGCCGAGGTTGGCGGCGTTGGCGTCGATCTGCGCGACGTTGTCGCTCGGCAGGAAATCCGTGTACGGGAAGTCGGTGCCGATCATGATGAGCAGGTCGGAGTCGTCCATCGCCTTCTGCAGCCCGCCGTAGCCGAGCAGCCCGGACATGCCCACGTCGTGCGGGTTGTCGTGCTGGATGATCTCCTTGCCGCCGAGCGAATGCCCGACCGGCGCCTTGAGCCTGCGCGCCAGCTCCAGGACATCATCGCGAGCACCGGCGGCGCCCGCGCCGACCACGAAGGTCACCGTCTCCGCGTCGTTGATGGCCCGGGCCAGGTCGTCGACCTGGGACGGGTCCGGCTTGACGACGCCCCCGGCCGCCACCACCTTCGACCCCAGCGCGGGAGCGGCCACGGCATCCTCCGACGCGAGATCACCGGGCATGACCAGCACGGACACGCCATTGCCGGCCATCGTCGACTGGATGGCGCCGTGCAGGATCTTCGCGCCCTGCTCCGCGGAGTTGACCATCTCGCAGTAGCCCGAGCACTCCTGGAAGATGAGCTCGGGGTGGGTCTCCTGGAAGAAGGAGGAGCCGATCATGGGCGATGGGATGTGCGAGGCGATGGCCAGGACTTTGGCGCCGTTGCGGTGGGCGTCGTAAAGCCCCTGGATCAGGTGCGTGTTGCCGGGGCCGCACGACGCCGCGCACACGGCGAGCTCGCCGGTGATCAGCGATTCGGCGCCGGCCGCGAAGGCGGCGGACTCCTCGTTGTGGACGTGGATCCACTCGATGTCGTCGTTGAGGCGCACCGCGTCGACGACCGGGTTGAGGCTGTCGCCCACCAGCCCGTAAATGCGGCGCACCCCCTGCGCCGCCAGCGTCTCCACCAACTGCCGCGCGTAATTGCCCTTCATCCCGCTCACGCCGAACCACCTTCCGTCGTTCATCTGCTGCCGTCGTGCGCCGCCGAAACCGGCCAACGATGGTGACCGCGATTCAACGGTGTTCGCCACGGTACTCCCGGCGGCGGGGCGGTGCAGGCGGGCGTCAGTACTTGCCCAGCGACTCCCGGGCCTCGACGACCTCGGCGCGCAGCGACATCGCCGCGGCCGAGGGGCGCTCGGCGGTGAGCGCCTCGATGACGACGCCCGGCAGGCCGGCGGCGCGGTAATCGTCGACGGTCACCTCGCCCAGGTCGAGCACCCCGTCGAGCCAGGCGACGGCGCGGGCCTCGGGGCGCACGCACCGGCGGGCGACGCGCTCGTGCTCGGTGAGGCGCTCGCGGTGCTCCGGTCCGCGCAGCCCCAGCCGGGCGAGGGTGCGGCCGGCGGCGATGAGGTTGGAGCCGGCGACGTGCTCGATCTGCGCCGGATTCGCCGGCGGCTTGCCGATCCCCCGCGCCCGCACGTACAGGTCCTGCTGCCCGATGCCCACGATCCCGCCATCGCGGTCGCGGATGACGGAGGTGTAGGGCACGACCGTGGAAAACCCGCCCTTGGTCTCGTCGAGGATCTGCGCGATGAGCTCGTCGGAGGCCTCGACCTCCAGGTAGGCGCCGCGGCGGCCGGGCTGGATGTACTCGAAGGAGCCGGTGCGGGTCCAGGCCTCGTAACGGTCGACGCCCAGGCGCTGCATGACCAGCGTGCCGAAGAGCACGTCGGTCATGGAGAACAGCGTGCCGCCGAAGGCCGCGCCGTGCATGTTCGCGTTGAGGCGGTTGAGCCGCAGGTCCAGGCGGCCGCGCGACCAGTCGTCCGCGATGTGCGTGATGCGGATGCCCATCGCCGCCAGCGGCGGCCACGCGTTGAGCAGGTGGCGCAGGCGATTCGGCGTCAGCGACGTCCCCGCGGCGTTGACGAGGGTGCGGCGAAGAGACGGTCCTATTTTCATGCCTACCAACACTAGGCGGCGCAACCGCGCGCCGCTGCAGTGGGGCGGACGGAGTTGTTCCTGCGGAGACGGCCGGACCTTACAGCGCCTTCGGGGCCTCGCCGAGTTCCTCGAGGACGGCGAGGATGCGGATGCGCAGGTCGTCGCGAAGCAGCCGGTACCTGTCCACGCCCTCCACGCCGTCGTCGGCGGGGTCGCGGATGTCCCAGCGCTGCGTGTCGACGTCCGGCGCGACGTGGTCCGAGACGTCGATGTTGCCGAGGATGACCACCACGTCCGCGCGGTCGGCCAGCGACGGCGTCAACTGCAGCGGATCACCGTCGCAGCGGGCGCCGATCTCGGCGCAGGCCCGGCGCGCATCCTCGTCGACGCCGCGGTGGCCGGGATCGACGTCGATGCCCGCGGAATACACGGTCACATCCGGCGCGACGTGGCGCGTCAGGCCCTCGGCGATGCGCGACATCCCCATGTTCGCCCCACTGACGTACAATATCTCCGACATTCGCCACCCTGCCTTCCCTGTTCCCGCACGGGCGCACGGCGGCGCCACGGCAATGGAGGGAGCGGCGCCTTGCAGAGGCCCTCGAGCGCCCCTCCGACATCGCCCCCAGCATAGGTGCTTTTGTCCGGGGGAGCATCCGCGCGGTGCGGGGAGTGGCCAAGGAGTGGCTAGGGAGCGGCCGACCAGAGCGTGACCAGCGAGCCGTCGTCGCCGGTGCAGCGCAGCACCTTCTCGGCGACCGGGCGGCACTGGTAGCCGCGGTCGGACACCGTGATGTCGCGGGAGGTCCCCAGCAGGTCGCCGCCCGGATCGCCGAGCACGAGCGCGCCCATGACGCGGAACGCCTCGCCGCACAGGCGGTCCGCCTCCGCGCGGGTCGCCTCGCCGTCGGCGCCGGCCGCCAGGGTCACGCCGACGTGGCTGAGCCCCAGACCATTGCCGGTGGCGCAGACCAGGACGTCCTCGCCCTCGATCTCGACGACGTCGCCGCGCACGGCGTAGCCGGTGCGGCCACTGCTCTTGCCCGCCTCCGGGGACGGCGCCTCGGCGTCGGCGTCGGCGGCCTCGGACGTGTCGGCAGTGGTGGCGCCGGCGCCATCCGCGGAGCGGTCCACAGCGTCCTCGCCCGCGCCCGTCTCGCCATCTTCGGGGGCCGGCTCATCGCGCCCCGACGACGACCCCAGCGACCCGGAGCCCAGCGACGCCGAGCCGAAGAACGCCGACTCGTACGCGATGTCCGTGGCCCCGTCGCCCGATCCGGCCACGGCGGCGCCGGCGAAGAACCCTCCCCCGGCGAGCACGAGCGCGCCCAGCGCCGCGCCGGCGACGGTGGTCGCTTTGCGACGACGCCGTCCGCCCCGGGCATCGTCGGCCGGAATGGTCATCGACTGCCTGGCGAAAGTGTGGTCCGACATGCGCCCTCCCGGGAACTCGTCTTGTGCGGGACGCCGTCGGGGCGCCCCATTGAGCACATGCCATCATACTCCACAATTGGGACGCATGGGACTGATGTGACAGTTGTGACGACAGCGCAACGCCCCCGGCGCCCCGGGGATGAACCGGGGACGACGGGGGCGCGGGCCGTCGCAAAGCAGGAAAGTTCTAGTCCTTTTCCCAGTACTCCCGCTCGCGGCGCAGCTCGACGGGCGCCTTCGGATCGGTCTCGGGCTCCGGCCGGGCCAGCTCGCTGTTGCGCAGCTCGACGCGGCGGATCTTGCCCGACGCGGTCTTGGGCAGGTCATCGGCGAACTCCAGGCGGCGGACGCGCTTGAAACCGGCGAGGCGATCGGCGGTGTGCGCCATGATCGACTTCGCGGTGTCCAGGTTCTCCTCCGCACCGGCCGCCAGGCGGACGACGCCCTTGGGCACCGCCAGGCGCAGCGGATCCGGCGACGGGATGACCGCGGCCTCGGCAACCGCCGGATGCTCCAGCAGCACCGACTCCAACTCGAACGGCGAAATGCGGTAGTCCGACGCCTTGAACACGTCGTCGATGCGGCCCTCGAAGGTGATGTAGCCGTCCTCGTCGCGGATGCCGCGGTCGCCCGTGTGATAGTGCCCGTCGAACATGACGGCGCCGGTCTTCGCCTCGTCCTCGTGGTAGCCCGGCGTGAGGAACAGCGGATGGCCGTCCATGACCACGCAGATCTCGCCGTCGTCGACCAGCTCGCCGGTCTCCGGGTCGACGAGCACGATGTCGACGCCCGGGCAGGGGCGGCCCATCGACCCGGGGCGGACCTTCTGGCCCGGCGAGTTGCACACCAGGGCCGTGGTCTCGGTCTGGCCGTAACCGTCGCGGATGGTCACGCCCCAATCCCGCTCGACCTGCGAAATCACCTCGGGATTCAGCGGCTCGCCGGCGCCGAGGGCCTCGCGGGGCACGCGCGACATGCCCGTCATGTCCGCCTGGATGAACATGCGCCACACCGTCGGCGGCGCGCAGAACGTGTCCACGCCGCAGCGGTCGAGCTGGCCCATCAGCGCGGCGGCGTCGAAACGGTCCGTGTTGTAGATGAAGATGCACGCCTCCGCCGACCACGGCGCGAACACCTGCGACCACGAGTGCTTGGCCCAGCCCGGCTGCGAAATGGACATGTGCACGTCGCCGGGCTGCACGCCCAGCCAGTACATCGTGGTCAGCGTGCCCACCGGGTAGCTGGCGTGGGTGTGGGCGACCAGCTTCGGCTTCGACGTCGTGCCGGAGGTGAAGTAGAGCAGCAGCAGGTCGTCGGGGCGGGTCGGGCCGTCGGCCTCGAACTCGTCGGAGGCGATGTAGGCGTCGTGGAAGTTGAGCACCGGGATCGTGGGCATGCGGCCGTCGCCGGTGATCGGCTCCTCGTCCTCGTCGGCGGCGAGCAGGATGACGTCGTCGCCCTCGGAGACGTCGGCGAAGCGGTCGAGGTAGCGCCGCGAGGTGACCACCATCTTGATCCGCGCGCGCTCCAGCCGCTCCGGGGTCTCCGCGGCGGGCAACTGAATGGAAGCGGGGCTGACCACGGCGCCGAGCTTCATCGCGGCGAGCAGCGTCTCCCACAGCTCGACCTGGTTGTCGAGCATGAGCATGATCCGGTCGCCGCGGCCGATGCCCAGCCCGCGCAGGTGGTTGGCCACGCGATTCGAGCGGCGGCGCATGAGGTCGAAGGAGTAGATCGCCTCGGAGCCGTCGGGCTCGACGATCCACAGGGCGGGCTCGGGATTGTGGTACGCGATGACGTCGAACCAGTTCAGCGCCCAGTTGAAGTCCTCGAGTTCGGGCCACTCGAAGGCGTCGCGCGCACCGTCGTAATCGGCGCGGGTGGCCAGCAGAGTGTCGCGCGCCGCCCGGAATGCTTCGCTGTCGCGGGTGTGGCCGGGCGTCGACAAGCGTTCGTCGTCCTGCGACAGCGCGCGCACCCTCTTCGGATGGTGCGGCTGGTGCGGGGCGCCGGGATGGACGGTGCGGTCGAGACCGGGGGCGGGGGAAACGGGAGCGTTCATGTCGGGTCCTTGTGCGTGGGAGCGGCGGGGTGCGCGGGAGCGGTGGGCCGGAATCGTGGCCTGGATCACATGTGTTGCGTGGGCCACAGTATTGCGTGAATCGCCATTAACGGGCAAGGTTTCGCCGACCGAAATACCTGCGGGGGTGAATCACTATTAACGGTTTAGTTTGGGCGCGCCCCAGGTCACGCGGTTTTTGCTTCGCGACGCCCACCGCCCCGCGGGGGTGCCGCCCACATCCCGAGCTCCCGGCACCCCGCCGCCAACCACCACCGCCGCCCACCACCACCGACGACCGCAGGCCAGGACGCTGAACGTCCTGGCCTGCGCAATGTCTCCACGATTGGGGCCGGAGATGGGACTCGAACCCACAACCATCCGCTTACAAGGCGGGCGCGCTACCAATTGCGCCACTCCGGCATGGCTCGGGATTCTACCCCGTCGCCTCGCCGTCCCGGACACGCACCGGCGCGTGTACGCGGGCGAACTCGCATGTAGACTCCCCGCGGCGCGGCAACCGCGCGGGACTCGACGGGAGGATCATGGCAGAGGAGCAGCAGGCGACCACGGCCGCGGCGGTCCCCGGATTCGCGGGGAAGCTGCGGACGAAGGTGCGCGGGGCGTTGTTCGGCCCGCAGTCGACGGTGGACCTGGTCCAGTCGACGCGGACCCCGCTGCCCCTGGCGCCGATCGATTACACCGATCCCGACCAGGTCACCTCGGTCCTCGACCTCGCGGCGCAGCTCGGCGGCCTGCTGCTGTCCTGCGGCACGGGCAATTCGGATACGGCCCTGCAGATCAAGGCGGTGACGTCGGCGTATGGCCTCACGCGCGTGCAGGTCGACATCACGTTGACGTCGGTGACGGTCTACCACCTCATCGGCGCCCGCCGGACGCCGGTGACGGCCATGCGCGTCGTCGATGCGCCGGCCGTCGACTTCCACCGCCTGCGCCGGGTCGATGCCCTGCTGCGGGCGATCCGCGGCGGGCAGGTGTCGCTTGACGACGCCGTCGAGCGGGCCGACGCCATCGAGGCCGCACCACCCCTCTACCGGCTGCGGATCATCTACCTCGGGTGGGCCGCGATGGCGGCATCGGTGTCGGTGCTGCTCGGCGGCGGACCTCTGGTCGCGGTGATCGCGGCGGTGGTCACGGCGGTCATCGTCGCCACGATCGGCGAGCTCAACGTCCGCGCGCTGCCGCCGTTCTTCCAGAACGCCACCGGCGGTTTCCTGGCCACGTTCACCGCGGCGCTGGCGTATGCCGGATCGGCGTACGTGGGCATCGAGCTGCAGCCGTCGAGAATTATCGCGTCGGGCATCATCGTCATGCTCGCCGGCCTCACCCTGGTGCAATCGCTGCAGGACGGGATCACCGGCGCACCCGTGACGGGCTCGGCCCGGTTCTTCGACACCATGCTGCTCACCGGCGGCATCGTCGCGGGCATCGCCATCGGCTTCGAGGTCACGGCCTTCATCGGCATCGCCCTGCCGCCGATCAGCGTCGCCTCGGACCCCAACTTCGCCGAATCCACGGTGCGCGTCCTGGCCGGCACGTTCGCCAGCGTCGGCTTCGCCCTGGCCTCCAACGCCGGGTGGAAGGCGCTCGGCGTCTCCGGGGCCACGGCGCTGCTGGGTTCCATCCTCTACTACTGGCTGCTGCTGCCCGCCGGCGTCAACCCGGTCGCCGCCGCCGGCGCCGCGGCCACCGCCGTCGGCCTGGCCGGCGGCCTGCTCTCCCGCCGCTCCTCCATCCCGCCGCTGGTCACCGCCATCGCCGGCGTCACGCCGTTCCTGCCCGGCATGTCCATCTACCGCGGCCTGCACGCGCTGCTCAACGGGCAGCCGCTGACCGGCTTCACCGCCCTGGCCGCCGCACTGGGCACCGCCACCGCGCTGGCCGCCGGCATTGCGCTGGGCGAATGGATGGCCCGCCAGATGCGCCGCCCGCCGCGCCTGATCCGCCACGGCGACGTCAAGCGCCCGAAGGTCCAGCGCCGCCGCCGCAGGCACGCCGCCGGCACCGACTCCCCCAACGGGACGGCCAATCCCGTCGAGGGCCGCACCCGGCTCAGCCGCAGCGCCCGCGCCAAGTTCGGCCGCCGCTACGGCCGCGCCCCCGGGGACGAGAGCCTGGACTGGTGAGCCCCGCCGGGCGCCTCCGGCCCGGCTCACCCTTCGGCGGCCGCCTTGGTACACTGGATTGCCTGTATGGGGCGACCGGCGAGGCGGCCGACCGGCCCCCGAACGCTTACGGTGCACGTCGCGAAACCGGCGCGCGCGCCAGAACGCTCGAGCACCCACACCACACCCACACAGCCCGCCACGAGCCAGGAGGATCCGTGCCACCCAAGGTCACCGACACCCGCACCGCCCAGAACGAGGCACTGCACCAGGTCGAGGCCGAGACGGCGGCGGGCGCGCGGCAGATCGTCGCGACGTTCTCCGATGATTTCCACGACTGCGTCACCCTCATGTGCATGCTCGGCGTCGAGCCGGAGGGCCTGAGCTACCGCAAGGTCCACGAGGAGCACCTCGAGGCCACGGCCCCGAAGACCGCCAAGCGCACCCGCAAGTCGACGAAGAAGGCGGCCAAGAAGGCCACCTCGAAGAAGACGACGGCGAAGAAGGCGACCAAGAAGACGGCCAAGAAGGCCACCGCCAAGAAGACCACGAAGAAGGCGTGACCCCGATGGGCCGCGAACGCTCGGATTTCGTCGTCGTGGCCAACCGGCTGCCCGTCGCCCCCGTCGACGATGCGTCGGCGCCCGGCGGCGTGCGCTGGGAAGCCAGCCCCGGCGGCCTGGTCACCGCGCTGACGCCGGTGCTGCTGCGCAACAACGGCGCCTGGGTCGGCTGGGCGGGCAGCGTCTCGGACGCGGCCGACGCCCCCGAGGTCCCGGAGGCCATCGACACCGACGAGGGCCTGCACCTCTTCCCCGTCGAGCTCAGCTCCGACGAGCACGAGAAGTTCTACGAGGGCTTCTCCAACGCCACCCTGTGGCCGCTCTACCACTCCCTCATCGTCGCCCCGACGTACGACGGCGACTGGTGGGAGTCCTACCGCGAGGTCAACCTGCGCTACGCCGAGGCCGTCTCGCGCCGCGCCGCCGAGGGCGCCACGGTGTGGGTGCAGGACTACCAGCTGCAGCTGGTGCCGGGCATCCTGCGGCAGCTGCGCCCGGACCTGACCATCGGGTTCTTCCTGCACATCCCGTTCCCGCCGTCGGAGATCTTCCGCCAGCTGCCGTGGCGCGAGGAGATCGTCCGCGGCCTGCTGGGCGCCGACGTCATCGGCTTCCACCTGAACACGTGCGCCGACAATTTCCTCGACCTGTGCCGCCGCGTCTCCGGCGAGGCCGGGTCGCATACGGGCCTGCCGGACACCCTCGACGTCGGCGGCCGGTCCTCGACGCGCGAGGCCTCCGGCTCGGTCACCGCGCCCGACGGCCGCACGGTGCGGGTGGGGTCGTTCCCCATTTCCATCGACTCGGGCGACGTCATCGGCAAGGCCGCCGACGTCGACCGCGACGCCGTCCGCGCCCTGGCCGGCGACCCGCGCACGCTGCTGCTCGGCGTCGACCGGCTGGACTACACCAAGGGCATCCTCGTGCGCCTCGAGGCGTTCGAGGCGCTGCTCGAATCCGGGGCGCTCGAGCCGTCGGAAAGCGTCCTGGTGCAGGTGGCCACCCCGTCGCGCGAGCGCGTCGACGACTACCGCCGCACCCGCGCGCGCGTGGAGCACGCGGTGGGGCGCATCAACGGCCGTTTCGGGTCGCTGGGCCGCCCCGTCATCCATTACATCCACCGGCCGGTGCCGTTCGAGCAGCTGCTGGGGCTGTACTCCGCGGCCGACGTCATGCTGGTCACGGCGCTGCGCGACGGCATGAACCTGGTGGCCAAGGAGTACGTCGCCTGCCACGCCGACGGCCGCGGCGCGCTGGTGCTGTCGGAGTTCACGGGCGCGGCGACGGAGCTGGACGGGTCGCATTTCTGCAATCCGCACGATCTCGAGTCGGTCAAGCGCGCGATCATGGCCGCGGTGGCGTCGCTGGAGCATCACCCCGACGACGCCCGCGCCCGCATGGAGCGCCTCCACGCCCAGGTCCGCGACCACGACGTCGACCTGTGGGCGCGCAGCTTCCTGCAGGAGCTCACCCGCGCGCACGAGGCCTCCGGGGGTGCGGCATGAGCGCGTCCCGGCTGGTCCGCGGGGCTTTCGCGCTCTGCTTGACGACGTTCACCGCGGCCTCCCTCGTCGCCTGCACCGCGGAGGATGGCGGGGGCGGGGATGATCGGATCGTCGGCAAGCGATGGCAGGTCACCGAGGTCTACGACGACCCGGCGCTGCCCCGCGGCGTGCCCGCGGGGACGGTGCCGCCGACGATCGCGTTCGGGCGCGAGTCGTACACCGGCGACGGCGCGTGCGGCGAATTTCAGGGGACGCTGACCTGGCGCGATGGCGATATCGTCGCCATCGGCGAGCCCGAGACCGTCCGCGAGACCGACTGCGACGCCGCCGCCCGGACCTTCGATGACCGGCTGCGGGCGCAGCTGGCCGGCGAGTTCGTCGTCGAGGCGCCCGACCCCGACCTGCGCATGACCGCCGTCGGCGACCACCCCGCCGGGGAAGCCGCACCCGGGTGGGCGGCGGTGTCGCGGGGCTGAGGTTCTGGGCTGAGCCTGGTCTGAGCCGGGCTTTCCCGGATCAGACCGAGGGCCGCTGGCGCCAGCGCTCGTCGGCCGGGGCGTCCTGGCCCGCGGCGACGACGTTGGCGTAGGACCCGCGGTGGTACAGCAGCGGCCGGGAATCGGCGCGGTGGCCGAGCTCCGCGACGGCGCCCACGACGATGAAATGGTCGCCGGCCTCGTGGACGGCCTCGATGGTGCAGTCGATCCACACGGCGCAATCGCGCAGCAGCGGATTGCCCAGCGCCGAGCGGGTCCACTCGCCGTGGGAGAACTTGTCGGGGCCCCGGCGGCCGAATGCGGCGGAGACGTCGCGCTGGTCCTCGGTGAGCACGCTGACGGAAAACCGGCCGGTGGCCTCGATGCGCGGCCAGGACCGCGACGTCTTCATCACCGTGAACAGCACCAGCGGCGGGGTCAGGCTCAGCGAGGAAAAGGACTGGCACGCGAAGCCGACCGGCTCGCCATCATCGGAGGCGACGACCGTGACGCCGGTGGCGAACTCGCCGAACGCCGTGCGCAGCGACATCTCGTCCATCGTCTCCAGGGGCACGGGGTGGATGTCGGCATCGGTCATGGGGCGCACTTTACCCAGTGGCGCCACGGGCGGCGCAGGCGGGAGGGGCGCCCGCGTAGTCTGGTGACGTGAGCAACACGTCGCCGTCCCCGGACCCGTCCGAGCCCGCCGTATCCGCCGGGCCCGCTGATTCCGCCGCGCCCGAGGCAACTGGGGCCGCTGCATCTGGGCCCGCCGGTTCTGCCGAGGCATCCGCGTCTGCACCCTCCGCCGCGGCCGTCGCGTCAGTCGCGGGCGCGGGCACGATCGTGGTCGCGCTCGATTTCGACGGCACCCTCGCCGACCTCGGCGACGACCCCATGGCCGTGCGCCCCCGCGAGGGCAACGTCGAGCTGGTCTCGCGCCTGTCCGCGCTGCCGCGCACCGAGGTGGTCATCCTTTCCGGCCGTCAGCTGCGCGACCTGCGCTACTTGTCCGGCATGGAGCACGTCGCCCGCCTCGTCGGCAGCCACGGCGCCGAGCCGCAGGATGGCCTGGCCCTGTCGGAGGCCGAATCGGCGCTGCTGGAGGCCGTCGACCTGCGCCTTCGCGAGGTCCTCGCCGAGGCCGACGACGACCGCGCGTGGGTCGAGCGCAAGCCCGCCGCCCGCGTCCTCCACGTCCGGCTGCTGGAGGATGAGGTGCGCAAGCGCCGCGTCCTCGACCACGCCATGTCCTTCTTCCGCCCCATCAAGGGCGTCCACGTCACCGAGGGCAAGGACATCCTCGAGCTCGCCGTCCTCGACGTGACCAAGGGCAGCTACCTCGAGGCCGCGCGCAGCGAGTACGGAGCCGACGCCGTCCTCTTCATCGGCGACGACGTCACCGACGAGACCGTCCTGCGCACCCTGTCCTACGGCGACCTGGGCATCAAGGTCGGCTCCCCCGACGACGGCCCCTCGGCCGCCTCGGCGTTCCTCCCCGACACCGCCGCCGTCACCGCGTTCCTCCGCGACTTCGCCGACGCCCGCGAGGCCGCGGTCCGCTAGCCGCCACCTCCAACCTCCGCCTTTCGCTTTACGACGTCCCGCGCGGAACCCCCGTCGTCCTCCCCTCCCGGAATTGCGTGGGCAGGATGACCTGCGCGTCGCCGCCGGCCAGGGCCGCACCGGCGGCGCGCCCCTTGTCGCGGTTGGGCTGGATGACGGTGGTCACGCCCACCAGCTGCGCCATCTCGATGCCGTCGAAACCGGTGACCGACAAGTCCTCCGGCACCCGGATGCCGTGGTCCCGGGCGTAGCGCAGCACCCCCAGGGCCTGGGTGTCGGTGGTGCACACCACCGCCGTCAGATTCGGGTGCGACGTGAGCAGCTCGCGGGCGGCGTCGTAATTGTTCTCCGGGTCATTGAGGTGGCGCTCGACGATGGGCACCGCGGACGCGTCGACGCCCGCCTCCGCCAGCGCCTCCAGCGCACCTTCGACGCGGGAGCGCTGCACGTGGTGGCGCGCGCCGGCCAGGCGCTCGGCGCTGACTTCGCCGTCGTTGCGGAGCCGGGACAAGCGCACCGACAGCACACCGACCTCCCGGTGCCCCAGCTCCGTGAGGTGCCGCACCGCCGGCTTGATGGCCTCGCGGTCGTCGATGCCCACGAAGGGGACGTCGCCCACGCCCGTCGGCTGGTCGCAGATGACCGTGGGCAGCCCGCGCTCGAGCACGGCCTTGAGGAACGGATCGTCCTCCGCCACCGAATACACCACGAAGGAATCCACCACCGCCTGCCGGATGAGCATGCTCGGATCCGCCGCCGCGGAATCCGGGCCGGTCGGGGTGGGCGCCGGGTCGTCGTCACGCTGCCCCGCGCACTCGGCCGACGACGCGGGGATGACCAGCAGCGAATCGCCGCGGCGGCCGCACTCCTCCGCCAAACCGGAGAGGAAATCCACCGACGCCGGATCGTCGAACGCGAAGGACAGCTGCTCGGTGAACAACACGCCCACCGCCCCGACCCGGCGCATGCGCAGACTGCGCGCCATGGGATCCGGCCCGGGATAACCCTGCGCCTCCGCCTGCGCGAGAATCCGCTCGCGCAGCTCCGGCGACAGCTGATCCGGGCGGTTGTAGGCATTGGACACCGTGGTCCGCGACACCCCCAACTCCGCGGCTATCGACGCCAGCGTCCCCTTCGACCGGCGGCCACTCCCGGACTGGTTCCGCGTGGGCTGCCGCCTGGAATCGCGCCCGGGCGGCGACGCCGAATCGGAGCCGGTGGGGTCGACGGGTTCTTCGGTGCGCACGCGCCCGAATTTACCCGATGCCCCGGATCGGCCCGGAACGTGTTCGAACGGGATCGAACGATATCTAATGGGCCCGAACGGGATTGAAGGGGACCGAACGCGATTTGGCAATGATTTTCATTTCAGCGTTAGGATGGGCGCATGAAAATCCCCTTCCTGCGCTCCACCCTGGCCGCCACCGCCGCCGTCGGCCTGACCATGGGCCTCGCCGCCTGCTCCGGCGACGGCAACGGCGAAGGCACCGGGGCCGGCGGCGATGGCGACGCCGTGAAGATCGTGGCCTCCACCAAGGTGTGGGCCGACGTCGCCGGCGCCGTCATCGGCGATGCCCCCGGCGTCGAGATCGAGCCGATCATCGCCTCCAACGACCTCGACCCGCACTCCTACCAGCCGACCGCCGCCGACATGGCCGCCGTCGAGCAGGCCGACGTCCTCGTCGCCGGTGGCGGACATTACGACGCCTGGCTGACCGAGGCCGCCTCCTCCAACACCGACGCGATCGTCCTCACCGCGCTCGACGAGCATGAGGGCGAGGGCGGCCACGAACACAACCACGAGCACGAGCATGAGCACGAGGGTGAGGGTGAGGGCGCCGACCACGAGCACGAAGGCGCCGACCACGACCACGCCGAACACAACCACGACCACGGGGACCACGAGGTCAACGAGCACATCTGGTACAACATCGACGCCGTGAAATCTCTCGCGTCGGAGCTCGAGTCGGAGGTGAACGAACACTGGGATCTCGGGGCGTCGGACGACGACGTCGTCAAGCGTCTCGACGAGATCGCCGACCGCAAGTCCGACCTGCCCTCCGCGACCACCGCCCAGACGCACCCGCTGGCCGACGACATCCTCGCCGGCACGAAGATCACCGACGACACCCCCGAGGGGTACCGCAACTCGACCCTGAACGAATCCGAGCCCTCTGCCGCCGACGTCGCGGCGATGCTCGAGCTCATCGAGTCCGGTAACCTCGACTATCTCATCGACGCGCCGCAGACCCGCGACCACGTCTCCGAGCGACTGATGAAGGCCGCGCAGGCGAAGGGCCTGCGCGTGATCAACGTCTACGAATCCCCCGGCGCGAACGAGAACTTCTTCGACCTGTACGACCGCATCCTCGACGATTTGGAGCAGGAGTAGTTGGGCCCACTGACCTTCGACGGCGCGGCCGTCGCCCCACTCTGGTCCGGCCTCGACCTCGACGTCCGGCCCGGCGAGTTCCTCGCGGTGCTCGGCCCCAACGGCGTGGGCAAATCGACGCTGATCGGCGCGGCCCTGGGCACCCGCCGGCTCACCGCGGGCACCGTCCGCGCGACGCCCGCGATCGGGTACATCCCGCAGCAGCGCATGTTCGACCCCGAGCTGCCCATGCGCGTGCGCGACCTCGTGGGGCTGTCAGCGTCGCACGGCGTGTTCCGCCGCCGCCCGCCGCGCGACCGCATCGATGCCGCTCTTGCCGACGTCGGCGCGGAGGGCATCGCGGACCGGCGCGTCGGCACGCTGTCCGGAGGCCAGCAGCAGCTGGTCCGGCAGGCGCAGGCCCTGGTCGACGACCCCGACCTGCTGCTTTGCGACGAACCCCTCCTCAGCCTCGACCCCGCCGCCCAACGAGCGGCCGTCGAACGGCTCGACCGGCGCCGCCGCGAACACGGCACCGCCGTGGTGTTCGTGACCCACGGCATCAACCCGATCCTGCGGCACTGCGACCGCGTCCTGTACATCACCCCGCACGGCCACCGGGTCGGGCCCGTCGAGGAGATCATGACGTCCGAGACCCTGTCCGAGCTGTACCGCACCGACATCACGGTGGCGACCGTCGACGGAAAGCTGGTGGTGGTCTGATGGAGTGGCTGAACACTTTCGCCGCGGACACCCAGGCGCTGCTGGGCGTCGGGTTCGTGCAATCCGCGCTCGTGGCGGCGGCGCTGCTGGGGCTGGTGTCGGGCGTGATCACGCCGCTGGTGGTCATGCGGCGCATGAGCTTCACCGTGCACGGCACGTCGGAGCTGGCGCTGATGGGCGCGTCGGCGGCGCTGCTGGCGGGATTCAGCGTCGGCGGCGGCGCCATCGCCGGGTCGGTGCTGGCGGCGGTGGTCCTGGCGCTGCTGGGGATGCGCGGCGGGCAGGACACCATCGTTGGCGTGGTGCTGGGGTTCGGCATGGGCCTGTCCGTGCTGTTCATCCACCTGTACCCGGGGCGGACGACCACGGCGTTTTCGCTGTTGACCGGCCAGATCGTCGGCCTGTCCAGCGCGTCGGTTTGGCTGTTGGCCGGCGTCGCGGCGTTCGTCGTGGCGGTGGTGGCGCTGTTCTGGCGGCCGCTGCTGTTCGCGTCGGCCGATCCCGTACTGGCGGCGGCGTCGGGCATCAACGTCCGCGCGATGTCCGTGCTGTTCGCGGTGCTCATCGGACTGACGGCCGCCCAGGGCGTGCAGATCGTCGGCGCCCTGCTGATCATTTCGCTCGTCATCACCCCGGGTGCCGCGGCCGCCCATGTCACCGCGTCGCCCGTGCGGGCCGTGGTGCTGTCCGTCCTTTTCGCCGAGGTCGCCGCCGTCGGCGGCGTGCTGCTGTCCCTGGCGCCGGGGATGCCGGTCAGCGTGTTCGTCACCACCATTTCCTTCGCCATCTACCTGGCGTGCCGATTCATCGGCTGGTACCGAGGCCGCTCCGCCACCCGCGACGACGTGTCCGCCAGCCGCTGGGCGACGCCTCGCGACGGCGCAATCCCCACCGCTGCCGCAGCGGCGGGCGCGGGCGCGGGTGTGGGTGCGGGCGCGGGCGCGGGAGCAACCGCTTCCACCTCCGACGGCTATCCCCTCGACGACTGCGGGGATTGCACCGGCAGGCACCCCGCCCCCTGACTCTCCGGAGTGCCCCGGCGACTCCCTGCCTACTCCGACGCCGCCGCCCGGCGCTGGCGGGCGAACTCGCTCAGCGTCACGCCGGCCGCGACGGACGCGTTGAGCGACTCCACCCAGCCCGCCATCGGAATCGACATCACCGAATCGCAGGTCTCCCGGACCAGGCGAGACAGCCCCTTGCCCTCGGAGCCCACGACGACCACGGTCGGCGTCGTCCCGTCGTACGTGTCCAGCGTGTGCTCTCCACCCGCGTCAAGGCCGACGACCTGGTAGCCGGCCTTCTGGAACTGCTTCAGCGAACGCACCATGTTCGTCGCCCGCGCCACCGGCAGCCGCGCCGCGGTGCCTGCCGACGTGCGCCACGTGACGCCCGTGACCGCAGCCGAACGACGCTCCGGAATGACGACGCCGTGCCCACCGAAGGCGGCGGTCGAACGGATCACCGCACCCAGGTTGCGCGGGTCGGTGATGTTGTCCAGGCACACGACCAGCCCCGGCTCGCCGGAGTCGACGACCTTGTCCAGCAGCTCCTCCACGGCCAGGTACTTGTACGGCGGGATCTGCAGGCCGATGCCCTGGTGCAGCGAATTGCCGGTCATCCGGTCCATCTCGTGGCGCGGCACTTCGCGGATCGGGATGCCCCGGTCGTTGGAGATGCGCACCGCTTCCTGCAGCCGATCGTCGTTGTCCGTGCCCAGCGCAACGAACAGCGCACTGCCCGGCACCTTGGCATGAAGGCACTCGACGACCGGGTTGCGGCCCACGACCAGCTCCGTACCGTCCGAGACCTTCTCGTGCCGCCCCTGATCACGGCGCCGCTTCTGCTGCGCCTGCTTGTGGGCCTTGTGATAGACCCTGTCCTCCGCCTTCGGAGTCGGCCCCTTGCCCCGCAGGCCCCTCTTGTGGCCGCCGGTGCCGCCGGCCTCCTTCTTGCTCGACTTGCGCACCGCGCCCCGTCGCTGGGAATTGCCCGCCATATTCTCGCCTCTCGCCTTCATCGCTTCCGGTGCCGCCGGGCTTTTCGAGCCCGCCCCGGCATCGTCATCGGGTGATCGTGTTGATCGTCGTGATCGTGTAGTTCCGGTCATCGTCCGTGGGGCGCTGCTCGCAGGCCCCTCGGGTTCATGTCATTCGGTTCCCGTCAGTCTCCCAGCGACCACTTCGGCCCATCGGCGGTATCGGTCACGGTCACGCCGGCTTCCGTCAGCCGGTCACGGACTCCATCGGCGGTGGCCCAATCCTTCTCTTCCCGGGCCACCCTGCGCGACTCGAGCTCATGGCCGACGAGCACGCCCAGGGCGTGCATCGCCTTGCCATCGCCGCCACCGGCAGCCGCCCACTTCTCCGACAGCGGATCAAATCCCAGAACGGCCGCCATCGCGCGAACGGACGAGGCCGCCGACTTGGCTGCCGCGTCATCACCGTCGGCAAGCAACTGGTTGCCCGCACGCACCGCATTGTGCAGCTCGGCCAGGGCCCGCGGGACCGCAAGGTCCTCGTTCATCGCCGCATCGAACGCCTCGGGGCGCTCCCCGACCTCGACGTCGCCGAACTTGTCCGCGGCGCGCTTCAGGAACGCCTCGATGCGACGGTACCCCGCCGCCGCCTCCTGCAGCGCCTCCTCCGAATACTCCAGCACGGAACGGTAATGGGCGCTGCCCAAGTAGTAGCGCAGCTCCACCGGGCGCACCATGCCGAGGATGTGCGGCACCGACAGGACGTTGCCCAGCGACTTCGACATCTTCTCGCCGGACATGGTCACCCAGTGATTGTGCATCCAGTAGCGCGCGAACCCGTCGCCGGCCGCATGCGACTGGGCGATCTCGTTCTCATGGTGCGGAAACTGCAGATCCAGCCCGCCGCAATGGATGTCGAACTCGCCGCCGAGATAATAGGTGGCCATCGCCGAGCACTCCAGGTGCCAACCCGGCCGCCCGTCGCCCCACGGCGTCGGCCACGACGGCTCCCCCGGCTTCGCGGACTTCCACAGCGCAAAATCGTGCGGTCCCCGCTTGCCCGGCGAGTCCGGCTCACCCTGCTCCATCTCGTCGACGCGATTGCCGGACAGCGACCCGTAGTCCCCGCCATCCGACGCCGCCCATGCGTTGACGTCGAAGTACACGTTGCCGTCGACGTCGTAGGCGAAGCCGTTGTCCATGAGCCGGCGCATGTATTCGACCATCTGCGTCACGTGGCCCGTGGCCCGCGGCTCGACGCTCGGGGGCAGCACGCCGAGCTGATCGTAGGCCCACGTGAACTCCCGCTCATACGTGGAAACCCACTCCCACCAGGGACGACCGTTCTCCGCGGCCTTTGTCAGAATCTTGTCGTCGATGTCGGTGACATTGCGCACGAACGCGACGTCGAGCCCCTGCGCCACGAGCCAGCGACGCAGGATGTCGAACGCGACGCCCGACCGCACGTGCCCGATGTGCGGCATCGCCTGCGGGGTCGCCCCACACAGGTACACGGACGCGTGCCCATCGCGGATGGGCTCGAAATCTCGCAGCTCACGGGTGGCGGTATCGAAGATTCGGAAGTTCACGCCCCCGAGTGTAGCGGTCACCGCGGGCGCTCCCGAACAGTTGCGCAGCGCGTGACCAGGGATCACGGCATCGAAGACGCCGACAGTTCACCGGAGGTTCATGGGACGTTCGATGACCCCCATTCACCGCATAGGTTCCGCCTGCCGGGGCAGGCCGAATCATTTGCTTTACGACGACCACGCGCCACTCCAGCACCGTCCGCCCCACTTGCACCGCATCAAAACCACCCGGATAACGACGAATGAACGTTCGATTAACATCAGATTCGCACTTGTTTTCGACGCCCCCATCCCCTATGCTCGAGGCCAGAGGTTCGAAGGTGGGCCACAACCCGAGGGGGACGGGAACCAATGCTTGACCAGCAACCATCACCACGCACAGGCCATTCCGCGCCGCATGATGCGAGCAAGGTGAATCTCGACGAGCTGGCCGCGTTGATGCACGCGGCCATCAACGCACTTCTCGCGCTCGCCAGGACATGCGAATCAACGCCCCTGTCGGCGACGGCGTTGCTGCAGCTGGCGCCCGTCGTAAAGCAGCTCGATTCGGCCCGTCGGGGCATGGCCGTGCTGGATTCGCGAGTGGCGGAAACGGTGGTGTCGGAGCAGTTGTCGCGGATCCTGGGGACCACGCGCGCCGATGACTTCCTGGTCGACGAATATCGGCTATCCCGGCGTGAGGCGTCGACCCGCGTGAAGGCCGCGACGTTCCTCGGAGATCATCCGGATCTGAAGGCAGCGGCCCACGTCGCCTTGCGTTCGGGAGATCTGACGTTGAGGGGAATCGCGGATGTCGCGAAGGAAGTCGTCTCGTTGGACGACCGCGCGGAGAGGACCGGAGCCGATATCGCGGCCGAGGTGATCGAACGCTGCCCCGCCCACGGCCCGCACGGGGCGGGCGCGCTGTGCAGGAAGCTCGTCAAGAAGGAGAACAGGCGATTCCCGCGGGACCCGAATGCGGCGCACAAGGAAAGGAGGCTGACCGTCGGAAAGCAGGACGGCGATGGTGGCGCGAAGGTCAACGGGTATTTCGACGCCGCGACGCTGGCGCTGCTGGAGGCGTGGCTGCTCACGCATGGGCTGAAGAAGGGCGGCCACGATGATGGGCGGACGCCGGCGCAGCGCAACGCCGACGCGCTCGACTTGGCGTTGCGCACCGCGCACGAGGCGCATCCGCGGGTGAAGGGCAAGCCGATGTGCACCGTCGTCGCCGCCCTGCGCATGGATGATCTGGCGGCGGCGACGGGAGCGGCCCCGACTAACGGCACGCACCCGACGCGAACGACCGTGAAGGCGGGATCGGGCGTTGACCTGGGTCTGATCGACCTGCTGAGGCTCGGGCTTTCCGACGACATGTACACCGCCATCATCGACCCCGACGCCCCGATGACCGACGCCAAGCTGAAGCTCGGGCGCACGAAGAGGTCGGCGAGCCTCGAGCAACGCATCGCGCTGCAACTGCTGGACGGGACGTGCCAACACCCGGGATGCCACCGCCCACCCGATGCGTGCGACGTCCACCATCTCGACGCGTGGCTGCTCGGCGGGGAGACGGACCTGGGGAATCTGACGCTGCTGTGCCGCCGGCATCATTCCGACAATGACGACACCCGCGCCGACCCGAGACGCGGCCACATGACGCCCCGCCACGACGATCCGAGAGGCCGGACGGGATGGGCGCGGCCCGTCGGCGCGGATGGGACGCGCGAGGTGCGGTTCAACGACGTCGGCGGGGCCGAGGTCCGGGAGAATTGGGTTGACGGTGCCGGGACGGGCGGGGCAGCGGCATGAGCCCGACGGCGCACCGAAGCGCGATCGGCCCCGATGGCGGCTCCGGAGGCGGAGCCATTGGACTACTGGGCGTCGGTCCGCTTCCAGACGACGGCGGTGCCCACCGCGGCGACGCCTTCGCCACGGCCGGTGAAGCCCATGTGGTCGGTGGTCGTGGCGGACACGCTCACCGGGGCGCCGATGTACCCCGACAGGACCTTTTCGGCTTCCTCGCGCCGGGGGCCCATCTTCGGCCGATTGCCGATCATCTGGGCGGCGGCGTTGCCGATGACGAATCCATTGTCCTCGAGCAGCTGCCGGCATTCCCTGAGCAGGCGCTCGCCCGACACGTCGTCGTATTCGGGCCGGCCGACCCCGACGAAACTGCCCAGGTCACCGAGGCCGGAAGCGGACAGCAGCGCATCGACGATGACGTGGGCGACGACGTCGCCGTCGGAGTGGCCTTCGCAGCCGTTCTCTCCGTCGAAAAGCAGGCCCGCCATCCAGCACGGCTTGCCCTCCTGGACCTGATGGGCGTCGGTGGCGATGCCCACGCGGGGGATGATGATCGGCGCGGCGGGCATGTCACGCGCCGAGTCACTGGCCTTGTCAGCGGTCATGTCAGAGGTGTTGTCAGAGGTCATGTCATTCTCCGGAAATCTCGAACTCGGTGGACTCGGCCTCGTCGGCGATCTGCGTCGCCAGCGCCAAGTCGAGCGGGGTGGTCACCTTGAAGGCCATCGGATCGCCCTGGACCACGTGGACGGGCACGCCCAGGCGCTCGACCAGGGACGCGTCGTCGGTGGCGTGGACGGCCTCGCTAGCGGGCCGGCCGAAGTGCTCCTCGTACGCGCGGCGCAACAGGGGAAGGCGGAAACCCTGGGGCGTCTGCACGGCCCGGAGGGAGGAACGGTCGGGAGTGCCCACGACGACGTCGCCGGCCACCTCTTTGATGGTGTCGGAGACGGGCAGCACAGGGATGACGGCATCGTTGCCGCCGACGACGGAACGGACGACGCGGGCGATCATGCCCGGCGGCGTCAGGGCGCGGGCGGCGTCGTGGACGAGGACCACGCCGTCGTCGGGCATGGTGCGCATGCCCTCCCAGACGGAGTCGATGCGCTCGCCGCCGCCGACGATGAAGTCGACGTCGCCGCGAATACGGCCGGCGGCCTTGGCGCGGCGGAACAGCTCGCGGGCGTACTCCATCATGTCGCGGGAGACGATGACGGCGATGTCGTCGACGGCCTCGGAACGTTCGATGGCCGCAACGGATCGCTCCACCAGGGAACGGCCGCGCAGCTGGACGTACGCCTTGGGAATGGGCTCCCCGAGCCTCGTGCCCCGGCCGGCGGCCGCGACGAGCGCGGTGACCCGCATGCCCACCTCCGGCCTAGTCTTCGGCGTCGAGGTCGACGGCCGTGGCGTCGGTGCCGTCGGCAGCGTCGGAGTCCGCGGCGGCGGCCTTCGGCTCGGCGGAGTTGGCGGCCTCGTCGGCGAGCGCCCGGTGGCGCTCGATGGTGGCCTCGATGCGGGAGAAGAGCTCGGCGGTCTTCTCGTCGTCGACGCCCTCGGCCAGCGACAACTCGCCGACGAGAACCTGGCGCGCCTTGCTGAGCATGCGCTTCTCGCCCGCGGACAGGCCGCGGTCCTGATCGCGGCGCCACAGGTCGCGGACGACCTCGGCGACCTTGTTGATGTCGCCGGAGCCCAGGCGCTCCTGGTTGGCCTTGTAGCGCCGGGACCAGTTGCCGGCTTCCTCGACATCGGTTTCGCGAAGGACGGAGAAGACCTTGAGCAGGCCTTCCTCGCCGACGACGTCGCGCACGCCGACCAGTTCCGCGTTCTTCGCGGGAACCTGAATGTTCAGGTCACTCTGCAAAATCTGGAGCACGAGATACTGAACGGTCTCGCCGTTCATCTCGCGCTCGATGATTTCCTCGATCTTCGCGGCCCCGTGGTGCGGGTAGACGACGGTATCGCCGACGCTGAATTCCATGTGGTGTCCACGCCCCTTTCAACGGCCCTCCACCCTATCACGACCCCCCTGGCAAATACCGCTAGTATGAGAAGAGCCTTTGAGGACACTAAGGTGGGTTCTCAACTGCAGAACCTGAAGCAGAACCCCAGCCAGACCCCAATCCTCGAGTTGCCCTAGATGATGGAGGACACGAACTCATGACCCTCAAGTCGGTTGTCCGCCGCGGTGCCATCGCCACCGTCGCCGCCGCTTCCGCCGTTGCGCTCGCCGCCTGCGGCGCCGGCCAGATTTCCCAGACCGCCAACCAGGTCGCCGCCGTCGACGGCGCGCAGAACGAGCAGGAGGCCGAGGTGGGCGGCGTCGCCATCCGCGACGCCCACATCGTCGTCGACCCCGACTCGGGCGACGCCGCGCTGAAGTTCACGGTCTCCAACCAGGAGCGCGCGAACGAGGCCATGTACACCCTCGAGTCCATCGAGGTCGAGGGCGCCGGGGACGTCCAGATGAACCCGGTCGCCGCGACGAAGACCTTCGACGAGGCCGCCAACGCCGACGGGGACATCCCGCGCGAGTGCTCCCTGGTCGCCGACGCCGCCGGCGCCGTCGAGCAGTACGCGGAGCTGGCCGACTCCAACCCGGGCTGCATCGGCTACGTGTCCACCACGCTCGATTCCGCCTCCCTGGCCGGTGCGAACGCCACCGCCTCCGGCGAGAACCGCAACGTGACCTTCACGTTCAACGGCCCGAACGGCACGGAGGAGATCGAGCTGTTCGTGACCATCTCCCCGTACATCCCGGAGGCCGGCTCGGTCGACCGCGGTGACGACGGCATGGCCGAGGGCGCCAAGCCGGCCGAGTCGACCCGCACCCCCGGTGCGGGCGCCGCCGGCAACGCCGATTCCACGACGCCGGCCGCCGAGCAGGCGATCGGCCAGATCAACCAGCAGTAGGCTCCATGGCGAAGGGGCCGTCCTACCGTTGCTCCGCCTGCGGATGGCGGGCGTCGAAGTGGGTGGGGCAGTGCCCTTCGTGCGGGGAGTGGGGTTCTTTGGCGGAGGCCGCGGAACCGGTCGGACGTGCGCGTTCGGCCGGGGCCGCGGTCTCTTCCGCGTCGGGGCTGCCGGTGGTGGCGGCGACGCCGATCACGGGCGTCGACCCTGGGCTGGCGAAGGCCACGCCGACGGGCATCGGCGAGCTGGACCGGGTTTTGGGCCGCGGCGTGGTGCCGGGGTCGGTGGTGTTGCTGGCGGGCGAGCCGGGGGTGGGCAAGTCGACGCTGTTGCTGGAGGTCGCCTTCCGCTGCGCGTCGGGTGAGCTGGGCCCGGCGCTGTACGTGACGGGCGAGGAGTCGGTGGGGCAGGTCCGGCTCCGGGCGGAGCGGACGGGGGCGCTTCACGACGAGCTGTATCTCGCCGCGGAGTCCGACGTCGGGGAAGTGATCGAGCAGGCGTTGGCCGTGAAGCCGGGGCTGTTGGTGGTCGATTCGGTGCAGACGATGCAGGCCGCCGGGGTGGAGGGCACCCGGGGCGGCGTGGCGCAGGCGCGTGCGGTGACGGCGGCGCTGACGGCGCTGGCGAAGGAGTCGGGTATCGCGATCCTGTTGGTGGGCCACGTGACCAAGGACGGCACGGTGGCGGGCCCGAGGACGATGGAGCACCTGGTCGACGTGGTGCTCAATTTCGAGGGCGACCGCCATTCGGGGCTGCGTTTCCTGCGGGGGCTGAAGAACCGTTTCGGCGCCACCGACGAGGTCGGCTGTTTCGAGCAGACCGCCGACGGCATCCGCGAGGTGGAGGACCCGTCGGGGTTGTTCCTGCACCACCGCTCCCCCACCCCGGGCACGGCGGTGACGGTGGCGATGGAGGGGCGCCGCCCGATGTTGGCGGAGGTCCAGGGCCTGGTGGTCACGGGCGAGGAGGCGAAGGGCAACCGCCGCAACGTCTCGGGCCTGGACCAGCGCCGCGTGCCCATGGTCGCGGCCATCGTCGCCCAGCACGGCACGCAGGGGATGAAGATGCTCGCCGCCCGCGAGCTCTACGTGGCCACGGTCGGCGGCATGACGCTGCTCGAGCCGTCGGCGGACCTCGCCGTCGGCGTCGCCCTGGCCTCGGCGGTGACCCAGCGGCCGGTCCGGGAGAACATGGTGGTCATCGGCGAGTTGGGCCTGGCCGGCGAGGTGCGCCGCGTCCCCGACATCGGCCGCCGGCTCAAGGAGGCCGCCCGCATGGGCTTCACGCGCGCCGCCGTTCCCCGCGAGACCGATTCCTCCCAGGCCCCGAAGGGGCTGCGTCTGGTGCGGGTGGGCACGATCGCGGAAGCCATAGAGGCGGCGCTGGGTTAGGTGGGCGCGGGCCGTCGTCAAGCGGGAAACGGTGGCGGTAAGCTGTCCTGGTGTCGGAATTGAGCCATGACCTGCTGAAAACCCTTGCCCCGGGGACGGGCATCCGCGATGGGCTGGAGCGGATCCGCCGCGGCCGCACGGGCGCGCTGATCGTCCTCGGCTTCGACGACGAGATCGAGGGGCTGTGCGACGGCGGGTTCGAGATCGACGTCGCGTTCGCGCCGACGCGCCTGCGGGAGCTGTGCAAGATGGACGGTGCGGTGGCGCTGTCGACGGATGGCACGCGGATTCGGCGGGCGAACGTGCAGCTGGTGCCGGATCCGTCGCTGCCGACGGACGAGTCGGGGACGCGGCACCGGTCGGCGGAGCGCACGGCGCTGCAGACGGGGGTGCCGGTGATTGCGGTGTCGCAGTCGATGAACATCATCACGGTGTACGCGGATGGGGTGCGGCACGTGCTGAAGGATTCCGCGGAGATCCTGTCGCGCGCGAATCAGGCGCTGGGGACGATCGAGCGGTACCGGTCGCGGTTGGACGCGGAGTCGGAGGAGCTGTTCGCGGCGGAGATGGCGGGGTACGCGTCGGCGTCGGAGGTCGTGGGGGTGCTGCGGTTGTCGGAGTTGCTGCGGCGGGCGGCGCAGTCGGTGTCGCGGGACGTGGTGGCGCTGGGGTCGGATGGGCATCAGTTGGACGTGCAGTTGCGCGAGCTGGTGGCGGACACGGAGCCGAATACGCGCCTGTTGCTGCATGATTACCTGGTCACGGCGTCGGGGTTGCCGGAGGATGGCGACGTCGACGCGGCGTTGGCCAGCTTCGCCGCGCTGCCGGACCCGGATCTGCTGGGGCCGCGGGCGGTGGCGCAGGTGCTGGGGTACCCGACGGATGCGGAGGCCCTGGGCGAGCGCGTCGATCCGCGCGGCTACCGGGCGTTGGCGCGGGTGCCGAGGATGCAGTATTCGCTGATGAACAAGCTCGTCGCGCGTTTCGTCACCTTGCCGTCGCTGTTGAAGGCCCAGACCGAGGACCTCGCGGCGCTCGAGGGCGTCGGCCCGCTGTGGGCGCGCCACGTCCGGCAGGGGCTGGACAGGTTGCAGTAGGGGCTTGCGGGGGTTGCTTTACGACGTCCCGGCGCCCCCTCCCTCTGGCCGAGCGGAAATCCGGCGGCGGTGTTAGAACTACGGGGTGCGCCGCCGAGCCGGGTGGTGCACGGGGATTCGTGAGATTCGGGGGGGGATCGGTGTGACGGGACCACGCAGGAGCGTCGGCACTGTTGGGGTGGCCGGCGCTTTGATGGCGATCGCGCTGGGGCTGACGGGCTGCGGAGCGATTGGGGGCGACGCTGCGACTGCCGCCGCCGGGGAAGCGCAGGGGCCGGCGCTGCCGCCGGGTGTCCTGCCGCCGAACGATCCGCCGCAACCGGGGGACGCGAAGCTGGGGCCTGACGGCCATTACGACTATTCGGCGCCGGACTTTGTCCTGAAGAACCCCTGCGATACGGACGCCTACCAGGTGGCGCTGCAGCAGGGTTGGAAACAACCGTCGTTCGGAACCACTCGGCGCGACGAACCTGCGGAAAAGACATGCTCCATCGTCCAGAACTCCACGGGCATGGTCCTGTACTCCTTCGCGAAAACCTCCGGCGACTTCAACGCCGAAGAAGCCGAAGTTGCCCATGAAGAGTCACGAGGCAAGACCCTTGTGGTCATCAAGTCCCCGAATCTGTTCGGGGAGACCTGTTTTGCGGGAATTGAGACCCCCGCAGGACTGACAGGCGCGTTGACGGGTGTGGGTGGATTTTCCAACCACAGCGACATCGACAGCGCGTGCGAAGAATCGAAAACCGTTTACCATGAAATTTTCGGGGGAATTCATGCAGTTTAAGGCATCATTGGGCTCGATTTCCGAGGTCCACGCGGTCCTACACACGGAGACGATCAACTCCAGCCAACCGCCATCCGTGTCTCTGGCGGGGTACTCGCCGGTGGCGTCGATGCAGATGGTCGCCACACAGCACTCCGCGGCCATCACCGGCTCGTCGGGCTGCTCCACCCAAGTCGCCTCCGCCATGGATGCCGAAATCACCTGGTCGGCCGCCAACCTCAAATCCATGATCACCGCCCTGGCCTCCCACGAAGCCGACACCGGCGCCGCCTTCACCGCCATCGACCCCCACAACACCCCCAACAAACTCCAAGTCGCCGACGGCCTGCTCCACCACGCCTTCGGCGCCCGCCCACCCTTCAACCCCGGCACACTCACCTTCGCCCCGGCAGCCATCGGCCCCGAACTCGCCGACACCGCCGACCAGCTCCTGGCCAAATTCACCGCCACCAACGACGCCGCCATCGGCGACGCCATCACCTACTGGACCGGCTACGCCACCCGCATGACCGAACTGGCCACCACCCTGGGCGACGCCGCCGGCAAACTCCTGTCCGACAACAACGGCGCCGCCTTCGACGCCGCCGCCACGTCGCTCACCGGCCTGGCCGCCCGTGCGACCAACATCGCCGCCTCCGCCGGCATCCTCACCGGCCACCTCGCAGCCCTGCCCGCCATCAAAGCCATGGCCATCAACACCCTGGGCACCATCACCGCCCACTCCCAGGCCATCACCGACCCCGCGGCCAAGCAAGCCTTCGAACGCACCGAAATCACAGCCTTCCTCACCGGCCCCTACATCGGCCAACTCCACACCGCAGTACCCACCTTGCCCAACCTCACCCAACCCGACTTCCGCACCTCCGCACCGGATCTGGTGGCCTCCGGCGTCAGCGGCGGACACGGCATCGCCGGCGCCTCCCAGGCGGGACTGGCACCGGCCGGGATGACCACCGCTGCGGCGGCACCGGCCAGTGCGGCGTCCTCCATGGCGCAGGCCGCCTCCGGGCCGATCACCGGCCCCACCGGCATGTCCCCCACCACCGGCACACCAGCCACCTCACCGGTGGCGCCGTCGACGTCGGGTCCGGTGCCCACCGTCCCCGGCGGGGCCACACCGGCGCCGATGAGCCCGGCGGCGGCAACCACGCCGGCATCAACACCGGCGGGCACGCTGGGCACCGGGCCCGCCGGGATGGCCCCGGCCGCAGGCACCGGCGGCGCCGGGTACGGCGCAGGCGGTGCGGGAACGAATGCCGGGCGCGGAGGTTCGGCGCTGGGTTCGCTTGGCGGATTCAACCCGGGTGCCGGTGGTCGCTCTGGTGGGTTCGGCACCGGTGCGGGCCCGGGCGCCGGGTCTGCGGGTGGGCGGGGTGTCGGCCGTGGTGGCTTCGGTGGCCCGGGCATTCACGGACCCGGAACTGGCTCGGGCGCGAACTCCGGCACCACCTCCGGCACCGGGTCTGCGCGGGGGTCGCAGTCGGCGGCGGCGATAGTCGGCCGCCAGGGAGCTGCGGGTGGAGGGGGTGCGGGTGCGGCGTCGTCACGCACAACCGGTGGCGTGTACGGGGCAGCTCACCGCAACCAGCCGGGTCACGGCGCCAACGTCGGGTCGATCCATGGCACGGGGCGGGACTTCGAGCAGGACGAGTACCAGCGGGAACTGTTCGGTGAGGAGCCGACGACGGTGCCCGCCGTCATCGGCGCCAACGTGCGCGGCTAGCGGATGTTGAACGTGTACGGATCGGCGTTGCGGTCGCCGACCAGGCCATAGACGAGGTAGCTGCCCGCGCCGACCTCCTGGCGGTCGGACTCGGTGCACTTGCCGGGCGCGGAGCTCTTGCGCGACCAGTTGACGTCGTAGACCACGTCCCCGCCGGCCTCGATGGTCTCGGTGCCGCTGCCCTCGGAGTCGTGGCAGTCGAGGTCGGACCAGATGCGCTCGTAGGAGATCATGTCGAATACCTCGAAACGCAGGGTGTCCTGGTCGAGGTTGATCTCGCAGTCGGCGTTGGTCGGGTTGGCCAGCGTCAGCGCGAACCGCGGGTTGGTCGCGCCGTAGTTGGGGCTGTCGGCGGTGACGGTGAGGTTGAGGTCCGCCAGCTCGCAGGTGTCCTTGCCCTCGGCCTCGGCCGCCTCGGACTCGGGGGTCGTGCCGTACGGCTCGTTGGACGGGGCCGCGGGGGCGGAGGTCTCCTCGACGCCGTCATCGCGGGTCACGGTCACCGACTCGGAGACCTCGGCCGCCTGCTGCGTGTTCTCCTCGGACCCGCCGGAACCGCCCGCCACCCATCTGACGATGCCCACGATCACGACGATCAGGACGACGGCCAGCACCAGCGCCGCAATGCGGCGGCGCCGGTAAATTTCCGGGGGCAGCGGTCGGTTGGTCACGCACTCAGACTAGCGGGTCGTCGCTGACTCCCTTGGTCACCACGACCTCGGCGAGTCCGTCGCCGAGGTGGTAGCGCATGCCCACGACGCCGACCTTGCCGGAGCCCAGGCGGTTCTTGATTTCCGGGGAGCGGTCGACGATGTGGTTGACGATCTCGCGCACGTGGCGGCGCTCCAGGTCCTCGATGTCGCTTTGGCCGTCGTTGCGGGCGGCGAGCAGCGACGGGGTGACCTTTTCCACGAGGACGCGCTGGAATCCGCCGGGCAGGTCGCCGCCTTCGAGGGCGGCGTGGGCGGCCTTGACCGCGCCGCAGGACTCGTGGCCCAGGACGACGACGAGGCTTACGCCGAGCGAGTCGACGGCGAATTCCAGCGACGCCAGCACCGACAGGTCGGTGATGTGCCCGGCGGTGCGGATGACGAAGATGTCGCCGAGCCCCTGGTCGAAGATGATTTCCACGGGGACGCGCGAGTCCGAGCAGGACAGCACGACGACGGCGGGGTTCTGCCCCTCGGTGAGCTTCTCGCGGCGGGAGGGGTCCTGGTTCGGGTGGGCGGACTGGCCCTCGCGGAAACGGTTGTTTCCCTCGAGCAGGTGCTTCCAGACGGATTCGGGGGTGCGTGTCATACCATCCATTCTGCTAGGTTTTCGCAGATTGGAGTGAATCGGGTTTTGGAATCAACGCAATCCGGGGGTTGGCGCGGCGAGCTCGTCGGCTGGTTCCGCGCGACGGCCCGCCCCCTGCCGTGGCGGGAGGCGGGGACGTCGGCGTGGGGGATCCTGGTCAGCGAGGTCATGAGCCAGCAGACGCCGGTGGCCCGCGTCGCCCCGTCGTGGCGGCGGTGGATGGCGTTGTGGCCGGAGCCCGCGGATCTGGCGGCGGCGCCGGCGGATCAGGTGCTGCGCGAGTGGGGGAAGCTGGGGTATCCGCGGCGTGCGCTGAGGTTGCGGGAGTGTGCGGCGGGGATCGTCGCTAAGCACGATGGCCGGGTGCCCGGCGATGTCGGGGACCTGCTGGCCCTGCCGGGGATCGGGGATTACACGGCGCGGGCGGTGGCGGCGTTCGCGTTCGGGGCGCGGACGCCGGTGGTCGACGTCAATGTGCGGCGCGTGCTGCGCCGGCACCGGCAGGGGGTGTTCCTGCCGGGCCCGCACAAGCGGGCCGACTTGCCGCAGGTGGAGGCGCTGCTTTACGACGACCCGGCGTCCGCCGCCGAGCTGTCCGCCGCGTGGATGGAGCTGGGGGCGACGGTGTGCAGAACGCGCCCGGCGTGCGGGGAGTGCCCGGTGCGGGAGTCGTGCGCGTGGGTGGCGGCGGGGTCGCCCGAGCCGTCGGAGCAGGAGCTGGCGGCGGCGAAGAAGAGGGTGCAGAAGTTCGAGGGCACCGACCGCCAGGTGCGCGGGAAGCTGCTCGACGTGCTGCGCGCGGCGGAGTCGCCGGTGGAGCGGGCCTTGCTCGATGAGGTGTGGCCCGATGCCGCCCAGCGGTCGCGGGCGCTGTTTTCGCTGCTCGACGACGGGCTCGCCGTCCAGGACGCCGACGGGCTGTTCCGGCTGCCAAGGTAGGGGCGGGACGGTGTTCGAACGGTTCGGCGGGGCGATCCGGGTGGGCGGCTAGTCTGGCGTCATGAGCGCTTCGGAGGTGGGAGACGGCCCGGTGCAGGGCGTTCCCATGGGGCGCGGCGGTGTGGCGGGGGCTGTGAAAACGGGGGCGGTGAAGGCGGCGACTGCCGCAGTGCTTTCCGTGGTGATGGCCCTTGCGCTGGTGCTGCTCACCGCATGCTCGGGCGGGAGCGGGGGCGGGTTCGAGGGCGCCGATGCCGGGCGCGGCACCCCGCCGGCGGTGGAGCGGGAGCCGGGGGCCGTGATCACGCAGATGGAGCTGGCGGTGGAATCGCCGAGCGTGGAGTCGGCGCGGCGGATCGTCTATGCGTCGCGGGACGCCCACGGCGGGCCGGCCGTCGTCAGTGGCTCGGTGCTCGAGCCTACGGCGCAGTGGACCGGCGACGGACCGAGGCCGTTGCTGGTCATCGCACCGGGGACTCAGGGGGCGGCGGACAATTGCGCGCCGTCGATGACCATGCACTTCGGCACCGCTCCCCCGCCGCCGTCGCGGCATTTCCTGGATCTGGGGTGGGCGGTGGCCATCACGGATTACCAGGGCCTGGGCACTCCAGGCCCCCACACGTATCTGGTGCGCGAGGCACAGGGCAACGCCGTGCTCGACGTGGCGCGCGCGGCGCAGGACCTGCTGGGCGGGGGCGGGAATCTGGATGCGGCGTGGGCCCCGTCGTCCGAGGTGCCCATCGCCGTGTTCGGGTTCTCCCAGGGCGGAGCGGCATCGGCGGCCGCGGCGGAACTGGCGGCGGACTATGCGCCGGAGCTGGACATTCGTGCGGTGTACGCGGGCGGGGTGCCGGTGGATCTGCAGTCGACGGCAGAGGAGATCGACGGCTCGGCCCTGTCCGGCGCGATGGGCTACGCCATCAACGGGCTGGTCGCGGCGTACCCGGAGATCCGCGCCGGCCTCGACGCGATGATGAACGACGAGGGCCGCCGCTTCCTCCGCGACACCGCCACCCAGTGCATCGGAGCGACGCTGGCCATGTGGGGCCGGCGCGATTCGTCGGACTTCACCGCCGACGGCCGGTCTTTTGCCGAGCACCTGGGGGCAGGGGCCGGAGGGGGTGTGGGAGAAGCCGTCGACAAGCAGAGGTTGGGCACGGTCGCGCCGGGGATGCCCGTGTTCGTGACACACAATGTGCAAGACGACGTCATTCCCGTTGCCGGAGCGCGGCGGCTGGTGCGGGAATGGTGCGGCGGCGGCGCGAACGTGACGTACGCGGAGGTCGACGAGGATCTCGGTGACGCCTCGCACGGGCTGGCGTGGCAGCTGACGGCGGATGAGGCGTTCGGGTGGCTGGTCAGCGTGATGGGCGGCCCGGATGCGCCGGGGGCCGAGGGGACGTGCTGATCGCCCGCGGCGCCCGGCTACCTGTTGCGGCGCGCGCGGAGTTTCACCGACGGTATCGCCGGCGAGGGGATCCTGTCGACCTGGGCGCGGGTCGGTGCGCCGTCGAAACCGGGGTAGCCCTCGACGACGCCGAAGCGGCGGGCGCGGGCGTCGGGGTCCTCCCAATCCTCGCGGGCGGAGCGGACGGCGGACTCGTCCTCGGCGACGAAGTTCCAGAACATCAGCAGGTCCTCGCCGTAGGGGTCGCCGGCCAGGAGGACCAGGGTGGCGCCGGAGTCGCCGGAGGTGACGGTGGCCTCGGCGACGACGCCGTGGGAGTAGGCCAGTGCGGCGGGGCCGGCGGTGGCGGTGGCGGTGGCGTTCCCGGTGGCGTCCCCGCTTGCCGAGAGTTCCGCCGAGCCGGAGTCGACGAGGATGGCGACCTCCCTGCCCAGCGGCATGGTCAGCGTCGCGCCGGGTTCCATGCGCAGCTCGGCGGCGATGGCGCGGCGCGGGGCGGGAATCGGCGAGGCGCCGAAGTTCGCGTCCTCGGCGATGGTGCCCGCACCGGGACCGCCCGAGCCCACTCCCCCGGCTTCCCCGGTTGCGCGGCCCTCGAGCGTGGAGCCGACTTCACCCTCGAGCTCGCCGAGGAACACCCGCGCCGTCACGCCGCCGTGGGTGACTTCGCCGGTGGTGAAGTGGTGCAGGCCGCGCTCGGCATGGCGCTCATCGGTGGGGTATCCGAGCCACAGCTGCACGCCGTGGAGGTCGGGGCCGTCGGGCCACGAGTACTCGGAGTGGGCGATTCCGTGGCCGGCGACCATGAGCACGGTGTCGCCGGGGACGACGTCGAGGTGGTGGCCGGCGGAATCGTCGTGGCGCACGCGCCCGGAGAACAGCCACGTGCACGTGGCCAGGTACGTGTGCGGGTGCGGGGCGACGTCCATCGACGGGGCGGCGGGGCCGAAGTGGTCGGCGAAGATGAACGGCCCGACGCTGGTGCGCTCGATGTGCGGCAGGGTCCGGCGCACCGTGATGGCGCGGTAACCGCCGAGCGGGACGTCGCGAGGCTCGAGAACGGCGATTGTTGTCATGTCACCTATTGTACCGGGTGCGGCGGGAGTTGGCCAGGGCAGTCCGCCGTCCAATCGCCGCAAAGGGCGACAATCAGAGGCCCACAGTCCGTGCCCGTTTCATCAGTCCTTCCAGAAGCCCTTGTCGTAGGTGTAGCCCACCAGGAACGCGTCGGCGAACACGCGGGCCAATTCGCTCGCGCTGGTGTCGCCCACATAATCGGGGTTCTGGGTGTCGCCGGTTTCCACGAGGGCCCAGCCGCCGCGGAACGGGGTGGTGTAGGACCGCTCGAAGCCGGCGATCAGGGCGCTGGTGCCGGAGTTGGACCGCACCCGAACCCCGTCGGAGCTGACCTGGACGTCGACGGCGCCCAGTCCGGCCTGGTCCGCCATCTTCACACCGTCGTCGGTGATGGCGCTGATGCCCTTTATGCCGTCGAGGGTGTCGAGGGTACTGCCGGAACGGTTGTACTCCCACTCCCGCAGGGCCTGCTCGTCGAAGCCCGCCAGGTCGCCCACCGCGCCCAGGGTGGTGAGCGTCAGATTGTTCAGGGCCCCGTGGGGGGCGTCGATACCCATGTTCTTGACGGTGAACACGCAGGTGCGGGTGCCGCCGACGCGCTTGTCGCCCTGGTCGGCCCTGACCTCCACGTCCTGCCAGGTGCCGCCGGAGTTGTAGGAGATGTAGCGCAGCTGCTCAGTGACGGCGTCGACATAGAAGTCCGGACAGCCCTCCAGTGCCACCTGCTCAGATTCAGAGGGCTGGAACGTGAGGGTGAAGTTCTCCGGGGGCACGTCGCTGCCGCCACCACCCCCTCCCGAGCCGGACCCGCCACATGCGGCGAGCAGCGACGCCGAGACGAGCACGCCCATCACCACTCCACGCTTCATCCAACCATCACTTCGCCAGGTAGCCATGCCCCAACGATACAACACGAATGGACATTCCGTTCAACCTGCACGCCTCGAACACCTCAACCCACTGCGAAAGCAGTGCGCCATGCCATGATATTCCGTGCCGATCCGAGCAACGAGTTGCACACTTCCTACGGCTCGTTCATTATGTGCTACATTCACGTTTGAGACGTTCTGAACCCTTCGGGCGAAGACGTACACTTAGTTCATGCCCATTCGAAGTGAAGGTGACGACATCGCCGACATCCGCCGCGCCATTCGGGAGCAAAAGGCCAAGCTGATGGCCAATCTCCTGAAGGTCGAGAAGGAGACCCTCGACGAGCATTGGGCCAACATCGAGGCGTCACGCAAGCGCACGTCCGACGCCGAGCCGTACCTGGACTCCGGCGTTGCCAGCGATTTCTACATGGCCGCACTCCACGAGATGGCCGCGGTGAAGGCGGAAGCCGAAGAGTCGATGCGGGAGCTCGTCAATCTTCTGGTTCAGGACTTGAACGTCACGGGTACATCGGTGGCCTCCACGGCCCGCGTCTCGCACACCACCGTCAATCGCTGGCTGGACCCCGAGCGCTCTGCCGCCGGGGAGTAGCTTCCCACCACTGGAGTTTGCATGCGCCCCTCACGAATTCGATCGATTCGACACGCCGCCGCCCTGGCATTGACTCCGGCCCTGTTCCTCACCGCTTGCGGCTCGGGCGACGCCCCGGCTCCGGCACCCCGCCCTGCGGACGCAACTCCCCTGTCCACCCCCTCACCCTCTGCGGAGCTTTCCGACGGCGCGGCGTCGACATCGGCAGTGGCCGCGCCGACGAGCGCGCAGGATTCCCGCCCAGGCGAATCCTCCGATGCCGGGAGCTCCACGAATCGGGTGGAAGTTTCGGCGACGGTGGATGCCGGCGGGTTCTACGAAGTCGAAGAGGTGGGCAAGGACTTCTTCCAATGGCGCGATGGCCTGAGCGCCAACCAGTTTTTCGAACCCCTCTGGACGACGTACGTCGATGGCCAAGCGCTGACCGGCGAGAATTGCTCCTCCACGATGCAACTGTTCGACGCGAGCGGCCAAGTCTTCGAGCAGTTCAAGACCCGGGAGTGCTCGCACACGAAGTACAAGATCTCGAACTCCTTCGAGAAGCTGAATAAAGAGGCCCCAGGACTGAACCGCGGCGAGGAAGCATCCCTGACCATGACCGTCGAGGTGGAGACCCCCGACGGTGAGGTCCTGAAGGGCACCTACGAGTTCACCTACCGGTATCCGAATCGCTGATCAGCACGCGATGATGTCGACGCCGTCCCACCACTTCCAGAAGTCGTCGGCATCGCCCTCGGCAACGCCGACGGAAATGATGTCGCTCCGCAGGCCCTCCGCCATGGGCGCCAGGAGGAATCCCCCGACGACCGGGTAGACGTCGATGGGATGGTTCCGGACGCACTTGCCCTCATCGGGTACGTCCATGTCCACCTTGTCGAAGCGCTGCAGTTCCGACTCGCGCGCCGCGGAATCGCCGTATCGACGCACGCTCACCATGAAGTCTCCGCCCCCACAGTCAAGTCCATCGTGAGACGGGACGCAGCGCCCAGCTTGCGAGCCCGAAGATGGGTACTCGGGCAAAAAGTCGGGATAGTCGGCCACCAGTTCCGCGGCAACGCCATCCCACTCTTCCCGCCCCGAGGGCAGCTGAGCTAGCCCGACCAGCACCAATCCCACAGCGGCGAGTCCCGCCATCACGATGGGCCAGCGCCTCCTCCCACCGCGACCATTCCCACGCTCCGGCCGCGTTTCAGTGCCCACCCCCGGACGAACGGTCGTCGATGCCAACGTCAAACGCTCGCCGGCGCCCTGGCCGCCATCGTCGCCACCGGCGCCAGGCACAGTCCCCATATCAACGCCGGCGAGATATGCGCGAAGGGCCGCATCGATGAACTCGGTACATGAAGGCCACCGGTTCGCGGGATCCACATCAAGGGCACGGACGATTACCGAATCCAGGGACGATGGCAGCAGCCGGTTTCGTTTACTGACCCGAGGCCGGACACCGTGCAAGTGCCAGCCCATGAGGGACGCAAAGTCATGACCCTCGGCTGCAGGCACCCCAGTCAGTGTCTCGACCAATACGCAAGCCAGCGCGTACTGGTCCGCCTTACCGTCGATCCCTTTCGCGGAAAACTGCTCTGGCGCGAGATATGCGGCAGTTCCAGACACCATGCCGGTTTCCGTCAATCGATCCGATCCGTCCGACGATCGCGCGATGCCGAAATCCGTGAGGGCAGCCGCTTCCACTCCCCCGTCCGTCGGTACGAGGATGTTCTCGGGCTTCACATCCCGGTGGACGACGGCCTTCGAATGGAGATGATCCAGTCCTTGGGCCACTGCTTGCGCGGCAATCAGGGCATCTTCCGCCTCCAGCCGCCCGCCCTGCCGCAGCATGAGGGCCCGGAGGTTCGAGCCGTCGATGAGTTCCATCGACAACCACGGGCGCCCGCCATCGACCCCGGCACTGTAGATCGTCACAAGATTCGGATGCTTGCTGATCGACGCGGCGACACGTGCCTCGCGCTGGAATCGCGCGGCGTAGTCCCCACCGGTGGCATGCATGACCTTGATGGCTTCCCTGCGCCCCAACCTGGAGTTGACGGCCGAGTACACCTCCCCCATCCCACCCCTGCCGAGGAGGACGAAATCGCCGAATCCCGTGATCTCACCTGGCTCTTTTTGCACCCGAACAGCTTAACCCAGCGACCACCGACAGAATCATTCACCTTTCCGTTTGTGCGGTCATGCACATTTAGTTAGAGTGTCGCCATGTGAACATCTTGTTCATAATGGCTATTTTGTTCCGGACCGCCGGGACGGCCCCTCTACCAAGAAGCGAGAATCCATGAAAAAGACACTGGCCGCCGCGGCATTGTGCGGCGCAGCGGCGATGACGCTCGCCGCGTGCGGATCCTCCGAAGACCCGTCCAAGGCAGGAGAAGAGCTCGCGGAGGATCTGATCAAGGCGTACAGCGACGGAGATGCCGATGCCGCCCGGGAGGTGGCCTGCCAGGACTTTTCCTCCGATGCGGCGAGCTTCGCCGAGTCCAACGCCGACGGTGAAAACTCGTCGAAGATCGTCTCGTCCGCCAATCCCGACATGAACGGTGAGAACCGCTTCACGCAGGACTTCACCATCGAGTCCGACCTGGAGGGCACGGGAACCGTCACCTTCAAGTTCGGGAAGAGCGACGACGGCGACTGGTGCATCCGCGGGCTGTCGATGTAATCGGCTCTCACCACCGACTGCGCCGTCATCCCCGAAATCACGATCACGGCCGCTCCCCTCACCACCGATACACCGCATTTCGTCGAGCCACATGGCTCATGAACCCAAAGGAGTCCTCGATGCTCGAGAACAAGTACGACAAGCACCGCCGCCACCTCGAAGAAAATCAGATCTCGCAGATCAAGTACCAGCGTGCGCAACTGGACGCGCAGCGCGACGGTGTGCAGCTGACGCAGGAGCAGCTGGACCAGGCAAATCGCCAGCACGAGGAGCTCATGGCCGCGCAGCGCGAACAAGCGGACCAGGCACGCCGTGCGCAGTGGGCAACCTGGATCCAGACCGAGGACGGCAAGAGGTACCTCAAGTGGAAGGCCGGCGCAGTCGCGTGGCGCAAGATGATGAAGACCACCCTGGGCACGTGGAACGACGCATGGACTGCGGAATTCGACGCGGCTCACGGCCGCTTCGCCGTGTCGGCTCGCGGTGACAATCAGTGGATCGGCTCGCCGACGTTCAAGACCGTGTCGATCTGTCTCGGCATCCTCGGCGTGCTCACCCTGCTCAAGGGCCTGCTCTTCGGCTTCGGCGCAATCAGCACAATCATCCTCCTCGGCTCCATCGCCGGCGCCGCGTTCTGCGCGTGGAAGCACATCACCGACTGGACGCCGCGCAATGATGCCGAACGGGAGAAGGTGACCGCCGAGCTGCACGAGGCCCTCGGCCACGATGTCCTCGACACTTACCCCTCTTGGCCCGGTCTCTTCACCCGCCAATCCGAGATCGAGGATGCCGTCGATTCCCTCCGTTCATTCATGGACGGCGCCGCCGATACGTTCCCCACGACGTATCCCGCCATCCCCTCCCACGAGTTCACCACGGTCGATCCGCGATGGCCCGCATCCGTGCGCGCGACTCACGATGAGCTGCGCAAGGCTCTTGGCTAAAAGACCACTCCACGCAAAAGGCGCGGCACGCATCGGATGGATGCGTGCCGCGCTTTTCGTGTGCGAAGGCTTGACGACGATCACGTGGGCCGTCGTCACGCGCGCCGGGCCCGGGCTCCCGGGGGCGCCGGCCGCTACTTGCGCCAGCGGCCCCGGTAGTTCAGGCCCTTGCCCAGGCGGATGGAGAACCCGCCGCGGCTGTTGATGGTCACCGGGCCGAAGCGCTTCGACCCCGAGACACCGGTCTTCGACCAGTTCAGCCAGGAATCCTTGCCCACCTTCGTGCGCTTGCGGTAGAAGATGCCCATTTACGCGCCCTTCTCGCCGTCCGACTCGGATCCGGAATCAGACTCAGACCCGGACTCGGCCTGGCCCTCTGAATCCGACTCCGCACCGGACTCGCCCTCGCGGGCCGCCTCCTCGACCGCGGCCTCGGCGGCGTCGATGACGTCGCCGGCGCCGGAACCGATGGTGCCCTCGGCGGAGCCCATGGCCTCGAGGCCGTCGAGCTCATCGGGGACCTCAGCGCCCTCGGTCGCCTTCGTGGTGAAGGTGAACGTGGCGTCGGCGCCCTCGGACTCGCCGTCCCAGCCATCGACGTCGACGACGACGGTCTCGCCCATGCCGATCTGGCCGTACAGGATCTTCTCGGACAGCTGGTCCTCGACCTCGCGCTGGATCGTGCGGCGCAGCGGGCGGGCGCCCAGCACCGGGTCGAAGCCGCGCTTGGCCAGCAGGTTCTTGGCCTGGTCGGTGACCTCCATGGTGATGCGCTTCTCGGTGAGCTGCGAGGACACGCGGTCGAGCATGAGGTCGACCATCTGGACGATCTCCTCGCGGGAGAGCTGCTTGAACACGACGATCTCGTCGATTCGGTTGAGGAACTCCGGGCGGAAGTGCTTCTTCAGCTCGTCGTTGACCTTGCCCTTCATGCGCTCGTACTGGCCATCGGCATCCTGCTCGCCGACGCCGGAGAAGCCCATGCCCACGGCCTTCGAAATGTCCTGCGTGCCCAGGTTCGAGGTGAAGATGAGCACCGTGTTCTTGAAGTCCACGACGCGGCCCTGGGCGTCCGTCAGACGGCCGTCCTCGAGGACCTGCAGCAGGGTGTTGTAGATCTCCTTGTGCGCCTTCTCGATCTCGTCGAAAAGCACCACCGAGAACGGCTTGCGGCGGACCTTCTCGGTCAGCTGGCCACCCTCCTCGTAGCCGACGTAGCCCGGAGGGGCACCGAACAGGCGCGAAGCGGTGAAGCGATCGTGGAACTCGCCCATGTCGATCTGGATCAGCGCATCCTCGTCGCCGAACAGGAACTCCGCCAGCGCCTTCGACAGCTCCGTCTTACCCACGCCGGACGGGCCGGCGAAGATGAACGAACCGGACGGGCGCTTCGGATCCTTCAGGCCCGCACGGGTGCGGCGGATGGCGCGGGACACGGCCTGCACGGCCTCTTCCTGGCCGATGATCCGCTTGTGCAGCTCCTCCTCCATGCGCAGCAGGCGCGAGGACTCCTCCTCGGTGAGCTTGAACACCGGGATGCCGGTCCAGTTGGCCAGCACCTCCGCGATCTGCTCCTCGCCGACCTCCGTGATGGTGTCGGACTCGCCGGAGCGCCACTTCTTCTCCTTCTCGCGGCGCTCCTCGCCCAGCTTGCGCTCCTTGTCGCGCAGGCCCGCGGCCTTCTCGAAGTCCTGCGCGTCGATCGCGGCCTCCTTCTCGCGGCGCACGTCCGCGATCCGGCCATCGACCTCCTGCAGGTCCGACGGCGCGGTCATGCGCTTGATGCGCATGCGGGCGCCGGCCTCGTCGATGAGGTCGACGGCCTTGTCCGGCAGGAAGCGGTCGTTGATGTAGCGGTCCGACAGCGTCGCCGCCGCCACCAGCGCCTGGTCCGTGATGGACACGCGGTGGTGCTGCTCGTACTTGTCGCGCAGGCCCTTGAGGATCTCGATGGACAGGTCGACGCTCGGCTCCGGCACGTTGACCGGCTGGAAGCGGCGCTCCAGGGCGGCGTCCTTCTCGATGTGCTTGCGGTACTCGTCGAGCGTGGTCGCGCCGATGGTCTGCAGCTCGCCGCGGGCCAGCTTGGGCTTCAGGATCGACGCCGCGTCGATCGCGCCCTCGGCCGCGCCCGCGCCGACGAGGGTGTGGATCTCGTCGATGAACAGGATGATGTCGCCGCGCTGGTTGATCTCCTTGAGCACCTTCTTCAGGCGCTCCTCGAAATCACCGCGGTAGCGCGAACCGGCGACCAGGGAACCCAGGTCCAGCGAGTACAGCTGCTTGTCCTTGAGGGTCTCCGGCACGCGGTTGTTGACGATGTCCAGCGCCAGGCCCTCGACCACGGCGGTCTTGCCCACGCCGGGCTCGCCGATGAGCACCGGGTTGTTCTTGGTGCGGCGCGAGAGCACCTGCATGATGCGCTCGATTTCCTTCTCGCGGCCGACGACCGGGTCGAGCTTGCCCTCGCGGGCGGCGACGGTGAGGTTGCGGCCGAACTGGTCGAGCACCAGCGAACCGGCCTGGTGGTTGCCCTCGGCCACGCGCTGGCCGGAGGTGGCGCCGACGGGGCGCTGCTCCGGGCCGCCGGCGGGGCCGTCGGAGTCGTCGCCCTGGAAGCCGGACAGCAGCTGGATGACCTGCTGGCGCACGCGCGGCAGGTCGGCGCCGAGCTTGACCAGCACCTGGGCGGCCACGCCCTCGCCCTCGCGGATGAGGCCGAGCAGGATGTGCTCGGTGCCGATGTACTTGTGGCCCAGCTGCAGGGCCTCGCGCAGCGAGTACTCCAGCACCTTCTTGGCGCGCGGGGTGAACGGGATGTGCCCGCTCGGCGGCTGGGCGCCGCGGCCGATGATGTCGACGACCTCGGAGCGCACGGCCTCCAGCGAGATGCCCATGGACTCGAGGGCCTTGGCGGCGACGCCGTCGCCCTCGCTGATCAGGCCCAGCAGGATGTGCTCGGTGCCGATGTAATTGTGGTTGAGCTCGCGTGCCTCGTCCTGCGCCAGGACGACGACGCGCCGGGCGCGGTCGGTGAACCTCTCGAACATCATTCTCCTCGGTTGTCGTCCGGAATCCATATAACGGTTTCACTGAAGCTTAACGACGCCCCGCCCGCGTTTCGTCCCTTCGGGCGTACGCCCATAGCGAACAGCGCCTGAACTGGGGATTGACGGCCGATGATCTCGGGCGCCGGACCGTCGCAAAGCAGCCTCACCCGGGCCCGCGCAGCACCCGGCGGGATAGTCTCGGTGGCATGACCGCGCCGCGCACCCGACTCGAGTTCGACGTCCTCGCCGACCATCTGGCGCTGATGCTGGCGCAGGAGGATCTGGCGTCCATCGAGGCGATGATCGCCGACATGCAGCCGTCGGATCTGGTCAGCGTGCTCGAGCGCGAGGATCCCGACGACCGCGCGATCATCTACCGCCTGCTGCCGCGCGACCTCGCGCTGGAGGTCTTCGAGAGGTTCTCGGTCGGCATGCGCGCCGACCTGATGACGGGGCTGCGCGATGAGCACGTCGTCGGCGTCTTCGAGCACCTCGACCCCGACGACCGCGCCGCCCTGGTCGACGAGCTGCCGGCGTCGGTGTCGGCGAAGCTGTTCTCGGGGCTGTCGGACAAGGAGCGCCGCCTCACCGCCCCGATGCTCGGCTACCCCTCGGGCACCATCGGCCGCCACATGTCCACGGAGTACGTCCGCGTGCGCCCCGACATGACCCCGCGCGAGGCCATCGACCACGTCCGCGCCACCGGCGACGGCGCCGAGACCGTCTACCTGCTCATGGTCACCGGCGATCACCGCAGGCTGGAGGGGGTCGTGGGCATGCGGGACCTCATCTTCGCGCTTGACGACGAGCCCGGCGCCCAGCCCACCACCGTCCGGGACCTGATGAAGGCCCCCGAGTCCGTCACCGCCTCCGACGACGCCGAGGAGGCCGCCCGGCGCGCCGTGCGCACGACCCACCTGGTCACGCCGGTGGTCGACGAGGAGGACCGGCTGATCGGCATCCTCACCATCGACGACGCCAACCGCATCATCGACCGCGCCGACGAGGAGGACGCCGCCCGCGCCGGCGCGTCCGAGCCGCTGGACCGTCCGTATCTGATCACGTCCGTGGGCACGCTGGTGCGCTCGCGCGTGGTGTGGCTGCTGGTGCTGGCGCTGTCGGCGATCCTCACCGTGCAGGTGCTGGAGATGTTCGAGGATGCGCTGGCCGCCGTGGTGACGCTGTCGCTGTTCATCCCCCTGCTCACCGGCACCGCCGGCAACACCGGCTCGCAGGCGGCGACGACGGTGACGCGCGCGCTGGCCGTCGGCGAGGTGCGCCTGCGCGACACGTGGAAGGTGGCGTGGCGCGAGGTCCGCGTCGGCCTGACCATGGGCGTGCTGCTCGGCCTCATCGGCGCCGCCGTCGCCGGGCTGGTCTACGGCGCCGACTTCGGGCTGATCATCGGGCTGACGCTGGTGTCCATCTGCACCATCGCCGCCACCGTCGGCGGCATCATGCCGATGATCGCCCGCGCCATCAAGGCCGACCCGGCGGTGTTCTCCACGCCGTTCATCTCCACGTTCTGCGACGCGTCCGGGCTGATCGTCTACTTCCTCATCGCCAGCGCCGTGCTGGGGCTGTAGGCGGGGAGGCCAAGAAGGGGCTGGTGCGCGCGGCCGATCCGGCCCATGATGGAGCGGGTAACACCATTCGCCACGCCCGCCGACCAGGAGCCGCCCCATGCGCATCGGAATCCCCCGCGAGATCAAGAGCGGCGAGCACCGCGTCGCCGCGAGCCCGTCCGGGGTGGCGTCGCTGACGCGCGCCGGCCACGAGGTGCTGGTCGAGGCCGGCGCCGGCGAGGGCTCGTCGATGCCGGACCAGGCGTACATCGACGCCGGCGCGACCATCGTGGACACCGCCGAGGAGGTGTGGGCGAAGGGCGATCTGCTGCTCAAGGTCAAGGAGCCCATCGAGCCGGAGTTCGCGCTCATGCGCCCGGACCAGATCCTGTTCACCTACCTGCACCTGGCCGCGGCACCCGACTGCGCGCGGGCGCTGCTCGACGCCGGCACGACCTCCATCGCCTACGAGACCGTCACCGACGACCGCGGCGAGCTTCCGCTGCTCACCCCGATGAGCCAGGTCGCCGGCCGCCTGGCCGTCCAGGTCGGCGCGTACCACCTGATGAGCCACTTCGGCGGCCGCGGCATCCTCCTCCCCGGCGTCCCCGGCACCCGCCCGGCGCGCGTGACGGTCATCGGCGCCGGCCAGGTCGGCGCCTCGGCGGTGGCCATGGCCCACGGACTGCGCGCCGACGTCACGGTCCTCGACCTCGACCCGCGCGCGCTGAAGCGCATCGACGACATCTACCGCGGCACCGTGGACACCGTCTTCTCCACGCCGCACGAGATCGAGCAGGAGCTGCTGCAGGCGGACCTGGTCATCGGCGCGGTCCTTGTCCCGGGCGCGAAGGCACCGACGCTCGTCTCCGACGACCTGGTCGCCCGCATGAAGCCCGGCGCGGTGCTCGTCGACGTGGCCATCGACCAGGGCGGATGCTTCGAGTCCTCGCGCCCCACCACCCACGACGACCCGGTGTACGCCGTCCACGACGCCCTCTTCTACTGCGTGGCCAACATGCCCGGCGCCGTGGCCAACACCTCCACCCAGGCCCTGGCCAACGCCACCCTCCCCTACGCCATGGCCCTGGCCGAGCACGGGTGGCCCGGCGCCGCGGAATCCTTCCCCGGGCTTTGCGACGGCCTGATGACGTACCACTCCGCCCTCCGCAACCGGTCCGTCGCCGATGCCCTCGGCCTGGACTTCACGCCCCTCGACGACTCCGCCGCCGCCGGCTGAGGGGCGGGCGGGGGCGGCGCCGGGCCGTCGTCAAGCAACCGCTTTTTCCAGCCGAAACCCCTCCCCGTGACCCTCGTCACGTATATGGTTCATTTTCACGAGAAAGCCATACAAGGAGGCCCGAGCCAGATGTCCGACACGATCGACGCCAACGCGACGACCAACGCCGACACCGCCACCACCAGCGCCGCGGACAAATTCCGCGCCCGCGCCAAAAACTCCCTGCGCGGCACCACCGACCTCATCCGCGGGCTCGCCCCCGTGACCAAAGCCGGCGTGCTCGGCGCGATGGGCCCCGGCGCAATGGGCAAGGCCGCCGGCTCGATCTACCGCTGGGACTTCTTGCCCTCCGGCCTGCTCGGCATCGCCGCCGCCCGCGACCCCCACCACACCGCCATCATCGACGACGGCGGATCCATGACCTACGCCGAATTCCACGACAACGCCAACCGCCTCGCCCGCGCCCTGCGCCACGGCGACATCCGCCCCCGCGACCGCATCGGCGTGCTGTGCCGGAACCACCGCGGCTTCCTCCTCGCCCTGTGCGCCCACGGGCGGCTCGGCACCGACCTCGTGCTGCTCAACACCGGCGCCTCCGCCGAGCAGACCCGCGCCGTCATCCGCGAGCAGAAACTCGACTTCCTCTTCATCGACGAGGAATTCACCCACATGCTCCCCGACGACTTCGACCAGTGCCCCGTCGCCGTGTCCTGGCTCGAGGACTACCAGGACACCACCAACGTCCGCGAAGGCTGGACGTCCATGCGCGAAATGCTGCGCACCGCCCCGCCCGAAGCCTGGCCCACCGCCGACCTGCCCAAGCGCCCCCGCCGCGGCCGCGTCATCGTCCTGACCTCCGGCACCACCGGCACCCCCAAGGGCGCCCGCCGCCCCGAGCCGAAGTCGTGGATGCCCGCGTCGTCGATCATGAGCCGCATCCCCCTGCGCCACAACAGGCCCGCCTACCTCGCCGCGCCGCTGTTCCACACGTGGGGCTTTGCGACGGCCCAGCTGTGCATCGCCCTGCGCTCGACCATGGTGCTGCGCCGGCACTTCGAGCCCGCGGACGCGCTGCGCATCATCGAGGCCCACAACCCGCACACGATCTTCCTCGTGCCCACCATGCTGCAGCGCATGCTCGAAGTGATGCCCGACGACTACGACGTCTCGGCGTCCCCGCTGGAGGTCATCGCGTCGTGCGGCTCGGCGATCCCGGAGCACATAGTCAAGCAGGCCCTCGACCGCTTCGGGCCGGTGCTGTACAACCAGTACGGGTCGACCGAGGTGTCGTGGGCGACCATCGCCACCCCGGCCGAGCTCGCCGCCAACCCCACCACCGCCGGGCGCGCGCCGCTGGGCACGCGGATCGTCATCCGCGACGACGAGGGCAACGAGCTTCCCGAGGGCGAGACCGGCCGCATCTTCGTCGGCAACGGCATGCTCTACGAGGGCTACACCCGCCCCGGCGCCGACAAGGAGATCATCGACGGCATGGTCTGCACCGGTGACCTGGGCCGGCTCGAGGACGGGATGCTGTACATCTCCGGCCGCGAGGACGACATGATCGTCTCCGGCGGCGAGAACGTCTTCCCCCGCGAGACCGAGGACGCCCTGTCCGACCTGCCCGGCGTGCGCGAATGCTGCGTCTACGGCGTCGACGACGACCGGTTCGGCCAGGCGCTCGTGGCGTGGGTCGTCGCCGACGGCTCCCCCGAGGGGCGGGCGCTGACCGAGGCCGACGTCCGCGACCACGTCAAGGCGCGCCTCGCCCGCCACTCCGTGCCCCGCCAGACCGTGTTCATGGACGAGCTGCCCCGCAACGCCGTGGGCAAGGTCGTGCCGCGCATGCTGCCGAAGCCATGGGAAGACGGCGGCGAGGGCGGCGCGGGCGCGGGCTCCGATGCGGGCGCGGCCTCCGACACCACCGGCACTGACGGCGCGACCCCCACCTCCTCCGCTGCCAGCTCCGACGCGACCGGCACCGACGGCGCCCAGCTGGTCGGCCAGGATCGGCTCCAAACGGCCGGATAGCGCAGGCGGTCCCGCCGGCCGCTGTCCCCACCCCATCTCCCCCAGATACCTACGTTCCGGCCAGGTACTCACGTTTAAACATGAGTACCTGGCCGAAACGTAGGTATCTGCCCGTTTGCGGCGCCCCTTCGCCGCCACCGCACCCCCGCTCCATCGCGGATAGACGTCCGACCGCCACTGCACCCCGGCTCCATCGCGGATAGACGCCCGGCCGCCACTTCACCGCCCCGCTCCATCGCGGAAAGACGTCGAGTGACCAGAAAGAAGCGGTTGGCCGCGTCTTTCTGTTCGCTGGACATCTATCTGGGCTTCAGAGAAGGGCCCATCCGCCTACGTAGCTGCGTGGACGGATACGACGGATACATGGAACGTAGGCGTCGTCAAGCAAGAAAGCGGGCCACGGCCCGTGAACGACGCAAACTGCCGACGCTTCGGTGATTTCATGCAACGAAATCGCCGAAGCGTCGGCAGTTAGTGCCATTTACGACGGAAAGCGGCCCGGATCCGCTCAGCGCGGACCCGAACCGCTATCCGGTTATCGCCGACCCGCTACTTCAGCTGCTTGGAGCTCAGCCCCAGCACGCGGCGGGCGACGACGAGCTGCTGGATCTGCTGGGTGCCCTCGAAGATGTCCAGGATCTTCGAGTCGCGGGCCCACTTCTCCAGCAGGTTGCGCTCCGAGTAGCCGTACGCGCCGGCCAGCTCGACCGCACGCAGGGTCACCTCGGTGCCCATGCGGCCGGCCTTCGCCTTCGACGCCGAGGCCTCGAGGGTGTTGGGCTGCTTGTTGTCGGCCATCCACGCGGCGCGCAGGGCCAGGAGGTACGCGGCCTCCCAATCCGACTCGAGGCGGATGTACTCCGCCACGGCCGCGGACTGGGCGAAGGCGGGCTTGTCGTAATCGATGTCGACGCCGGCCTCCTCCAGGATGCGGCGCAGCTCCTCCAGCGCCGCACGCGCGACGCCGATGGCCATGCCCGCGACCAGCGGACGGGTGTTGTCGAAGGTCGCCATGGCGCCGGCGAAGGACTTCTTCACGTCGATGTCCGGCGAACCCAGCAGGTTCTCGGCCGGGACGCGGACGTTGTCCAGGCGCAGCACCGCGGTGTCGGAGGCGCGGATGCCCAGCTTCTCCTCCAGGCGCTCCACGGTGAAGCCCGGAGTGCCCTTCTTGACCAGGAAGGACTTGATCGCCGCGCGGCCGAGCGACTTGTCCAGGGTCGCCCACACGACGACGGAGTCGGCGCGCTCGCCGGAGGTGACGAAGATCTTCTCGCCGTTGATGATGTAGTCGTCGCCGTCCTTGCGGGCGGTCGTGGACACGGCCGACGAGTCGGAGCCGAACGACGGCTCGGTGATGGCCATCGCGGCCCACGTCTTGCCGAAGCTCGCCAGCTGCTCGTCGGTGGCGACGGCCGCCAGCGCCGAGTTGCCCAGGCCCTGGAACGGCAGCGACAGCGTCAGGCCGACGTCGCCCCAGCAGGTCTCGATGACGTTGAGCAGCGACGCCATGTTGCCGCCGTTCTTCACGCCGGTGCGCTTCTTCTTCTCGTCGCCGCGGCCGCCGGACGCGCCGGAGAAGGCGTTGCCGCCGTCGGCCATGCCGTCCATCATCGACGCGAGGGTGTCCAGCTCACGCGGGTACTCGTGCTCGGCGAGGTCGTACTTTCGGGAAATGGGCCGGAAAATCTCCGCCGCGGCCTGATGCGCCTGCGCGGCGCCCGCCCGGAGGAACTTCGGCAGTTCGAGGTTGATCATGTCGGATCCTCTTTCAAATCTGAAGTGTCTGGCGGTTTACAGGACGACGATGCCCTCGGCGATGCCGATGGCTCGCAGGTCGCGGTACCAGCGCTCGACGGGGTGCTCCTTGACGAAGCCGTGGCCGCCGAGCAGCTGCACGCCGTCGGAGCCGATCTTCATGCCCTTCTCGGAGGCGTAGTTCTTGGCCAGCGCGGCCTCGCGGTCGAAGCGGCGGCCCTGGTCGGCGCGGGAGGCGCCGCGCAGGAGGATCATGCGCAGGCCGTCGAGCTCGATCTTGATGTCTGCGACCATGAACGCCACGGCCTGGCGGTGCGAGATCGGCTCGCCGAAGGCCTCGCGCTCGTTGACGTAGGGCACGACGTAGTCGAGCACGGCCTGGGAGGTTCCGGCGGCGAGGGCGGCCCAGCCGAGGCGGGAGCGGCGCAGCACGTCGCGGTACTCGATCTCGGCCTGCTCGGCGGAGATCTGCTCGCCGCCGAGGATGGCCTCGGCGGGGACGCGGACGTCCTTGAGCACGAGGCGGCCGAGCGCGGCGCCGCGGATGCCCATGGAGGGGTCGGCCTCGACGTGGAGGCCCTCGGCGGAGGACTCGACGATGACCAGCGCGGGGCGGCCGTTGAGGTTGACGCCGACGATGAACAGCTCGGCGGCGCCGGCGTTGGGCACCATCGACTTCACGCCGTTGAGCACGATCTCGTCGCCTTCGCGGCGGCCGGTGGCCTCGGGCTTGAGGGGGTCGAACAGGGGGCGCGGCTCGGAGATGACCACGGCGGAGGCGGGGACGTCCTCGCCGGCGAAGGCCGGCAGGTAGGTCTTCTGCTGGGCGTCGGAGCCGTGGGCGGTCAGCGTCGCGGCGACGCCGGCGGGCGCGAGCACGGTCAGCGCCAGGCCCATGTCGCCGTAGGCCAGCGCCTCGGCGACCAGCGCGTTGGTGGTGACGTCTTCGCCGGTGGCGATGCCCTCGAAGGACTCGGGGACGTTGATCAGGGCGACGCCGAGCTCGGCGGCCTCGGTCAGGAGGGTCTCCGGCGGGGTGGCCTCGTGGTCGCACTTGGCGGCGACGTCGCGCAGGCGGGATTCCGCGAACTCCTTCACCGTCTCGACGATCATCTGCTGATCCTCGGTCGGGGTGAGGTCGAAGAGCTTCTTCGACGGCGTCTTGGCCGGCTCGGCGGAGGCGGCGTCGTCGGGGGCGGCGGCCTGGGCCTCGCGCGCGGGGCGCTGGGGCTTGCCGGAGCCGGACACCTTCTTGAACTGGCGGTTCGCCGCGCCCAGGGTCTTGAAGCCGGACTTGGTCGACTGGTAGATCACGCGGTCGATCGTCGGCTGCAGGTCGTACTTCTGGGCGAAGTCTGAGCCGGTGATGGACGTGATGAACCGCATCGCCGCGCCGATGGCGTCTCGGCCGGGGTTGTTGCGGCCGACGGTCGAATCCTCGCGGTTCTTCTTCTCGCTCATGTGTTCATGGCCTTTCGAGTCAGAACTGTTACTGGGATAACGATAAAGCCATCTCGTGATCGTTGTCACATCTTTCCGCAGAACTACCCCATAATTGGCACTATCGCCGCCCCCGTAACGCACCCCCGGAAAAACACGAGGTCAACATCATATTTTGCTTTACGACGATCCGGGAAACGGCGTTATCGCAGGTATGCGGCGTGAGCGGCTACGCATGAACGAGGTTTCCACCGCCGACAGCCGCCGGACACCCGCGGGCAACCTTTCGTTTCCATCCGCTCGTTAGCGTCCGCAGCATGGTCAAGGGACGCGGGGAAACGACGGATCGGGCGGCGGGAGTTTCCGGGGACGGTGGGGCACGGACGATCAGTCGCCGGACTGCTTTGGCGGGCGGGGCCGCGGGCCTGGGCGTCTTGCTCGCCGCGACGGTGGTCCCGAAGGCGCGGGCGGTGCGCACCGGCGGCATCGAGGCCACGGACCTGGAAGTCGTCACCGTCACCCCGACGTCGGTGACCTTCGGTTTCGCCTCCTACACGGCACCGCATCCCGCTTACGGCCCGCTGCGCCCGACGGTGCCGACGCTCGGCGAGGTGGCCCTCGCCCCGGCCGATGATCCGGCGGTGGCGGCCGACCTCACCGGCTCCGCGGCGATCCCCGGGCCCGCTGGCTCGTGGACCCGCCCCGGGATGCCGGAACTGCCCGTCGTCGCGACGTCCGATTCGGAGACCGGGTTCCACCTGGTCACCGTCGACGGCCTGGAGCCGGGCCGCGACTACGTCTTCGAGTGCCGCTGTGACGGGGTCCCCGCCACGCCGGGGCTGATGACCACGAACATGCCGGGCTCGCCGGAAATCTCGGGGCGCATCACCACGCTGACTCCACCGCCCGGCGAGCACGTCACCACCATCGCCGTGCTCAACGACGCCCACATCGGCGAAGAGAAGCACGGCCTCATCCTCGGCGACTTCCCGGAGGCGATCGTTCAGGAACCGGGGTTGCCGCCGTTCCCGGAGGTGATGCTGGCCTCCGCGCTGGCGGAGATCCGCGATCGCGGAATCGGCCGGGTCTTCGTCAACGGCGACACGACTTCCGAGGCCCGCCCGCACGAGGTGCGGCGCTTCCGCGAGATCATGGACGGTTTCGGCGCCCACGGCGTCGACTACCACGTGACCCGCGGCAACCACGACCGCCCGCACACCCCGGACTCCGATCCGGCGGCCGGCTACGAGACGCACCCGGTGCTCGAGGGCACCGACGACCACCGCGACCCGTGGGGCGAGGAGTTCGTGCCGCGCCAGACCATGTGGCGCACCGACGTCGGCGGACTGCGGGTGCTCGGGCTGGACTCTTCCATGCTCGACGAGTCCGGCGGCCGCATCGAAGAGGGGCAATTTGCGGCGCTGGAGGCCGAGCTCGCCGCCGACCCCGGCCGACCGACGCTGCTGCTCGCCCATCACCCGGTCACCGTCGAAGCGGCGTTCACCAACGTCGGCACCCCAACCTTCACCCTCAACCTCGACCACTCGGACCGGCTGCAGCGGGCGCTGGCCGCGACCCCCGGCGCTTTCCTCATGGCCGCCGGCCACACGCACCGCGCCCGCCGCACCGCCCCCGACGCCGCGAAGAACGTCGACTTCGTGGAGTTCGGCTCCGCCGCCGGCTACCCCGGCGGGTACACGCTCATCCACCTGCACACGGGCGGCTACCAGGTCAATTTCCACCGCACTGGCTCGCCGGAGGCGCTGCACTGGTCCTCGCGCTCCCGCTGGGCGATGTACGGCCTCAATCCCGAATACACCCTGGGCACCACGGCACACCGCAACTACGTGGTCGAACGCGACCTGTCGGGTCTCGGCCGCTGACGCGAAAAACGACGGACCGGCGCGAACGCCGGCCCGTCGTCAAGCAAAAACAGAAACGAAAACCTAGCCCTGCTCGGGCTTCACGATCGGGAACAGCACCGTCTCGCGGATGCCCAGGCCGGTGAAGGCCATGAGCAGGCGATCGACGCCCATGCCCACGCCCGTGGTCGGCGGCATGCCCTGCTCCATCGCCTGGAGGAAGTCCTCGTCGAGGACCATGGCCTCGTCGTCGCCGCCGGCGGCGAGGCGGGCCTGGTCCTGGAAACGCTCGCGCTGGATGACCGGGTCGACGAGCTCCGAGTAGCCCGTGGCCAGCTCGAAACCGCGCACGTACAGGTCCCACTTCTCGGTGACGCCCGGCTTGGAGCGGTGCTGGCGCGTCAGCGGGGAGGTCTCCACGGGGAAGTCGCGGACGAAGACGGGGCCGTCGAGCTGGTCCTCGCACAGCAGCTCCCAGATCTCCTCCACCAGCTTGCCGTGGCCCCAGCCGCCCTTGGCCGGCACCTCCAGGCCGATGGCGGCGGCGATGGCCTTGAGCTCCTCGACGGTCGAGTCGACGGTGACCTCCGGCTGGCCCGGGAACTTCCGCGCCAGGGCCTCGTTGAGCGAGGGGTACATCTCCAGCTGCTTCCACTCGCCGCCGAAGTCGTACTCGGTGCCGTCGGCCAGCGTGACCGTCGTCGAGCCGAACACGGCCTGCGCGATTTCCTGGATGACCTCGCGGACGGTGCGCGCGGAGTCGTCGTAGGTGCCGTAGGCGTCGTAGTACTCGAGCATGGCGAACTCCGGCGAGTGCGACGAGTCGATGCCCTCGTTGCGGAAGTTGCGGTTGATCTCGAAGACCTTCTCCATGCCGCCGACGACGCAGCGCTTGAGGTACAGCTCCGGCGCAATGCGCAGGTACAGGTCCAGGTCGAGGGCGTTGGAATGCGTGACGAACGGGCGGGCCGCCGCGCCGCCGTGGAGGGTCTGCAGCATCGGGGTCTCGACCTCGAGGAACCCGCGGCGCTCCAGCGCGTGGCGGAGCTCGCGGATGACCTTGATGCGGGTGATCGCGTTGTCGCGGGCCTCCGGGCGCATGATCAGGTCGGTGTAGCGGTGGCGGACGCGCTGGTCCTCGCTCATGTCGGAGTGCGCGAACGGCAGGGGGCGCAGCGACTTCGACGCCATGGTCCACTCGGTGGCCATGACGGACAGCTCGCCGCGGCGCGACGCGATGACGCGGCCGGTGATGATGACGAAGTCGCCCATGTCCACGTCGGCCTTCCACGCGGCCAGCGCGTCCTCGCCGACCTCCTTCAGGCTGAGCATGGCCTGCAGCTGCGTGCCGTCGCCCTCCTGCAGGGTGGCGAAGCACAGCTTGCCGGTGTTGCGCACGAAGATGACGCGGCCGACGACGGTGACCACGTCCTGGGTCTCCTCGCCCGCCTCCAGCTGCCACTGCTCGCGGACCTCGGCGAGCGTGTGGGTGCGCGGGACCTCGACCGGGTAGGCCTGGCCGCCGTCGGCCAGGAGCTTGGTGCGCTTGTCGCGGCGGATGCGCAGCTGCTCGGGCAGGTCGGTGGCGGGCTTCTGGGCCTGGTTCGGGGTGGGGTTCTTCGCGTCAGTCACGGTTTCACAGGGTAGCCGACTGCTTGACGACGGCATATCCGGCGGGGTGCCGCCCCGCCCGCACCGGCGCGGCGGGCCTATTCGCCGGCGCGGCGCCAGCCCCGCCGCAGGTCATCGACGATCGACGGGTCCGCAAGCGTGGACGGTTCCATGTCGCGGGGCGCGGAATCGGCGCCGAAGGCCATTGACGCCGCCGCCACGTCCGGCGTGAAGAACCGCAGCGGCGGGGCGCCCGGCGGCACGGCGACCTCCGGGCCGGGGCGGGGCTGGGCGGCGGGGTCGGGAGCTGCGTCGTCGTCAAGCGCAGGGTCGTCGTCGAGCACAGCGTCGTCGTCAAGCTCGGCCAGCCCGAAGCCCCAATCGCCGAAGGTGGGGACGTGGACGTGGTACGGCGTCGTGGCCCAGCCCGCCGCGCGCATGGTGGAGATGGTGCGCCAGTAGGCGTCGGGCGTGGAAAACGGCGACCCGGACTGGACGGCCAGGCGAGCGCCGGGGGCGGCGACGCCGCGGATGAGCCCGTAGAACTCCTGCGAGTACAGCCGGCCCAGGACCGGGGTGTCGGGGTCGGGCAGGTCGGCGTAGATGACGTCGAAGCCGCCGGCGGGGATGTCGCGGGGCTCGGCCGAATGCCCGCGCAGCCACGCGAAGGCGTCGTCGATGACCACGTCGACGCGGGGGTCGTCGAGCGATCCGCCGTTGTCGGCGGCCAATTCCGTGCGGGCCAGCTCGATGACCCGGGGGTCCAGCTCGACCTGGACGATGCGCTCGATGGTGGGCATGCGCAGCAGTTCCCGGGCGGCCAATCCGTCGCCGCCGCCGAGGATCAGCGCCGTCCGCGCGCCGTCGTGCAGCGCCGGGTAGACCAGTGATTCGGTGTAGCGGTATTCGTCGCGGCTGGAGTATTGCAGGCCGCCGTCGAGGAACAGCCGGGTGTCGTTTCCGGAGCGGGTGACCACTATCTCCTGGTAGTCGCTGCGCTCGGCGTGGACGATCGGCGCGGCGAACAGCGCCTGCCGTGCGCTGACCTCGACCTGGCGGACGGTGAACAGCAGGGTGACCAGGGCGACGGCCGCGGTGGCCAGCACGGCGACGGCGGCGATCAGCGCTCGGCGCGTGAGCATGCGGCGCAGCAGCAGAAGCGCGATGAGCAGCGCCGCGGCGACGTTGATCAGGCCGGTGACGGCGGTGCCGCGCAGCATGCCGAAGACGGGCAGGACGATGAACGGCCACGACAGGCCGCCGATGAGCGCCCCGAGGTAGTCGGCGGCGTTGAGGTTGGCCACGACCGCGCCGGATTCGGCGGCGGTGGTGCGGCGGCCGTGCTGGAGCAGCGTCATCAGCAGCGGGACTTCGGCGCCGACGAGCACGCCGATGGCGATGGTCGCCACCGCCAGCGCCGCCAGCGAATCGCCGGTCACCGCGAACGACAGGTACAGCAGCGTCGCCGAGAACCCGCCGACCAGGCCGAGCGCAGCCTCCACCCCGAGGAACGACGCCGCCGCCCAGCGCACCAGGGGTTTGGCGGCCAGTGCGCCGAGGCCCAGCGATGCGACGTAGCCGGCGACGATGACGGAGGTGGCCACGACGTCGCCGCGCCCCAGCGACGCGGACAGCGCCAGCAGTGCGAGCTCGTAGATCAGGCCGCACGCCGCGCACGCCGCGACCGACGCCAGCAGCAGCGCCCGCCAGAGTTTCCCGGGCGGATCCTCGGAGTCGGGAGAAACCCGAGTAGCGGGCTCGGCGGGCTCGGCGGGAACGGTGGGCTCGGCGGACGCGGCGTCGGTCACGACAGTGCGACGGCGTTGATCAGCCCGATCACCACGAGGGTGACCCCGGCCATCGCCGCCCGCGGCCGCAGTTTGGCGTCCATGACCACGTCGCGGAAGCGGCCGGGCACGAGGGCTTCGAGAACGAGCAGCGCCAGCGCCTGCATGATGATGCCGATGGCCCCGTAGATCAGCGTTTCCGTGATGCCCGCCCACAGCCGGTCGTCGGAGGCCCTGATGACGGAGACGATGATCATCGCCAGCGCGATCTGCTGGGCGCTCGCCAGGGTGGCGGCGCCCGCGCGGTTTTCCACGAAGACCAGTTCCCGCAGCTTGCCGGGCGTGAGCAAGTCGAGGACGACGAACCCGACCACCAGCACCGCGAAGCCCGCGGCGAAGTAGGAAATGGTGGCCACGATGCCGTCGACGAGTTGGTTGCCGAGCAGCTCCGCCGTCATTTCCTGCGCCGACACCAGGCCGGCGTCAAACGTGTGGGCCGCGGTGCCGATGCCCTGGGTGGTGTCGGTCATCTCGGGACTCCTTGCCTCGAACTGGACGGGTGCTGGAATGGGTGCTTGCGCAGATGCTTGAACGGGCACTGCGGTCGGGATGGGTGATGTGGCCGGTAGCGAAGCCGCGGTCATTTCGCGCCTCCCCAGGATCCGGAGTTGCCGCCCGATCCGCTCGCCGGAGATGCCGGCCGGAAGCCGTAGCCGAGGAAGGCGAAGCCGCCGTTGTTGTAGGTGCGGTCGAGCCCTTCGGCGCGGATGATGCAGTCGCCGTGGGGCATTTCCACGATGACGATCCTCTTCCTCGTGCGCAGGTACGCCGCACCCTCATGTTCGGTGTAGGCCTGCGGCCGCAGCTCTTCGCGCAGTTCGCGGCCGACTTGGATGGGGTCGGAGGTGCCGCAGCTCCACGTCGTGGTGCCGTCGGAGGTGGAGGCCTGCGCGTACGTGTCGCCGATGGTCCGCTCCACGCCCGACGACCCGGCGACCGCGCCGAAGATGATGGTGAGCACGCCGAGGACGATGACCACGATGCCGATGTTCTTCATCGCCCCACCTCCCGTTTCGTATCCCGGTCAGCCCGCCACTCCGACCGGGTGGCGACCACTTCCCCACCACTGGCCTGCGGGTACAGGTGCCACGTCCGCCAGCGGAATCCCCCGGGCATGGCCTCGCCGCGCACGGCGGTGATGGCGCCGTCGCGTCCCGGGAACTCGGCGACCAGGGCGGATGGGTCGTCGCCAAGCCTCCGCATCTGCTTGACGACGCCGCCGAAGTCCCCTTCGCCCAGCACCTCCACCGAGACGGCCGGGGCGTGATCGGCGGCCTCGCCCATCACGTCGCGCAATGGCGCACCACCGACGGCGGTGCAGGACAGCTCCTCCACGTGCACCGGTGCCGCGGCGTCACCGACGAAGGCGACATGCGAGGAGCCGAGGACGCCCAGCGTGAGCGAACTCGCGCCGCCGTGTCCGCCCGGTTCGGTCAGCGGGTGCGCGGCGATGGTCACGTGCGCGAGCGCCTCCGGCACGGCACCGCCGATGGACAATCGCAGGTCGTCGGCCCGGACGTCGGCGAAGGGGACATCGAGCGCCAGCGGCGCGGTGGTCATGTCTGCGGAGGTCATGTCTGCGGTGAGCGTGCCCGCCTCGATCACTTCCGTCATGAGGGTGCCCATGGTCGCCGTCCGCCCCCTCACCTCTCGTTGCCCTCGGCGCCGAACTGGCCGTTGGGGTCCGTCGGCGCCGGATAGACGGTCAGCCCACCCGGCGATGTCCGGTGGCCGAAGGAAATCTCCCACGGCCCGTTCGGCGACCACCGCTCCATCCCGAGCAACCGGTTGCCGCGCGCCTCGAAATCGATGTACTCCATGGTCCCCTCCGGCGGCAGGCCCGTGGTGCCCACGGAGCGGTAGCGGGCCTCGCCGCGCTCCTGCTCCCAGTACTCGTGGCCGTCGATGACGATGGGGTTCGTCGGTTCCTGCACCGCCGGGTGGCGCTTCCACCAGGTCAGCTCCACCGCACCCTCATCGTCTTCGACGCCGAACCACGCACCGTCCGGCCCACCGTCGAGCAGATGCTCCCACCAGCGGAAGGGCCCCTGGCTCAGCGCGAGGGTGCCGCGCACGACGTAGTCGTGGCCATCGCTGGAAATGATCGCCCCCGGCGCCAGCGACGTCGGGCCGAACTGGCGGAACTCCCCGGTCAACAGCGGATCGTTGTAGCGCGGCCCGCCACCGCCGTCCTTCCGCTTGCCCATCACCACCAGCACCACGCCCACGATGACGATGATCACGCCCACCACGATGATCCAGTTCATTGCCGGTCCCTCCGTCCGTCGTGCACTCTCACGCAGTCCCTCGCGAAGCCTCACGCGCCGATCCTGGCGCCGACCCTCGCGGGCCGATCAGGTATCCGCCGCGAAAAGACTTCCGTTGCGAGAAGACTACGCCCCACCCCGGATCGCGTCAGGGCTCCGAAGCCGCGATGTTCGAACAGTCCGCGACATCGCCCGCGCATCACCCCATCTCGGCGGCCGTCGGCGGATTCGCCCCGGGCCGCGACACCGTGATGGCCGCCGCGCGGACGGCGCGCTCGAGGATCGGGCCCCACTGTTCCGGCCCCCACGCCCGGACGACGTCGGCCGGTGCCGCGCCGCCCGCGCCGACGTGGGCCGCCTCGCCCAGGTGCGCGTCGATCTGCGCGGCGATGGTTCCCATCACCGTGTCGCCCGCCCCGATCGTGTCCGCAACCTCCACCGCAGGCGCCACGGCCGACACCTCTCCCCTCGCCGTGAACGCCGTCGCCCCTCCCGCGCCCTCCGTCAGAATCACCGCGCAACGGAACTCCCCGGCGATGCCCGAACACAGGCGGCGGACGTCGGGGCGGGGGTCGTCGTAAAGCCAGGCGAGGTCGGCATCGGAGAGCTTCAGCACCGTGACGTGCGGCAACCACGCGCGGAACCGCTCGCGGTACAGCCCCGGATCCGCGATGACCGCGGGGCGGATGTTCGGGTCCAGCGCGATGACGCGGCCGCGATCGGACTCGCGGACCATGACGGTCTCGTACACCGTCGCGCCAGGCTCGAAGACCAGCGAGCACGTGCCCAGGCACACCACGTCGACGTCGAGTGGGCCGGGATCGGCGACCAGGCGGTCGGCGGCGCCGGCCCAATGGAAGTCATACGTCGCCGACCCATCCGCGGCCAGCTGCGTCACCGCCAGTGTCGTCGGCTCCTCCCCCAACTGCACGAGGCCGACGTCGACCCCGGACTCCGCCAGCCGGGCCAGCCCGGCGCGGCCGTAGGCGTCGGTGGACAGGCGCGACAGGAACGCGACATCGGCGCCCTGCCTGCCCGCGGCGATGGCCACGTTGAACGGCCCGCCGCCCAAGTGCGGGCGCAGATCGGGGCCGTCGCCCGTGAGTCCCGCGGCGTTGCCGGGCCCACCTGCACCGGCCGAGTCCGCGGGTGCCCCGACCGGCACCAGGTCCACCAGCATTTCTCCGCCAACGACGATCATGGCCCCACCTTAGGGAAGGTGGGGCCATGAGGTCAGGGGGCGGCGGTCAGCGGTCGGCGGTCAGCGGTCGGCCGCCGATCCGGATCGCGGAGCTACGCGCCGATCTTGCCGCCGCCGGAGCGGACGACCTGCACCACGGCCGGGCGCGGCTGGGCGTCGCCGCCGTCGGGCCAGTGCGAGATGACGTTGTCGGGGTTGGCGTCGTCGTCCTCGCCCGGGTGCTGGACGTTGACCATCACGCGGTTGCCGTCGACGATCGGGCCGCAGGTCTCGGCGCCGACGGGGACGGTGAGGAAGCACTTGACCTCGCCGCGGCGCTCGCCCTCGACCGCGACGGCGTACAGGCCGTCGTTGGAGTCGAGCGCGTTGCCGTCGGTGGAGATCCACAGGTTGCCGTACTCGTCGAACGTCAGGTTGTCCGGGCAGGAGATCGGCGAGACCGACTCCTTGTCGAAGCCGCCGAAGTACGTCGCGGCCTCGGCCGGATCGCCGCAGACGAGCAGCAGGTTCCACGTGCCCTTGGTGCCGGCGTGGTCGTCGTCCATCTCCAGGACCAGCCCGTTCTTGTTCTCGGTGACGGGGGCGACCTCGGTCGGGCCCTCGTAGGGGCGGCCCGCGCCGTCGGTGGCCTGCTCGATCTTCTGGTCGATGACGCCCTGGCCGCCCTCGGCCATGCCGCGGTAGGAGTTGTTCGTCAGCGCGGCGTAGACCTTGCCGGTCACCGGCGACGCCTCGATGTCCTCCGGGCGGTCCATGCGGGTGGCGCCGACCTTGTCGCCGGCCAGGCGGGTGTACACGCACACCTCGGCGGCGTCCATGCCGTCGACGTGGGACTCGCCGGAGCCGTCGGCCTTGGCGGTCATCAGCGGGATCCACTCGATCTCGCCGTCGAACGCGCCGTCCTCGGGCAGCTCGCCGGAGCCGTCGATCTCGCTCTCCGGCGAGTTGCCGTTGAACTTGGCCACGTACAGGGTGCCCTCGTTGAGGATGCCCATGTTGTGCGCCATGTCGCCCTCCTTGATCTTGCGGGAGGAGACGAACTTGTAGATGTACTCGAAGCGCTCGTCGTCGCCCGAGTAGCAGACCACGGTGCCGTCGTCGGTGACGTGGATCTGGCCGGCCTCGTGCTTGAAGCGGCCCAGCGCGGTGTGCTTGACCGGCGTCGACGTCGGGTCGGAGGGGTCGATCTCGACGATCCAGTAGAAGCGGTTCGGCTCGTTCGGCTCCTTGGAGACGTCGAAACGATCGTGGAACTTCTCCCAGCCGCGGTCGGACAGGTCGTTCTTCAGCGAGTACCGGCCGAGCTTGTCCTTCAGCTCGGCGTCGTCCAGCTTGTCGACGCCACCGAAGTACTGGTCGACGTTCTCCTCGCCGGAGAGCATGGTGCCCCACGGCGTGATGCCGCCGGCGCAGTTGTTGAAGGTGCCGGTGACCTTCGTGCCCGTCGGGTCCTCGGTGGTCTTGAGCAACTCGTGGCCGGCGGCCGGGCCCACGACCGTGAACTCGGAGAAGCCGGTGATGCGGCGGTTGAGCTCGTGGCCCTTGATGGGCTTGAGGAAGCCCTTGTCGTCCTCCTCGACCGCCAGCACCGTGTGGCCGTGGGCGGCGATGCCGATGTTGGCCTGCTCTTCGGTCGTGCCGTCCACGTCCCAGTCGCGGAACATCATCGGCTCGGTGGTGTACTCGTGGCTGCAGACGTAGACCAGGGTGCCGTCGGCGACTTCGAGCACGCCGGCGAAGTCGTTGTTGAAGCCGAACTGCTTGGCCTGGGCGTCGGCGGTCTGGGCCTCGAAGTCGAACTCCGGGGCGCCGTCCTCGACCGGGTCGCCCCAGGCGATGAGCACGTTCTGCTCGTAGCCCTCGGGGATGACGACCTCGTCCTTCTCGTTGGGCTCGACGACCTGGAAGCGCATGCCCTCGGGGGACTCGCCGCCGCCGTTGCCCTCGCCCTCGGCGCCGGTGGTGGTGGTCGCGCCGGCGCCGTTGCCGTCGTCGGTGGAGCACGCCGCGAGGAGGGAGGCGCCGCCGAACGCGACGGTCGCCGCGCCGCCGACCTTGAGGGCCTGGCGGCGGCTGTAGGCGCGCTTGGCCACGTCGGCGAAGTACTCGTTGCCCGAGAACTCGTTGGGCGCGTCGTCGCGGCACGCGTTGCCGCACTTGTACGTGCAGGTCAGGGAGCTTCGGGAAGAAGCGAACGGGTTCTTCAGCAGGTTCTTGTGGATCAGCGCCACGGCGCACCTCTTCATGTGTCGGCTGGTTTCGCGGGGTCGGCCCGGCGGCGCGGGCATGCACTGCAAGGCTTGAACTCAGCAAACGTTAAGCCCACCGGGTGGCCTCGCGGTGAGTCGAAGGTGACGCTGGAGTTAACGCTCGGTGATCTTCCGTGGCACTGCGCGCTTTCGCTTGACGACGGCCACCGCCCACCCCGTCTGCCGGAATCCCCGGGGCCCCGTACCGTGTCGGGGCATGGGCGCATTCTTCGACGACGCGACGACCCCGTACCGACTGGGCTTGGCCGGCATGATCGCCGGTCGCAGCGACATCGCCTGGCGCGATGGCGGATTCCTCGAGTTCACGGGCGGGCGGACGGCCGGGGGCGATGGCCGCAAGAAGGGCGTCGCCCTCATCTCCGGCGGCGGATCCGGCCATGAGCCGCTGCACGCCGGGTTCCTCGGCGACGGCATGCTCCACGCGGTGTGCCCTGGGCACATCTTCACCTCGCCGAATGCGCGGCAAATCCTCGAGGCCACGCGCGCGGTCGACGACGGCTCGGGCGTGGTGCACATCGTGAAGAACTACACCGGCGACGTCATGAACTTCGGCGTCGCCGCCAAGCTCGCCGCCGAGGAGGGCATCCGCGTGGAGACGGTGCTCGTCGGCGACGACGTGGCCACCGACGCGGGCGACGGCTCAGGAGAAGGCACGGGAGACGGCGCAGGAGACGACGCGGAGTCGGACGGTCCCGGCCGCCGCGGCACCGGTGCGACGATCCTCGTGGAGAAGGCGTGCGGTGCGGCCGCCGCCCGGGGCGCCGATCTCGACGTGGTCGCCGACGTCGGCCGCAACGTCGCCCGGCGCGCCCGCTCCATCGCCATGTCGCTCAGCGGCGCCCGCACGCCCGGCGCGGAGGAGTCGTTCTCCCTCTCCGACGACGAAGCCGAGTTCGGCGTCGGCATCCACGGCGAGCGCGGCATCGACCGCCGCACGCGCACGGCCATCGACGAGGCCGTCGCCGAGATGATCGATGCAATCCACGAGGCCGCCGGCTCCCCCGATCGCGTCCTCGTCCTGGCCAACGGACTCGGCGGCATCGCCGGCCTGGAGCTCAGCGCGATTCTGGCGCTGGCCTGCGGCGAGCTCGAGTCCCGCGGCGCGGCCATCGAGCGCACCATGTGCGGCAACTTCATCACGGCGTGGGACATGGCGGGCTTCTCGTTGACCGTCCTCGGCGTCGACGACGATCTGCTCGAACTCCTCGACGCCCCCACCGGCGCGCCCGCGTGGGATGCCCCCGCCCCCTACGACGGCGTGCCCGAGGTGTCCGCCTCCGCCGCCGACGATCTCCCCGCCGCCGACTCCGGCCCAAAGCAGCCGGAGCTGTCGGCGTGGATTGAGCGGGTCCTCGGCGCCCACGACGATCTCACCGCGTTGGACCGCAAGGCCGGCGACGGCGACTTCGGCGTGAACATGCGCGAGGCGCTCGGCCCCTTTGATCTCCCCCTGCGCGGCACGGTCGGCGAGGTCCTCCATGCCCTGGGCGAGTCCTACCTGGTCCGCGCGGGCGGCACGTCGGGCGCGGTGTTCGGGCTGTTCTTCGCCACGATGGGCGCCGAAGCCGGTGACGCGACGTCCATCGCGGACGTCGATCTCGCCGCGGCCGCCCGCGCCGGGCTGGACGCCATCGTCGATTTGGGCGGCGCGAAGGTCGGCGATGGCACCGTCGTCGACGCCATCGAACCCGCCGTCGCCGCACTCGAGGACGGCGCCTCCCCCGCCGACGCCGCCGATGCGGCCACCGCCGGCGCGGAGGCCACCGCCGACCGGGTCGCCGGCAAGGGCCGCGCGAGCTACGTCGGCGACGCCGCGAAGGGCGTCGCCGACCCGGGCGCGCTGGTCATGGGCTGGTTCTTCGAGGAACTCGCCCGGTAGCTCCCCGCCTTCGCTTTACGACGCCTCCACCGTGAACAAGTCTCCCGGGGTGCAGGCCAAGGCGTCGCAAAGCAAGGTCAGCGTGGAAAAGCGGACCGCTTTCGCTCTGTCGTTCTTCATCACCGACAGGTTCACCGTGCTGATGCCGACCATGTCCGAGAGGGCGCGGAGGGTGAGGCCGCGGTCCTCGAGGAGACGGTCGAGGTGGCAGCGCACGCGGTGGCCGTCGGCGTCGGGCAACTGGGCGGGCGACATCAGACCAGGCCCTCCGTGTCGCGCTCCAGCGTGCTCGCGCGGCGGATGGCCACGCCGACCAGCGACAGCGTCATGACCAGCACGTACATGACGATGAAGTCCTTCGTGTCGATCGCCGGGATGCTCATCCAATGCAGGTTCAGATCGCGCAGCACCATGTTGCCGCCGAGCATCCCGATGAAGCCCGGCACGAACATGTAGAAGATCAGGCCCCAGCACATCGCCGACACCCAGCGGTACGAACCGAGCGTGAAGAAGTCGCCGCGCAGGAAATTGCGCGCCAGCCCCGCGCCGCACAGGACCACGAACAGCAGCGAGGCGAACGCCACCCAGTGGGCCGCCCACAGGAAACTGGCGGCGCCGTCGGAGATGAGCTCGCGGGCGACCGCGCGGCCATTGTCGACCGAGGCGTCCTGCGCGATGCGGGCGACCTTCGCCGGGACGCCGTCGCCGCCGATGACCGGGCGCAGCGCCCAGCCGATCAGCAGCAGCAGTGCCAGCGCCAGGGCGAAGACCGTGGCGTAGATGTCGGTGCGCTCCTTCTTCGGCGTCGACGGCTTCGGGTAGCGACGCTCGGCCTCGCGGCGGTCGGCGTCGCGACGGTCGGCGGGGCGGCGATCGCCGGGGAACTCGTGTCGGGGGTCGTCGTTCCAGGTGGACATGATGGCCTCCTCGGACCAGTGGCGGAGGGGTATCGATTGCCGATACCCCATCGATAGTCGTTGCCCTATCGATATTCGATACAGTAGCGCGACCGTCCGAGTGGCGCAACGTTTTTCGTTACGTTCTTCCATTGTCGCTGGTCAATACCCACTACACGCGCCCAGGCCCGACCGAAGCTCCTCCACGAAGCCCCTGCGCCACTCACCCAGATGGCCGCGCCGGCGACGGCGGGGCCCCAGCGCCACACACCCAGATCGCCACGCGGGCGATGACGGGGCCGCCGTGCCGAATTTCAGGTCATATGGGTGCCACCGAATTTCGCGACCTGCGGAAACGGTTTTATCGACGCGGCGTTGACATCTATATGGCACGAAACTCCCCGACGACGAATGCGGAGCAGCGATCCCGAGGGCGATGTCGGGGTTTGGGGCTGTTGCGTGGAGCGATGTCGGGGTTTGGGGCTGTTGCGTGGAGCGATGTCGGGGTTTGGGGCGGCAGCGGGTTGCGTCCTCTAGCGTGGTGTACCGACCACCTCGGTGACCGCCCCACCAACAACAAGGGCGACCACCGTAGGTACCTTTCGACTCAACTCCTACATCTCCTCGAAAGGCACACCACGATGGCCGCTGCGCCCAATCATATCGACCCCACCACCTACCTCGACGACTTGCTGTCCCAAG